>JAUHXR010000068.1 GCA_030426845.1 Polyangia bacterium | reverse complement strand
TGCGCTGGATCGCCGACGCGCGCGGCGGCGTGCGCACGAGCGACGGCGCGGAGCCGGCGCGCGTCAGCTTCGCGCCGCCCCCGCCGGGCGACGCAGCGGTCGAAGGCAGCCCACGCGAGCGGCTCGCGGACGCCCTCGACGACGTGGTCACCACCGTCGTGCGGGCCGGGATGAGCGTCGACTCGCCGTCGATCTCGGAGAGCCTCGAGCGGCTCCGCAAGGAGGCGCCGTTGCCGACGCCGTCGGGCCTCGCGCGGTGGGTTGGCCGGCTGCGCATCGCGCTCGAGCGCGGCGACCCGGCCCTCGGGGGGCGCCTGCTCACCGGCGCGAGCCAGCTCGCCACCACGCTGCGCGAGCCGCGGCCGACCCGGGCGGTGCGCCGACGGGTGGTCAGCTGGACCGGGGCGGAGGGGGACCGCAGCGCGGTGGAGCGGCTGAGCGACCGGACGATGGTCGAGATCGCGCGCGAGCACCTGCCGACGAGCGAGCGCGGCGGGCTCGAGCGCCGCTACCTCGTCGACCTCCACAACGGCGAGATCTTCCGCGAGGAGCGCAGCCGCCACGCGCCGCGCTGCTCGGTCGGACCGTGCCCCCGGGTCGTCACGGTCGGCCTCGCCGAGGTGGAGGACGGCGCGCACCCGCGGCGCATCCGGCTGATGCAATACTCGCTGACGCCGACGTGCGGCGCGGAGACGCTGCGCAAGGTCGTCGCCAACGGCTACCGCCGCTTCGCCGCGCTCGCCGATCGCTACCGCGAGTGGGTCACCGAGCACCCGGGCCAGAGCGAGCCCTTCGCGATCGTGGTGCCGCGCCGCTGGAGCGACGAGGGCGACCCGGTCGCGTTCGACGACGAGGGCGCGCCGCTCGCCTTCGCCCGGGCGGACGACGCGGCCGCGGTCGAGGTGCTCGCGCGCCACACCCGCCTGTCGCCGATCTGGGTGGCGGGCCGGCTCGTGGACGCCGACGGCGCCCTGATGATGGTGCCCGCGGTGCTCGCGCTCCCCGAGGGCGGCGGCGCGCGCCTCCTGCGCCTCCGCTGAGCCGGCCAACGACCCGGGCAGCACCCCGGGGACGGTCCGAGCTTCTTGGAGCTCGTTCGCCCGTCTCGGTCGCTGGGGACCGGGGGACGGTCCGAGCTCTTCGAGCTTGTTCGCGCGGCCGGTGGGTGAACGGAAGCGCGAGAAGCTCGGACCGTTCCGCCTCAGCCGAACGCGCGGCGGCGATGCGCGAGGACGCCGGCCGCGAGGCCGCAGCCGAGGGCGACCCCGGCGCGCGCCACGAGCGCCCAGCCGAGGGTGGGCTCGCTGACGCCGTCGAGGGCCGCGAGCGCTCGCGCGGTGAGCTCGAGGAGGCCGAGCGACGCCCCGGCGGCCACGACGGCCGCGCCGAGCGCGCGGTCGACCCGGAGCACCTCGGGCGCGCTCACCCACCGCCGGCCGAGCCAGCGCGAGAGCACGCTCAGCGCGCCGATCACCGCCGCGCCCGAGAGGAGCCAGGCGGCGCTCACCTCGACCGGCGCGCGCGCGGCGCCGTCGAGGGTCTGGAAGCCGACCACGAACAGCGCGGCCAGCGCCCCGGCGACGGACGCGGTCACCGCGGAGAGGGCGACCGCGAGGGGGCGGGCGCGGCGCGCGTGGCGGCCGAGCTCCTTGGCGCGGTCGACCGACCCGCGGGGCAGGACGAGCGTGCTCACGTCGCCGTCGGTCGGGCGCCAGTCCGCGGGGGGCGCGTCGGCCGGCGCGGTGTCGAAGGCGGCGAGCTCGCGCTCGAGGGTCAGTGCGTCGGCCGGCCGGTCCTCCGGGTCGCGGGCCATCGCGCGCTGGATCAGCACCTCGAGCCCCGCGGGGATCGAGCGCTCGATCGCTCGGGGCCGCGGCGGCGCCTCGTGGAGCAGGCTCGAGAGCAGGCGGGCCGGCTCCTCGCCGGTGTAGGGCGCGCGCCCGGTGAGCATGCGGTAGAGCACCGCGCCGACCGCGTAGAGGTCCGCGCGCTCGTCGACCGTCGCGCTGCCGCGGGCCTGCTCTGGCGCCATGTACGCGGGCGTGCCGACCACCGCGCCGGTCCGCGTGAGCTCGCCGTCGCCACGCAGCTTCGCGACCCCGAAGTCGAGCACCTTCACGGTGGTGCGCCCGTCGGCGCCGCCCTCGAGGAAGAGGTTGGACGGCTTGAGGTCGCGGTGGACGATGCCCTCGGCGTGGGCCGCCGCGAGGCCGCGGCAGATCTGGCGCGCGAGCGGGATCGCCTCCTCTACGGACATCTTCTTGACGCGGTCGAGGCGCGCCTTGAGGTCCTCGCCCTCGAGCCGTGCGGTCACGATCGCGGGCCGATCGTCCGGGGTACGGAGCACGTCCATCACGTCGAGGACGTGATCGGAGCGGATGCGGCTCAGGACGCGGGCCTCGCGATCGAAGCGCCGGACCGCGTCGCGGGAGCGCGACTGCGCCTCGTGGATCACCTTGATCGCGAACATCCGGTCGAGCCGCGCGTGGGACGCCTCGTAGAGCCGCCCCATGCCGCCGCGCCCGAGCACCCGCTGCACGCGGTAGGTCCCGGCGAGGACGACGCCGATCATCGGGTCCTCCGCGTCGCGATCGAGGCCGAGCGGCGTCGAGTCGCGCGGGCAAACCACGTAGTCGCTCGGGTACTCCTCGCCGCAGGTGTGGCAGCGGCGCAGGCAGAGCGCACCGGTGGCGACCGTCACCTCCTCGGGCGCGGGCTCCTCCGGGTAGGGCGCCGGGGCATCTTCGTGGTGAGGCGCGTCCGCGCGGCGCGCCAGCTCCTCGACCCGGGGCGGCGGCGCGGGGGCTCGGCGGCGCCGCGGCCGGACGCGGCGGAGGCGGGGAGGCTCGAGCCGAGGGGGCATCGAGCCGAACCTACCCGACCGCCGCGCGAGCCCCCAAAAAGCGACGAGGGGCTCGCCGAGGCTGGCTCGGGCATCGTCGAGGAGCGGCCGGCGGCGAGGCGGGCGCTTACCGCCCGGGAGGCGCCCCGCGACGGCGGCGAATCAAGCTCCTGCGCGGCCGCGACGGCCCAACTCGCTTCCTCCTCTCCCTTCGCCAGCACCCACTAGGTCGCGAGCAGACCGCGTCGGCGGGCGCGGAGGATCTCCCGGCGCTCGGCCGGGAGGAAGGGGAGCTGAAGCATGCACTCGACCAGAGGCACCATGACGTTGCCGTAGGCGCTCGGGCTCTCGGGGATCCGCTCCAGCTCCGCGAACCACGCGAGCGCCTCGTCGCGTGGCGCGCCACCGCGGAACGCGAGCTCGGTCATCGCGACGATCCCGCCCGTCGTCGTCCAGTCGAGGATCCCGAAGAGCAGCGAGTGGAGCGCCGCCCGGCGCCCGCTCTCGGCCCACCCCTCCTCGGACAGCGCGATGATCAACGGCGCGGCCAGGGCTACCTGCTGGCGCCAATGCCATGGCGCCCAGCCATCGGGCCACGGCGGCGGGTGCACGGTGCTGGCGAGCAGGTCGGGGATGGCCGCGGGGCCGAGCCGACCCGCGATCGCCTCCGCCTCGCGGGCCCACGCCACCGCGGAGAAGCTCCGCCGCGCGAGCTCCGCCACCGCCGCCGCGACCTCGTCGGACGGCGGCGGCACCGCGGGAGTGGCCGTGATGTCGTCGTAGCCCCAGAGCACGAAGGCGGTCCGCGCGAGGGGCACCCGGACGTCGGGGTCGAGCGGGCGCGAGACGGTGCGCGACGGCGGCGCGAAGCCGCGCGCGGCGAGGGCCTCGTCGGCCGCGGCCAGCGCGCTCGGCGACTCGAGCGAGGTCGAGGCCATCCGGACCGGCGGGGAGTCGATCTCGCCCCTCCACAGCCCGCCCACCACGCCGAGGCACGCCTCGTTCGGCTCGGGGAGGTAGCCGAGGAACGGCGTCACCCGGGCAACGAGGCCCTGCGCTCGCCCGTCGTCCGGGCGCGCCGCCGCGTAGGCCTCGACCGCCTCCCGGTCCGCGAGCGCGCCGCTCGCGCGGAAGCGCGCGTAGGGGATCGACGCGCTCGCCCAGGCGTTGCCCGGATCCCGCGCGAGCGCCGCCTCGTAGGCCGCGATCGCCGCGGCGAAGTCGCCGAGGCCGAGGAGCGTGTCGCCGATGTCGAGGTGGATCGCGAAGTCCGACGGGTCCCGCTCCGCGGCGCGCCGGAACCAGGGGACCGCCTCGGCGCGCGCGCCGCGCTCGCGCTCGATCGTGCCGAGCAGGAGCGCGGTCCGGTAGGTCGGCGCGCGCTCGTCCTCCGCCTGGGCGATCGCCATCGCCTCGTCATAGCGCCTCAGCACCCGCAGGAGCCGGCCGAGCGCGAGGTTCGTGTCGGCCGCGGCCGGCTCGCGGGCGCGAAGCGTCGTGAGCGCGTCGAGGAAGAGCGCGCGCGCGTGGTCTCCGTACCGGCGGCCGAGGTCGGTCTTGTCGAGGTTGCTGAGCGCGACGTCGATCGCGCGAGACACCGGGGCCGGCTCGAGCGCGGCGTCCGCGATCCACGCGCGGAGCCAACCGCCGTAGGGGCTGTCTGGACGCGTCTCGAGGACCCGGACGAGCAGGGCGGCCGCGTCGGTCGCGCGCCCGGCGCGGCGCCACGCCCACGCCTTGACCGCGAAGAGCATGTAGGAGGCCCCCGGCTCCGTCTCCGCGAGGGCCACCGGGTCGTCGACCGACGCGAGCACCTCCTCGAGGAGGGCGAGGTAGCGCGGCTCGTCGGGCTGGACGGAGAGCGCCCCCGCGACGTGGAAGAGCGCGTGCTTGAGGTCGCCCTCCGCGAGCGCCTTGCGCGCGATCGCGGCGTCGGCCTCGGGCGTGACCATCGCCTCGCCGTGGCAGTGATCGTGGTCGTGCTCCGTCATGGCCGTGAGCGTACCTCGGCCGGTGCACGCGCGATCCGCACCGCCGCCCGGGCCGCCCACCCCTCGGGCGCGCTCGCGCCGCGGCGTGCGCGGTGTAACCTCCGCCCGCCCACGCCATAACCCGGGCCGGGATCGACGATGACGCACTACTACGACCAGCACGACCTCGAGCGCTTCGGCTCGATCGGCGAGAACGTCCCCGAGCTCGCGGAGAAGTTCTTCGACTACTACGGCGCGGTGTTCAAGGACGGCGCCCTGACCGCGCGGGAGAAGGCGCTCATCGCGCTCGGCGTGGCCCACGCGATCCAGTGCCCGTACTGCATCGACAGCTACAGCAAGGACTGCCTGCGCAAGGGCGCCGATCTCGACCAGATGACCGAGGCGGTCCACGTCGCGGCCGCGCTCCGCGGGGGCGCCTCGCTGGTGCACGGGATCCAGATGCGCAACCGCGCGGAAAAGATCTCGATGTGACCGACCCGGTTGCGCGCTCGGCGCCGGGCGACAAGGCCGGCCCCGCCACTCGCAGCCTGCGGGCTCGGCGGCTGCCCCTCGCGGAGGCGCCGAACCAGCTCGCGACGCTCCAAGCCCTCCCGCTCGCGCGCGAGGTGGAGGATGCGCTCGCTGGCGCGGGCCTCTGGCCGCTCACGCCGTCGGGGATCGAGGTGCTCCAGATCAACGTCGGCAAGGTGTGCAACCAGGCGTGCCGTCACTGCCACGTCGACGCCGGCCCGGACCGCCGCGAGGAGATGACGCGCGAGACGATGGAGCGCTGCCTCGAGGTGCTCGCGGCCACGTCGATCCCGCTCGTCGACATCACCGGCGGCGCCCCCGAGATGAACCCGAGCTTCCGCTGGCTCGTCGAGCAGATCCGCGGCCTCGGCCGCCGCGTGATGGATCGCTGCAACCTCACGATCCTCGAGACCCCGAGCCACCGTGACCTGCCGGAGTTCTTCGCCGCGCACGAGGTCGAGGTCGTCGCCTCGCTCCCGCACTACGCGCGGCTGAGCACCGATCGCCAGCGCGGCGACGGCGTCTACGAGAGGTCGATCCGCGCGCTCGGCCGTCTGAACGCGGTGGGCTACGGGCAAGGCGATCCGCGGCGGCGCCTCGCGCTCGTGACCAACCCGGTGGGGGCGTTCCTCCCGGGGGACCAGGTCGCGCTGGAGCGAGAGTGGAAGCGAGAGCTGGAGCGCCGGCACGACGTGAGCTTCGACGCGCTCTACTGCATGACGAACATGCCGATCAGCCGCTACCTCGAGTGGCTGATCGAGTCGGGCAACCTCGAGGCGTACCTCGCGGAGCTGGTAGCCTCGTTCAACCCCTCGGCCGCGGCGGGCGTGATGTGCCGCTCGACGATCTCGGTGGGCTGGGACGGGACGCTCTACGGATGCGACTTCAACCAGATGCTCGAGCTGCCGGTGCGCGGCGCGCCCGCCCACGTGCGGGACTTCGACCTCGCGGCGCTCGAGCGGCGGGCGATCGCGGTGGATCGTCACTGCTTCGGCTGCACCGCGGGGGCGGGCTCGAGCTGCGGCGGCTCCACCGCCTGACCCGGGCCGCGTCACTTCCCGCCTCGTTCACCGCGCTGCTCACCGCGCTGCTCACCGCGCTGCTCGTCGGGTGCGGCGCGGCCCCCGAGTCGGCGCGGGCCCCCGAGCCCGAGGCGGTCGCCGGTGGCACGACCGCGCCCGCGCTCGACTCGGTCACCGAGGAGATGCAGCCCGCCATCCGCGTGCTGACCGGCGTGGGCGGGCTCGAGCCCCAGGTGCTCCAGCCGGCCGAGCTGACGCCGCGGCCCGCCGAGCCGGCGCGCGTGCGGGTGGCGAGCCTCACGCTCGATCCGGGCGGGAGCTACCGGCCGCCGACCGGGGCGTGTCAGGATGTGTTGCTGCTCGTGCGCGAGGGCGAGCTTCGGGTGGTCGGGGCCGGCATCGCCCCGGCGAGCGCGCCGGGCACCCTCTACCCGGGCGACGCGGTGCGCTTCGCGGCCGAGGCGGACGGGCTCGTGCAGAACCTCGGCGATCGCCAGGCGCGGAGCGTGGTCGCGTTCGTGCGGGCGGAAGGCGCGGGCGAGCCCAGCCTGACCGAGCCCGGCCCGACCGAGCCGGGCGACATGGCGTGCGAGGCGGAGCCTGAGGACCGCGACCCCCTGCGCCGCGAGCTGCGCGTCGCCTCGGTGCGCACGACCCCGGCCCTCGACGATCACGGCGGCGCGCTGCGGGCGCGGGTCCTGCTGCACGCGGACGGCGCGCGCCGCGGCGGGCTGAGCCTGCTCGAAGGCGACCCCGGGCTCGTCGTCGCGGAGCACCGGCACGCCGAGGCGGCGGAGGTGCTGTTCGTCGAGCGGGGCGGCGGCGCGCTGACCGTCGCCGGCCGCTCCGTCCGCCTCGCGCCCGGCGCCGCGGCCTACGTGCCGGCGGACGCGCTCCACGCCTTCGTCGCCGATCCCGGGGAGCCCTTCGTGGCCGTGCGCGTGTTCATCCCGTCGGGGCCCGAGGATCCGTCGCGCGGAGGGTAGACTCCGGCCCATGGAGTGGCTGGACCTGACGTTCGACGAGGCCCTCGCGCGCGCCGACGGGCGGCCGATCGCGCTGAAGTTCGACGCGAGCTGGTGCTCGATGTGCGGCGACCTCGACCGCGAGGTGCTGCGCACCCAGGCGGTGGACGCGGTGCTCGACGGAGTCCTCGGCGTGCGGGTCGACTTCGACCTCCCGAGCACCCGGCCGCTCGTCGAGCGCTTCGCGATCCTCGATCTGCCGACGGTGGTGATCTGCGAGCCGGACGGCGCCGAGCGCGAGCGGGTGAGCAGCTTCCGCGACGCGGCCGGCTGGCTCGCGGAGGCCCGGCACGCGATGGCCTGCGAGGACGCGGTCGGCGCGCTCGAGCGGCAGATCGCGGACGATCCGGACGACGTCGGCGCGCGCCTCGCGCTGGCCGAGCGGCTGCTCTCGCGCGACCCGGACGCGGGCCAGGCCCAGCTCGAGGCGATCGCGTGGGCCGAGCGGCCCGAGCCGGCGGCCGCCCACGCGCTGTTCCTGCTCGGGCGCTACCTCCACCGGGTGCGCCAGGACACCCACGCGGCGCGCTTCGTGTGGCGGGAGCTGGCGCTCCGGTTCGGGCACCTCGACTACGCGCGGGGCGCCTACTGGTGGCACGCGCTCGCCCAGGCGGACCGCGGCCGGGTCGATCTCGGCGCGCGCGGGCTCGAGGCGCGGGTGGAGCGTTGCCCCGGCCAGGCCGAGCCGATCGTCGAGTGGGGCCGCTTCGTCGGCCGGACCCGCTACGAGCCGGACCGCGAGCGGGTGAGGGCGGCCGCGATGGCGGCGCTGAGCCGGGCCCGCCGAGGCGAGCGCGAGCAGCTCGAGGAGCTGGTGCTCCAGCTCGGACGGGGCTTCGAGGACGGCCCGCTGCCCCGGCTCTGAGGCTCGAGCCCGGGTCGCCCGCGCGGTGGAGCTCCGGACCGCCTGCGCGGCCGTGCCTGGCCCCTACTCGGAAGCCGGGAGGCCGTGGCCGGGGGCCCGCAGGAGCTGGCGGTACGTCGCGTAGTCGAACGTGTCCGAGTGCTCCTCGTTGTGGCAGCGGACGCACGTCGTCTCGGGGGTGTCGCCGCGCACGTTGACCGCCGCGCCGGTCGGGTCGGCCGCGTGCTGCGAGCCGGGGCCGTGGCAGCTCTCGCAGCCCACGTCCTGGAGGCGCTCGACGTGGGTCACGGTCGATCCGCCCGGCTCCAGGTAGCCGGTCACGTGGCAGCCGACGCAGCTCAGGTTGAAATTCTTGTTGCGGGTCTCCAGCGTCGCGTAGGCCCGGCCGTGGGCGTGGCCGCGCCACCAGTTGAAGGCCGCCGTGTGGCAGCCCCGGCACGCCTCCGAACCGAGGTAGTGGGGCTGGCCTTCGGGCGCGGGCTCGGGCTCCCAGTCCGCGAAGAGCGTGCGGTTGTGCTCGTTGGTGCGTTGGTCGAGCGCGGCCATGCGCGCGGTGATCGCGTCGTCACGGGCCGCGTCGGGGGCGAGCTCCTCGTAGCGGGCCGCGAACGCGCGCCCCCTCACCCGCGGCGCGCCCTCGAGCCCGGCGAGCTCCTCGCGCAGGGCGGCGAGGCGGCCGCGCTGGCGAGCGAGATCGGCCTCGTCCACGCCCTCGTCGCGCTCCCACTCGGCGACCCGGCGCGCGAGGGTCGCGATGCGGCCCTCGAGGTGGCCGCGCCGCGCCTCCCGGGTCCACTCGCTCGCGTCGCGCCAGGCCTCGCCCTCGCCGGGGAAGACGTCGAGCACGACGACCCCCTGGCCCTGGCGGCCCGCGTGGATCACGGCCGCTCCGTCCGTCACCGCGGGTATGTTGACCTCGGCCTGATCGAGCCCTCCGTGGATCACGAAGTCGATGCCCTCGATCCCGGTCGCGACCCGGCGCGCCGCGCGGCGGTCGCCGGTGACGAGCGCGACGATCACGTCCGCGCCCTCGGCCCGCAACGATCGCACCGCGTCGCGGCCGGCGGCCCGCAGGTCGTCTTGCGATACGCGAAGGCCGTCCGGCGTCTGGCCGTCGGGGCCCTCGAGCGACGCGAGGCCGACGAGGCCCAGGGTGAGATCGCCGACGCGCTGGGTGCGCGTGGCCGCGAGCGCGCCGTCGCGCCCCTCGATCGCCGCGCCGGCCGCGAGGAGCGGGAAGCCCGCGTCGTCGGCGAGGTCCGCGAAGGTGTCGGCCCCGAACGCGAGATCGAGCGGGCCCACGTTCGCGGCGGTGACGTCGATCGCGTCGAGGATCCCCACGAGCGCCTCGGCCCGGAACATCTCCTGGTCGCGCGCGCGCTCCGCGTCGCCGCCGTGCGGCGCGCCGTGGAACAGCAGGTTGCCCGCCATCACCACCGCGGTGGGCACGCCCTCGGCCCGGAGCGACGCGATCCGTGCGGCCATCCGGTCGATGCCCCCGAGCGGCCGGCTCGTGCAGCCGCAGGGCTCCAGGTAGCCGTCGAGGTCGGTGACCACGAGCAGGCGCATCGCCGGTCGTGGCGCGGGGGGCGCGGTGGTCGAGGCGTGATCCCCCGAGCAGGAGCCCGCGGCGCCCGTGAGCACCAGGAGGGCCAGCCCGGAGGCTACGATACGGCGGCGGCTCGCGGCTCTCATCCGCCGTGAGATGTAGCAACCCTCGTGCGCCTTGACGACCCTTGGGGCCGAGGCTAGCTTCCGCCGTCCTGCGCCCCAGGAGATGGGGCTGGTTTGTGAAGGCGATAGTTCGATGGTGAAGATTCGGCTGGCGCGCCATGGCGCCAAGAAGCGGCCCTACTACCACATCGTCGTGGCGAACTCGGAGTCCCCCCGTGACGGGCGGTTCCTCGAGCAGGTCGGGATCTACGACCCCACGCGGCCCGACGAGGAGCTCCGGCTCGACCTCGAGCGGGTGGACTACTGGATCAGCGTCGGCGCGGCCCCCTCCACGCGGGTCAAGCGGCTGATCAACGTCCGCCGTCGGCTCCCCGAGGCCGTCGAGGCGGCGCCCGCTCCCGCGCCCGCGCCCGAGGCGCCGGCCGAGGCGGCGCCGGCCGAGGGCGCCGAGGCCTGATGGATCAGCTCCGCGAGCTGATCGATTACATCGCTCGCTCCCTGGTCGACGAGCCGGACGACGTGCGGGTCGACGCGATCGACGGCGAGCGCGCGGTCATCCTCGAGCTCACCGTCGCTCCGAGCGACCTCGGCAAGGTCATCGGCAAGGACGGCCGCACGGCGCGCGCGATGCGCACGCTGCTCGCGGCCACGTCCGCCCGGATGCGCCGTCGCGCGGTCCTCGAGATCCTCGAGTAGGGCGCCCCGAGAGGAGCCAGCGATGTCGGCCCGTGGGACCGCCGGTGGCGCGGCGCCGGAGCTCGTGGTGCTGGGCGCGGTGACCAAGCCCCACGGCATCCGGGGCGAGGTGCGCGTGCACCTGTTCAACCCGGACTCCGACCTCCTCGATCTCCAGGATCAGCTCTGGCTCGCGAAAGATGGGCAGACCCCGCGCGCGTGGCCCGTGGTCGCGCTGCGGCGGCACCACGGCGCGCTCCTCGTGACCTTCGACGGCGTCGAGGGGCGCGAGGCCGCCGAGGCGCTGCGGGGGCACTCTGTCGCGATCCCGCGTGACTCGCTCCCGCCGACCGACGAGGAGGAGTACTACCACGTCGATCTCGTGGGGCTCCGCGCCTTCACGGAGGACGGCGCCGAGGTCGGCGCGGTGGTCGAGGTGATCGCCTATCCGTCGGTCGACTGCCTCCGCGTCCAAGGCGGGGGTATCGAACGTGAAGTTCCCCTGCTCGAGCCCTACGTCCTGGGGATCGACATCGAAGCGGGGCGGGTTACGGTCGCGTTCCTCGACGATCTGGACGCACGCACCGTCCCGCCCGGCAGCGCCCCGGGGAGCGAGCCGTGAAGGTCCACGTCGTCACCGTCTTCCCCCAGATCATCGACGCGTACTGCGCGGAGGGGCTGATCGGGAAGGCCTGCGCCGCCGGCCATATCACGATCGAGACCATCAACCCGCGCGACTTCACCGAGGATCGTCACCGCTCCGTCGACGACGGGCCCTACGGCGGCGGCTCGGGGATGGTGATGATGGCCGGGCCCCTGGTCGCGGCCATGGAGCGAGCCGACGAGGGCGCGCCGGCGCGGCCCTGGCGCGTGCTGCTGACCCCGCAGGGCGCCCCCCTGACGCAGGCGGGAGCGCGTCGTCTCGCCGACCGCCCGGCGCTCACGCTGGTGTGCGGTCGCTACGAGGGGGTTGACGAGCGGGCCCGCCGTCGGGTCGACGAGGAGATCAGCCTCGGCGACTTCGTCCTGATGGGCGGCGAGCTGGCCGCGCTCGCGGTCATCGAGGCGACCTCGCGGCTCCTGCCGGGTGTCCTGGGCAACCCACAGAGCGCGCGCGACGAGTCCCACGCGGACGGGCTGCTCGAGTATCCGCAGTACACCCGCCCGGCGGAATTCCGCGGCGAGGGCGTCCCCGAGGTGCTCACGAGCGGCAACCACGCCGCGATCGCGGCCTGGCGGCGCCAGCAGGCACTCCTGCGCACCGCGAGGCGTCGGCCCGACCTGCTCGCCGGCCGGGCGCTCAGCGACGAGGAGCGCGGCTGGCTGGCGGACGCGGCGGCCGAGGGCGACGACGCGTGAGGGCCTGGCTCGGGCTCGTCCACCACCCGGTCCGCGATCGGGCGGGGGACGTGATCACGACCGCGGTCACGAACCTCGACGTCCACGACATCGCCCGCACCTGCCGGAGCTACGACCTCGCCGGCTACCTGGTGGTGACCCCGATCGAGGCGCAGCGCGCCCTCGTCGAGCGCATCCTGAGTCACTGGCGGACCGGCGCGGGGGCCCGGCGCGTCCCGGAGCGGGCGGAGGCGCTGCGGATCACCGAGGTGGTCCCGTCGATCGACGCGGCGGTGGCCCGGGTCGCGGCGGCCGAGGGCGAGCCCCCCCGGGTGATCGCGACCTCCGCCCGGCCGACCGCGGGGGTCCCCGAGGTGAGGTACGAGGGGCTGGGGCGGGAGCTGCGCGATCGCCCCGGGCTGCTCCTCTTCGGCACCGGCCACGGGCTGACCCGGGAGACCCTCGAGGGCGTCGATGGCCTGCTCCCGCCGATCCGTCCGCGCGCGGAGTACAACCATCTGTCGGTCCGCGCGGCCGTCGCGATCACCCTCGACCGCCTTTTCGGCGACGGCGGCGATTGACCCGGCTCATCGCGCCTGCTACACGCACCCGCCCAACGCTTCGAGGACCCGAAAATGTCAGGCGTCGTACCGGAAATCCAGGCCCTGGAGGCCGCTCAGCTTCGCACGCTCCCCGACTTCCGCCCGGGAGACCAGGTGGAGGTTCACTACCGCATCCGTGAGGGTGAGAAGGAGCGCATCCAGGTCTTCAAGGGCGTGGTCATCCGCCGCAAGGGCGGCTCGGTCCGCGAGACCTTCACCGTCCGCAAGGTCAGCTACGGTGTGGGCGTGGAGCGCATCTTCCCGGTGCACTCGCCCAAGATCGAGCAGCTCGTGGTGGTGGCCCGCGGCCACGTGCGCCGCGCCAAGCTCTACTTCCTCCGCGATCGCCGCGGCAAGAAGGCCCGCCTGCGCCAGTCGCAGAAGGGCTCCGGCGACATCCGCGCGATCAACCAGGTCTGAGCCGCACGCGCCCCGAGGGCGCGGCGCTCGGCCTCGGGCATCCCGAAGCCGAGGCTACGGCTCCACGAGCTTCTCGGTCTCGAAGACCGAGAGGCGCGTGGCCGGATCGGCCCAGGCGTCGGCGTCGAGGCCCGCCTTGCGGCAGACGCCCTCGAGGAGCGCGCGTCGGTCCCAACCGGCGTCGGTCGCGACCTCGGGGAGCAGCACACCGCGTCGCGCCCCACGCTCGAGGAGGATCCCGTGGCGGCCGACCTCGAGCGCCTCGGGATCGGCGAGGCGGTGCGGCGGGCTCAGCAGGCTCACCCCGATGCGCAGCCCGGGCAGCTCCTCGACGGTGACGGGCGGAAACCGCGGATCGCGCAGCGCCGCGCCAGCCGCGCACTCGCGCACGCTCTCCATCAGGGGCCGCTCGGCGACGAGCTCCCCGATGCAGCCGCGCAGCGCTCCGTCGTCGCGGCGGCGCAGCGTGACGAAGGCGGCGCCCGGCACTCGGGCGAAGGCCCGCCGCTCGTCGGCGCCCGGCTCCGGAGGGGTCCCGGTCACGGCGGCGCGGATCGCGTCGCGCGCCGCGGCGAGGACGATCGGCCCACGGGGCGGGGTCGGCGTCGGGGCCCTCCCGGTCTTCAGGAGCGCCCGGTAGTCGTCGAGGATCGCAGCGTGGTCGAAGCAGAGCGGCGAGGGGAGGGCGTCGACGGGGTGCACCGAGGCGCTCGCCGCGTCGTCGCCCGCGCGCGGCGCGCCCGCGGCGTGGCCGATGTAGACGACGGAGAGGTTGTGCTGGCGCGGGTCGCGCCCCGGCGCGCCGTAGACCCCCAGCAGCGCGGTGAGCGTGACCTCGAGGCCGGTCTCCTCCATCACCTCGCGGCGGGCGGCGTCCTCGGGCGACTCCCCGTAGTCGATGAACCCGCCGGGCAGGGCCCAGCCGCGCGGGGCGTGGGCGCGCTCGATCAGCACCAGCCCGCCCTCGACCTCGACCACCACGTCGACGGTCGGGTAGGGGTTGCGAGGCCGCGTCACTCGAGCACCTCGAGGGGCGAGGCGTCGAACGCGTCGGTCCCCGGCCGGTGGACCCACAGCCGCCGATCGGTCACCGCGCCGCCTTCGACGCTCACCACGAGGAACGCGCACGGCCACATCAGCTCGCCGTGGCTGGCGAAGGTCGCCGCGTCCTCCTCGCTGAAGTAGGCGCGCGCGTCGCAGTGCGAGTGGTAGATGACCTTGATCGGCCGGCCCGCCGCCTCGGCCCCGTCGAACGCGCGCGCGGCCTTGAGCTCGTTGATCTTGAAGTAGGTGCGCGAGGTGCGCGGGAACCGCTCGGGGTCGAGCGCGTGATACTTGTCCGCCTCGTTGACTGCTCGGCTCGCCTCGTCGAGTAGGCCGGGCTCGCCCGAGGGCCCGAGGAGGAACCCGCAGCACTCGCTCGGGTACGTCTCGAGGGCGTGCGCCTCCACCGCCTCGAGCACCGCGCGGCGGATCTGCAGGTCGCCCGCAATCCAGGGCCGCGCCGCCGTCACGCGTCGTCTCCCGAGCCGAGGGCCAGGGGGGGCGCGGGGCGCGCCGGGCGGCCGACGCCCAGGGACGCCTTCATCGCCTCGAGCGCGGTCCACGCGCCGCCGATCGCGGCCGCGGCTTCGGCGAGCGCGGGGCGACCCGGCACCACCTCGACCCGGGCGGTCGGCCGGCCGCCGTCCTCCACCGGGACCCCGGCGCGCTTGAGGTAGAGGCGGGCGATCGCGGCCGCACGATCGTCGCCCGTGATCGCGACCGCGGTGGCCTCGAGCCGCGCCTGCCCCGCCTTGCCCACCTCGGGGAGGATCACGTGGCGCGCGAACCGGCGTGGGCTCGGCGCGCTCATGCGCCGCCGGAGCCGCCTGCGATGGCCGGGACGATCTCGATCACGTCACCGTCCGCGACCGACGTCTCGAGCCCGTCGAGGAAGCGGATGTCCTCCTCGTTGGCGTAGATGTTCACGTGGCGCCGGACACCCTTGTCGTCGCAGAGGCGGTCCTTGAGGCCCGGGTGGCTCGCGTCGACGTGGTCGATCAGCGCGCCGATCGTCGCGCCCTCGGCGGCGACCTCGTCGGCGCCGCCGGTGAGCGACCGGAGGGCGGAGGGGATGCGTACCGTGATGGCCATGGCTCGGTCCTTCGGGGCTGGGGGGAATGCGTCATTCGAGCTCGGCTCGGCCGGCTCCGTCGGCCGGCGGAGCATACCGCTCGGGGGCGAGATCGTGGGTCGCGCCGGCGCAGCCGAGGCAGCCCGCGCGCGGCCGGACGGGGCGGGCTCGCAGCGACCCGGCGAGGCCGTCGAAGCTCCACAGCTCACCGGCCGCGGTCGCGTCGCCGAGGAGCAGCCGGATCGCGAGCGCCGCCTCGAGGGCGCCGAGCACCCCGACCGCCGCGCCGATGACGCCGGCCCCCGCGCAGGTCTCCACCCGGTCGCGCGGGATGTCCTCGAACACGCAGCGCAGGCAGGCGCCTCCGCCTGGGACGGTGGCGAAGGCCCAGCCCGTCCAGCGCACCACCCCCGCCTGGACGAGCGGGATCCCGGCGCGCAGGCAGGCATCGACCGCGAGGAACTTGGTGGCGAAGTTGTCCGCGCCCTCGACCACCAGGTCGTGGTCGGCGACGTGGTCGAGCGCGGTGCCGGGCAGGAGCCGGCCGGAGCGGGCCTCGACCTCGGCGCCCTCGGCCCGGAGCCGCGCCGCGCCGCGCTCGACCTTCGGGAGCCCGACGTCGTCGTCGTCGAAGAGGATCTGCCGGTGCAGGTTGGTCTCGTCGACCGCGTCGTCGTCGAGGAGGGTGATCCGTCCAACCCCGCTCCGCGCCAGCGTCAACGCGGCGGGCGAGCCGAGGCCGCCCGCGCCGACGACGAGCACCCGGCGCGCGGCGAGGCGCGCCCGAGACGCTTCGGCGGAGGCCCCCACTCAGATCACGTAGACGTACTTGGACGGGGCGCGTCGCCCGTAGCCCAGGGCCTCGCCGCGCTCGCAGAGGTCCTCGAAGGTCTTGCTGTCGAAGCACGCCTCGATCTGCTCCGCGAGGTCCTCGAACGCCTCCTCGGTCACCGCGCGGCTCGTCGCGTCGCCGTCGGTCGACTCCTTGGGCGAGGTGAGCGCGACCGGGCCCTCGAGGGCGCGGATCACGTCGCCGACCCGGATGTCGGCCGGGTCCGACGCGAGCTGGTAGCCGCCGCGAGGTCCGCGCTTGCTCGTCACGAGGCCGGCCCGCTTCAGGTCCTGGAAGATCTGCTCGAGGAACCTCGGCGGGATCGCCTGGCGCTCCGCGATGTCCTTGATCTGTGTGGGCTTGCCGCGGTTGTGGAAGGCGATGTCGAAGATCGCCTTGACGCCGTACCGACCCCGGTTCGAGAGCTTCACCGCGAGACTCTGGAAACCCGCATGGGCATTGTCAAGAACGGCCCCGGGCGGATCAGGCGCCGGGGTTGGTCTCGCCGGCGGCGTCCGCGCCGGCCCTCGCGTCGGCCCCCGCGTCGGCCCCCGCGCTGGCCTTCGCCTCGCGGCGCATGATGCGGTTGCTCAGGACGACGTAGCCGATGAAGCCGAGGACGAGCACCGGCGCGATGTAGAGGAGGTTCGACTTCACCTGGTGCCCGCCCTCGTGGACGAGGTCGGCCCAGCTCATGTGCGCGGTCGACGTGCCGAACGCGTAGCCGACCGCGGTGAGGATGATGACCCAGACGCCCGCGCCGAGGCCGGTCCAGAGGGTGAAGGAGCGCAGCGGCATCTTCGAGATGCCGGCCGGGATGCTGATGAGCTGGCGGATCGCGGGGAGGAGCCGGCAGACGAAGGTCGCCCCCGCGCCGTAGCGGAGGAACAGCTCCTCGGCGCGCTCGAGCTTGTCGGGGCCGAGCAGGATGTACTTGCCCCAGCGGTTGAGGAACGGCTTGCCGAGCCGGAGCGCCAGGAAGTAGTTGAGGTAGGCGCCCGCGAGCGAGCCGAGTGTCCCCATGATCACTGCGACCGCGGCGTCGGGGATCGGCGCCCCGAGGGTGAGGCTCGACCGCGCGGCGAGGAAGCCGGCGGGGATCATGACGACCTCGCTCGGGAAAGGGACGAAGGAGCTCTCGACCGTCATGAAGACGAAGACGAGGAGGAAGCCCCAGACGGGCGCGAGCGCGGCCGCTTGCTCGAGGTAGCCGATGAGGAGGTCGGTCACGTGGGTCCCGCTGCCATAGCGGCGAGCCGGGCCCCGCGCAACGAGCGAGGCGATCGCGGAAGGGGCCGCGACGGGGCCGGCACGGTGCGCTACCCTGCGGCCCGGTTGTCGTGAAGGTCTGCACCATCTGCGGCGCCAAGTGGCGAGGGGAGCCGTCGGTCTGTCCGCTGGACGGTGGGCCGCTCGAGGACCTGCCCGATCCGCTCCTCGCGCGCACGATCGGCGGCCGCTACGTGATCACCGAGCGCATCGGCGCCGGCGGGATGGGCACGGTGTACCGCGCGCGCCACGAGGTGGTGGGCCGAGACGTTGCCATCAAGTTCCTCTCGCCCGATCTCTCGGCCGACGAGACCAACCGCAACCGGTTCCTCCGCGAGGCGAAGGCCGCCAACCGGATCGACCACGAGCACATCATCGACATCACCGACTACGGCGAGACCGACGACGGGCTCGTCTTCCTGGTGATGGAGTTCCTCAACGGGCAGCCGCTCTCCGAGCTGATCTTGCGCGGGGCGATGCCGTCGTTCCGCGCGGTCGACATCGCGCGGCAGATGGCCTCCGCGCTCGCGCGCGCCCACGAGCTCGACGTCATCCACCGCGACATCAAGCCCGACAACGTGTTTCTCCTCGAGAAGCACGGCGGCGGCGACTTCGTGAAGATCCTCGACTTCGGGCTCGCGAAGATGAAGGGGGAGATCCGCCTGACCGCGAGCGGGGCGGTCTTCGGGACGCCGGAGTACATGGCGCCCGAGCAGGCCCGCGGCGCGCCGCTCACCGGCAAGGCCGACCTCTACGCGCTCGGGTGCGTGCTCTACGAGATGCTCACCGGCGATCCGCCGTTCGACGGGCCGACCCCCGACCTGATCCTCAAGCACATCCGCGAGGTGCCGGTCCCACCGAGCGCCCGCGCGGCCAAGGAGGGGCGCGCCGCGATCCCGCGGAACGTGGACGACGTCGTGATGCAGCTCCTCGAGAAGGACCCGGAGCGTCGCCACGTCGACGCGTACCACCTCTACGAGGACCTGCGGAAGGTGGCCGAGACGCTCCCGCGGCCGAGCGCGATCCCGACCATCCGGGACGCGAGCTACGAGGACGCGCTGAACGCGAAGATCGCGCGGCCCGGGCCGATCCCCGCGACGCTGAGCTCGTCGACCGAGGCCTGGGACGCGAAGATCGACCGCTTCCGCACCCTCGCGCGGCGAGCCCACGGCGCGACCGCGCCCGGCTGGCTGGTGGGCGCCCTCGACGAGCTCGAGCGCGACGTCGGCAGCCTCGCCCGCCGGCGGGCCGAGCTCGATCGGAGCGCGTCGGCGGCGATGCAGCAGGAGGAGGAGATCCGCAACGCGCGCCTCCGCGTCGGGACGGCGATCGACGTGCTCGGGCGCGACGAGTCGCGGGCCAGCCGGCAGCTCGAGGAGATCGGGCCCCGGCTCGCTGAGCTGCGCGCGAAGCTCTCCCGGCTCGAGGGCCCGCTGCGCGCGGCGTGGACGGATCTGCCGCCGATCCCGCGGGATGGGCAGCCCCTCGACCCGACCCACGTCGCGCGGCTCGGCGACGCGGCCGGGCTCGCGACGGAGTGGATGGCGGCGCACCGCGGAGAGGCCGAGCTCGCCGACCGGGTCGCCACGCTCTCGCGCGAGCGCGACGACCTCCGCTTCCAGGTCGCGCAGCTCAAGGGCCGCATCGGCACGCTGACCGCGGAGGGCGACATCGACCTCGACGAGCTCCGCGAGCGTACCCGCCACGCCGACCAGGAGGTCCAGCGCCTCCTCGACCGCATCGCCCGCAGCTCCGAGACGATCGTCAAGCACCTCCTCGAGTTCCCCGAGCTCCGCGAAGCCGTCCAGGCCACCCGCTGACGCGCGCAGCGCGGGGGGCTATCAACCGCCCGCTGAAGAACCTCCCCGCGCGCCTCACGGCCGGGATCCCGCGCCTGCCCGGCGCGTCGCCCCTCGAGAACCCTCCGGGGTTCCCTCGTCCCGTTGCGCCCCGCAGGCGGGCCCTCGCCACCGCGATCCATCACGGTCGATCCTTCAACGGGCTGCTAAGACTCCTGTCGTGGATCGTCGCCGTCGGCTCGGGCTCTGGCTCGCTCTGCTCGCGCTCGCCGGGTGCGGGCCGGGGGGGGAGGCGCCGGCGGAGGTGGAGCCCGAGCCGCCGCGGGCGGAGGAGTACCGGTCGGCGCGCGTCGAGGAGGCGGTCGAGGCGGCGAGCGAGGTCGTGCAGACCCGCGGGTTCGCGACCATGGACGACGCCTGGCGCGGCTTCCTCGTCGAGCAGGCGGCGGAGGTGCGCGAGCGCGCGATGCGATCGGGGACCTGCTACGTCGTGCTCGCCGCCGGGTCGGCCGCGCTGCGCGAGCTGAACGTGCGCGTCTTCGACAGCGACGGCGGCGAGGTGGTGCAGGACGCGACGGACGGGCCTCACGCGGCGCTGCGCTTCTGCCCGGCCCAGTCCGGCGTCTACTACGTCTCGGTGCGCGCGGCCGCGGGGAGCGGGCTCATCGAGGTCCGCACCTTCCGCGGGCCGACCGGGCTCGACATCCGCGTGGACGACCTCTTCCGAGAGGTCGCGCCGGTCGAGCCGCCGCGCGAGGGGCGATGAGGGTCGCGCTCGCCCTCGCGCTGATCGCGGTCACCTGCGCCGGGCCCGAGGCGCCGCCGAGCCGACCGGCCGCGCGCCTCCCCGACGCGCCCGGGCCCCTCGACGCGCTCAATCGGCGCCACGGCCGCCTGCGCCAGCGCATGCGCAACCGCGGCTACGTCGATCAGACCGGGCTCTCGCGCACCTTCATCCTCGAGGACCGCGGGGTCGCGTGGCCGCTCGACCTCTCGGTCGGCAAGTGCAGCACGTTCGTCGCGCTCGGCGGCGGGAGCCTGCGCCAGCTCGAGCTGACGCTCTACGACGGCGAGGGCGATGAGGCGGCGACGGACTCGGTCGAGCAGGAGGGCGGGCTCGTCCACGTGTGCCCACAGGCGGAGGCGAGGCGCGCGGTGACGCGGCCGTACTACCTCCAGCTCCGCGCGCTCGAGGGCGAGGGCGCGGTGATGGTCGCGCACTTCCGCAGCGAGCCGGGGGAGGGCGAGGGCTTCGACGGGCTCTTCGAGGGTGTCCTCGCGCCGCGGGTGCCGTTCCGGGACGTGGAGGAGCTGCTCGCGCGGAGCCGGACCGCGCTGCGCGCGCGCGGATTCACCCCGGTCGGCGAGCCGGTGCTCCAGCGGGTCAGCGAGGGGGCGGTCGTCCGGACGCCGCTCTCGCTCGAGGCTGGGCGCTGCTACGTCGCGATCGGTCGGAGCGGCGAGGGCCTCGGCGACATCGATCTGTCGCTCTTCGACAGCTCCGGGGTCGAGATCGCGCGGGACCTCGCGGCCGACGCCGAGCCTTCCCTCGAGCACTGCCCCGACCAGGACGCGCGCTACCGGGTCGAGCTCCACGCGTTCCAGGGCGCGGGCGCGGTCGGGATCATGGTGCTCGGTGCGCCGCGCCCCGAGGAGTCGGCGGTCGAGCCACCCGGGCCGTCCACCGCCGAGGATCTGCCCGCCGTCGGCGATCCCAGCGTCACCCTCGGCGTCCTCGCCGCGCCGCTCGTCGGCCGCGGGTTCAGCGCGCCGGTGTTCATCAGCCGCGACGCGGCGATCGTGCCGGGTGAGGTGCGCACCCATGACGTGGTCGTCGGGCCGGGTTGCGCGATCATCGCCGGCGCCGCGTCCGACCCGGGGGTCGACCTCGACCTGTACCTGGCCGAGCCGAACCGCCGCGAGATCGATCGCGACACCGCCGTGCAGTCGACCGCGCGGGTGCGCGCGTGCCGGGCCCAGGCGGACGTCCTCCGGGTCGCGGTGAAAGGCTATGGTCGCGACGGGACCTACGCGCTCGCGGTGATCCGCGCGCCGGCGGGGATCGACACCTTGCAGCAGGTGCGCCTCGAGGAGACGAGCGCGCCGTATCGCACGCGGGACTACACCGAGCGCGCCCGCTGGCGCGCGCCCCTCGAGCGAAGCGGTCGGCTGCGCCGCGTCCTGACCGTGCCCGCACGGAGCTGCGTCGCGGTGGCCGCGGCCGGCGACGAAGGAGTGGAGGACGTGGACCTGTTCCTCCGGGACGCGGCCGACGAGCTGGTCGCGTCCGAGACAGGCCCCGCGCCGCACGCCGCCGTGAGCCGCTGCGCGGACGAGGCGCCCGAGACGCTCGCGCTCGAGGCGGTGATGTACCGCGGCCGCGGGACGGTCGAGGTGGTCGTGCTCGCGCTCTCGCCCGAGGGCGGCGCCGAGGTCCCGACCGAGTCGCGGTCTCGCCGTTCACCGACCGAGGGCGAAGACGAGGACGCAGCCGCAGAGATCGAGGACGAACCGCCTGCGCCGGACGATACGGCCGAGCCGTAGCCTGTGGGCGAGACATCCGACCCGTCGCGGTGGTCGGGATCGGCTCGTGAGCGACGCGATCCCGTCCTCGGACGCGCCTCACCGTGCCCTCCGGCAGAGTGCATCAACCCGCCACCGTGAGCGGCTCGTGCACCGAGATTCCTGCATCGGTTTCTGCACTCCGAGACCTCCACGATCTCGGCGCCACCGATCGACGCCGGCCCGAGTGCAGAAACGTCTACTTTCGGCACTCAGCTTCAGCCCCGCCGCGCGCGGGTACCGTCAAGGGCCGGCCGGACGCGTGACCGCGGAGCCTCGACGTCCCTCGGACGAGGACCGTGGCGGCCGACGCAGCTCGGCCGATGATCGCTGGCCGACCGACGCGGTGTTGTGGGACGATCCGCGACATCGACGGAGGCTTCGTGTACCTGCTCTTCGGCGCGACATCGACGGTCATCACCAGGAACCGCGCCCGCATCTGGGTTGGCGTGAAGCGACCGGCGACTGCGGCTCTTCCTCCGCCGGCCCACCTGAGCTTGAAAGACAGCCGCGGCGTCGAGGTCGAAGGCGCGCGGCTCTCAACCAAGAAGGCGTACCGGAAGTCGCGGGAATACTCCTACTACGTTCACCAGACGAAGCAGAGCTTGCAGCGGGGCGAGTACTACCATGCGACGGTCACCGTGCCGGGTATCGGGACGGAGTTCGTGGGCTTCCGAGTCCCCGACGTGACGGCCCGTCCGTTCCGGTTTCTCCTGATGTCCTGCACCGGCGCCAAGGAGCGCGACGTGCGTGGTTTCGACCGCGTCTTCGAACGGGTTCTCGGGCGGAACCCGGAGCGCCCCGACCTCCCGCTGCTCTTCGGCCTGCACCTCGGGGACAACTTCTATGCGAAGGGGGGCAAGGAACACGACCGGTACAGCGCGAGGATGTGGAGCTCACTACACGCCACGCGAACGATGCCGCACGTCGCGGAGACCTTTCGACGCATGCCGTTCCTGACCACCTGGGACAACCACGACTTCCTTCACGGAAGCCCTTTCGGGGGGAACCACACGCGCCGGCGGGAGATCCGGAGAGGCAGGTTCCGGAAGGTTTACTGGGTTCCAGGAGGCAACAGCGACCGTGGGATCAACTACTCGTTTCGCTGCTCGGGTGCCACATTTATCGTGCTTGACACCCGCTACTACCGCACTCGAGAGGGCACCGGGACGATCCTCGGCGAAGCGCAGTGGCGCTGGCTTGAGAACACAGCCCAGAACTCAGCGGACGAGGTCGTGTTCATCTGCTCCTCGTCCAACATCATCGGATCGAAGAGCGTGCCGAAGGCGACGAGGCGCCGTTGGCGGGCATACCCCAAGGAGTACAACAGGCTCGCCGAGCTCGTGGCCAAGAACAACCGGACCGTGCTTCTCTCCGGCGACATTCACTCGTGCCGCGTCTACCCCGCGCGCGAGCTGATCGAGGATGAGCCCACCACGACATGTCCCGTGGTCGTCAGCAGCGGCCTCGGCCGACAGGCGTTGGGCAAGCCCTCCCAAAATCCCCGAGACCAACGAAGCTGCCTCGAGATCACCGTCGATCCGGCGAACCAGACCCTGTCGATCGTTCGAGTTGGAGAGGACGGCGTAGCGCACAGCTACGGCGCCAACCGTTGGCCATCGCGGCCGTTTCCGATCCGGTAGCCGGCGGTCCCTGTCAGGCCCCCGAAGAGGCGGATGAGTCTCGATCACCGCATCCGGGGTCCACCGCGAGCGCGGGTGCTAGGCTGAGTCGCCTCGTATCGCACCACGTACGTTTAGTTTACATAATACACATTCGGCGAACTCGTCGAATCTCGGAGCGAAAGCTCAACGAGCTCGGTCGATCGCCAGGCAGCCGGGGCTCGCCCCCTGCTGCGCTCAGATCACGATCGTGCCGGACGAGGACGCGGTCGCGTCGGCGGGGAGCACCGACGCGCCCTCGCTCTTGGCCTCGCCGCAGCCGAGGCTCGCGCGATCGAGCAGGGCCTCACAGAGCGCGCCGAAGTCGTAGCCAGCGCCGGCCGCGATCTTGGGCAGGAGCGAGGTCGGGGTGAACCCCGGCAGGGTGTTCACTTCGAGCACGTACTCGTTCTCACCCTCGGTCACGAGCAGGTCCACGCGCGCGTAGTCGGTCACCCCGAGGCAAGCGGCCGCGCGCTCGGCGATGTTGAGCACGCCCTTGTAGCGGGTCGGGGTCAGGCGGGCCGGGAAGTGATACTCGCTCTGGCCCTTCTGGTACTTCGAGCGGTAGTCGTAGAACTCGCCCTTGGGCGCGATCTCGATCGCCCCGAGCGCCCTCCCGTCGAGGAGGCCCACCGCGATCTCGCGGCCGCCAACGAAGCGCTCGACGAGGATCGACCGGTCGTACTGCGCGGCGTCATCCAACCGCGCGCGCAGCTCGCCCATGTCGTTGGCCTTGCCCGCGCCCACGCTCGAGCCGGCCCGGCGCGGCTTCACGAAGACGGGGAACCCGAACGAGCCGTGCAGCTCCTCGAGGCGGGTCCGCTCGCGGTCCTCGACCACGTAGTAGGGCGGGGTCGGGACGTTGTAGAGGCGGAAGAGCTCCTTGGACTTGAGCTTGTCGAAGGCGAGCGCGCTCGCGAGCACTCCGCTGCCCGTGTACGGGATGCCCATCAGCTCGAGCATCCCCTGCACGCAGCCGTCCTCGCCGTAGGCGCCGTGGAGCGCGATGAACGCGACGTCGATCGGCGTCTGGCGGAGCACCCGGTCGAGATCCCGGTCCACGTAGATCCGGGTCACGTCGTGGCCGCGGGCCGACAGCGCCGCCGCGATGGCCTCCCCCGACGCGAGCGAGATCTCCCGCTCCGACCCGAGACCCCCGAGCAGAACCCCGACCCTCTTCGTGCCCGTCATGCTCATGTCAGCGCTCATGTCACAGCTCCTCAGCTCTCAGGTAGGGTCCCTCGCGAGCTCCGTGCCAACCGGACGAGGTCCAAGGATTCTCAGGGGTTGAACGGAGATGCGGGGCTCGGTCGTGTCAGCGGGGCCACGCGAGCGAGCCCATGGAGAGTCGGTAAACCGGCGGGGCGGCGGGGGTCAAAAAAGCGGACGAAGAGGCGGTGCTAGCAAACGCCCGCGCCGGTGACAACCGCGACTCCTCCCGCGGCCGAGGTCGGGCCCTGTGGCGTCACTGCCCGGCGAACTGGAGGATCGGGTAGTCCACGTAGCCACCGTTGCGGCTGATCACCCGCACCGGGACGACCTCGCCGCGCGCCACGGATAGCGCCGCGAGGGCCTGGGCCGGCATGAACACGAGGTCCGCGGGCTCCTCGCCCCCGTTGTGCTTGCAGCGGACGGTCATCCGGTTCTGGACGCCGGCCGGGTAGCTGCGCCGCCGGCGATCGTTCGGGCGCACGAGGTCGATCTCGTCCGCGAACGCGACCGCGCACTCCTGGGTCGTGCCGATGAGGCCCGGGTCGTCGCGGAGCCCGGTCAGGTCGAACCCGTTCGCGATCGCGACCGGCTGGGCGCGGGGCGGCGTCCGGGCGAGCTCCGGGTTGTCGCCTTCGAGGGCCACGAACTGCACGATGGGGTAGTCGAAGTAGCCACCGTCGGCCGCGACGATGCGGACGCGGACGCGCCGGCCGCGCCGGACCTCGGACACGTGGGAGGCGTGCTCGGGGCTGAAGATGAGATCGGCCCACCCCTCGCCAGTCGGGGCGTGGCACTTGATGGCCATCCGGTGGGCCGCGTCGAGCTCGTAGCGGGGCGCGCGCTCGCTCTCGACCGCCTCGGGGCGGCCGCTGAAGATGACGTCGCACGGCTGCTCGGTGTCGAGGTGCACGCCGGGCTGGACGCGGGCGAGCCGGATGTCGAAGCCGCCGCCGGGATCGGACTCCGCGCCGCCGGCCGGCTGGACGGCGGGCTGGGCGGGCGCGATCGAGCGGCGCGCCTCGACCTCGGGGTCGCCGGGGCGGCCGACCTCGGCGCTCTGGGTATTCCGGAACGGGTTGACGCAGCAGGCGCTCAGGGACAGGCCGAGCCCCACCGCCGGAAGGACCGCGAGGAGTACCGAGCGACGCACGAGGGCGGCGTACGAGGGGCGAAGAGCGGTGTCAAGGTCGGCCGGACGCCAACGATTGCGCGCCTCTGGGGCCGGTGATAGCGTCCGCCCGCCCACGACGGCCTCACGATGAGCGCCCTCGGAGACGGGCCCGACACCCCCCGCGCGCCCCGGCTGGGATGGCCCCCGCGGCGCAGGAGCGGAATCACAGATGACATTCACGGAAGCCGCCGTCGAGGTGCTGCGCCTGGTTGGACGCCCGCTGCACTACAAGAAGATCGCCGAGATCGCGATCGCCAAGAACCTCCTGTCTCACGTCGGCAAGTCGCCGGACATGACGATGAGCTCGCGCCTCGCGACGATGATCAAGAAGGACCGCGGCGACGAGCCGATCGTCAAGGTGAAGCCCGGCGTGTTCGCGCTCCGCGAGTTCGACAAGGAGACCCTCGCCCTCGCCGACGCGGACTTCGACGTCGACATCGACTCGCTGCCGGACGTCGAGGTCCAGGCGACGCCGGCCGCGGCGGAGGCGGAGCCGTCCAACGGGTCCAAGGTGAAGCTGCCCGGCTCGGACGTCTTCCCGGAGGAAGAGGACGACGACCAGCCGATCCTCGGAGCGGACGACGACGGCGACGACGACGGCGACAGCGGCTCCGACGACGACAGCGGCGGGCGCCGCGGTCGGCGGCGGCGCAAGCGCGGCCGCGGTCGCGACCGTGAAGGCCGGGACGGCCGTGAGGGCCGTGAGGGCCGTGAGGGCCGTGACGGCCGAGATCGCGACCGAGACCGCGGCGGACGTGACCGCGACCGCGATGAAGACGGACGACGCGGCCGGTCGCGCGACGACGGGCGCGGGGGTCGCCGGGGCGGCCGCCGCCGCGAGCGCGAGCGCCTCGACATGAGCCGCGAGCCGGAGGAGGGCGATCTGGCGGGCGGCGACCTCGCGGACGCGGTGGCGAGCGCGCTCGCCTCGGCCGATCGCGAGCCGCTGACCTTCACGGACGCGGCCGAGCTGCTCGTCCGCAAGGGGAGCCTCTCGGGCAGCGGCGCCGCGCTCGCCCCGACCGTGTCGGCGGCGGTGCGCGCCGATCGCGTCCGCGGCCAGGATCCGGACCGCTTCCGTGTCGTCGACGGCCGGCTCGCCCTCGCGGAGTGGTACGTGCCTTCGGACGTGGCGCGCCTCGAGCACGACGCCCGCAAGTCGCTCAGCCGCCTGCGCGAGGAGACCCATCGGGCATTCCTGCAGAAGCTCCAGCGTCTGCCCGCGGCCGCGTTCGTCGAGCTGCTCGCGACGTGGCTCAACGCCGAGGGCATCGGCTCGCTGCGCGCAGTGCGCCGGCCGAGCAGCTCGGGCCAGGAGCTGCACCTCGCGGGGACCCTGACCCAGGGGCGCGAGGTGGTGCCGATCGCGATCGTGGTGCTCCGCGACGGGCGGGAGCTTCGCAGCGAGAAGATCGTCGAGGTGCGCGGCGCGCTCCATCACTACGGGAACGCGAGCGCGGCCCGCGTGGTCTCCCTCGGGCGCGCATCGCGCGGTGCCCGCGAGGAGGTCGAGGTGGCCGGGGCCGCGCCCTGCGCCCTGTTCGACGGCGCCGCGCTCGCCGAGTCGATGGAGCGTCACGGGATCGGGCTGCGGCTCGTCTCGATGCCGCTCTGCCGGATCGACCTGGACCTCCTCGACGAGCTCCGCGGCGAGGCCGAGTCGCCGGAGGCGGGCGAGGATGAGGGCCGCGGCAAGCGCGGTCGCCGCCGGCGCCGCGGACGGGGCCGGGACGAGGACGAGCGTGACAACGAGCGCGACGGTGACCGCGACCGGCGCGACGACCGGGCGGCCAAGGCCGACGAGAGCCGGTCCGACGAGGACAGCGCCGACGGAGACAGCGCCGATCGGGACAGCGCCGACCAGGACAGCGCCAGCGAGAGCGAGGACTCGGACGACAAGCGCGCCCGCGCCGACGGCCGCGATGAGGAGGAGTCGGGGGGCCGCCGCCGCCGCCGGCGCCGCCGCCGCCGTCGCCCGCGCGACGAGGAGTCCGACGCCGAGGGCAGCGAGGAGGCCTCCGCCGAGGCGTCCGGTGAGGACGCGTCCGCTCGGGATGGCGCCGAGGAGGGCTCCGACGAGGACGACGACGACGAGGTGATCGTCGCGGTGGTCGACGCGGACGACGACGAGGACGCGGACGACGACGAGGACGCGGACGACGACGAGGACGCGGACGACGACGAGGACGCGGACGACGACGAGGACGCGGACGACGACGAAGACGCGGACGACGACGAAGACGCGGACGACGACGAAGACGCGGACGACGACGAAGACGCGGACGACGACGAAGACGCGGACGACGACGTCTACGACGAGGACGACGACGAGGAGGAGTGAGCCGTGACTGACGCGACGGCGCGCCGCGCCCCCTTCGACCCGGTGGAGCGGGACACGTGGGAGGAGCGCGCGCGCCGCGACCTCGGGGAGGACGTGGACCGCCTCCGGCGGGGGCTCCTCGACGGCGTCACGGTCGACCCGCTCTACACTGCGCGCCCGGACGCCGATCCCGGGGAGCCCGGTGCGCCCCCGTTCACGCGGGGCGCGCAGCCGGTCCCGGGCTGGGCCGTCTCCCACGCGCTCGTCGGCCATGATCCCGCCGCGATCCGGCGCTCGGCCGAGGCGGCGGTCGAGGGCGACGCGGACCGCCTTTGGCTGCCGCGCGAGGCGCTCGCGGCGCTCGGGGACGAGGTCGCGCTCCGCGAGGCCCTCGACGGGATCGGCGTTCCGGTCGACGTGGAGCTCGGGCCAACCGGGCTCGCCTGGATCGGGCCGCTGACCCGGCTCGGCGGCGCGTGGCCGCAGCTCGATCCGTGGGCCTGTCTGGCGCGGGACGGGTCGCTCCCCGCGCCGATGGAGGAGGTCACGCGGTGGCTCACGGCGCTCGTCGCCGCCTCTGCCGTAGACTCGCCGGCGGATTCACCGAGTGGCGCGCGCCCCGCGCTCGTCGACGCGCGGGTTCATCACGAGTCCGGCGCGGGCGCCTCGCTCGAGCTCGGCGCAGCCCTCGCGACCGGCCTCGCGCACCTGCGGGCGCTGAGCGCGCACGGCCACCCGCTGGCCGACGCGCCGCGCCGCGTCAGCTTCACGTTCGCGGTGGACGGCGACCTCTTCGTGTCGATCGCGAAGCTGCGGGCGGCGCGTGAGCTCTGGTCGAAGGCGCTGCGGGCGCTCGGGGTCGACGGGCCCGAGCAGGGGGCGCGCGTGCACGCCTTCGCGTCCCTGCGCGAGCGTACGCGGCTCGGCCATCACACCAACCTCCTGCGCGAGACGGTGGCCGCCTTCGGGGCCGCGGTGGGCGGCGCCGAGCGCGTGACCCTCGCGCCCTACGAGCCGGGTCCCCACGGCGAGCGGCTCGCGCGCAACGCGCAGCTGATGCTCAAGCACGAGTCGCACCTCGACGCGGTGATCGACGCGGCCGGCGGCAGCTACTACGTCGAGCACCTCACCGACGCGCTGGCCCGCGCGGGTTGGGCCGAGATGCAGCGGCTCGAGGCCGAGGGCGGGATGACCGCGGCGCTCACCTCCGGCGCCTGGGCGGCGCGCGTGGCCGAGGCCCGCGAGGCGCGGCGGGAGGCGCTCGAGCGCGGGGATCTCGTGCGGGTCGGCGTGAACCGTTACCCAGCCGAGGCGACCCTCGAGGCGGCGTCATCGGAGCCACTGTCGGAGCGGCTGTCGGAACCGCCGACCCCGCCGCTCGCCGAGGACGACGCTCGCCCCGAGAAGGCGGCCCGTGACGCGGTCCGCGACGCGGCTCCGCCCGAGCTCGGGCGGGTCTTCGCCGCTTCGGACGCCCCGGTCGCGCGCCTCGCGACCGAGCTCGTCCGCGGACGCGATCCCGTCGCCGCGCCGTCACTCCCCCCGTTCCGCGACGCGGCCGAGCGAGAAGCCGCCGTCGGCGCGCCCGCTGAGGAGGTTCCCTCGTGAGCCGCTTCCCCGACTTCGCGTCGCTCGACTTCGACGACCCTCGCACCGTCGCGGTGCCGCCCGCGCGCCGGGCCCCCGACGCGGCCCGCGCCACCCCGGAGGGCGTGGACCTGCGCCGCGTCTACCGTGCCGCCGACCTCGCCGACGTCTCCCACCTCGGCTCGATGCCCGGGTTCGCGCCGTTCCTCCGCGGCCCGTACTCGACGATGTACGGCTCGCGCCCGTGGACGGTGCGGCAGTACGCCGGCTTCTCCACCGCGCGCGAGTCGAACGCCTTCTACCGGCGCAACCTCGCGGCCGGCCAGAAGGGCCTCAGCATCGCCTTCGATCTGGCGACCCACCGCGGCTACGACTCGGATCATCCGCGGGTCACCGGCGACGTCGGGATGGCCGGGGTCGCGGTCGACAGCATCCGCGACATGCGCGTCCTGTTCGAGGGCATCCCCCTCGACGAGATGAGCGTCTCGATGACGATGAACGGCGCGGTGCTGCCGATCATGGCGCTCTACATCGTCGCGGCCGAGGAGCAGGGCGTCTCGCAGGAGAAGCTCACCGGAACCATCCAGAACGACATCCTCAAGGAGTTCATGGTCCGGAACACCTACATCTACCCGCCCGGGCCCTCGATGCGGATCATCGCGGATATCTTCGCGTACACGTCCGCTCACATGCCGCGCTTCAACAGCATCAGCGTGAGCGGCTACCACATGCAGGAGGCCGGCGCGACGGCCGACCTGGAGCTCGCCTACACCCTCGCGGACGGCCTCGAGTACGTGCGCACCGGGATCGAGGCCGGCCTCGACGTCGACCGCTTCGCGCCCCGCATCTCGTTCTTCTTCGGGATCGGGATGAGCTACTTCATGGAGGTCGCCAAGCTCCGCGCAGCGCGGCTCCTCTGGGCCCAGATCGTGCGTTCCTTCGGAGCGAAGCGAGACAAGTCGCTGTGCCTCCGTACGCACTGCCAGACGAGCGGCTGGTCGCTCGCGGCGCAGGACGTCTACAACAACGTCGTCCGCACCTGCGTCGAGGCGATGGCCGCGACCGCCGGCCACACCCAGTCGCTGCACACCAACTCGCTCGACGAGGCGCTCGCGCTCCCGACCGACTTCTCGGCCGCGATCGCGCGCAACACGCAGCTCTACCTCCAGGAGGAGACAGGCACCTGCCGCGTGATCGATCCGTGGGGCGGGAGCTACTACGTCGAGCGGCTGACCCACGAGCTCGCCGAGCGGGCGCGCGCCCACATCGACGAGGTCGAGGAGCTCGGCGGGATGGCCAAGGCGATCGAGGCGGGCATCCCGAAGATGCGCATCGAGGAGGCCGCGGCGCGGACCCAGGCGCGCATCGACACCGGCGCGCAGCGCATCGTCGGCGTGAACTACCTCCGGCCCGAGGTCCCCGACGAGCTGCCGATCCTCAAGGTCGACAACGCGGCGGTGCGGGAGGCCCAGCTCGAGAGCCTCGCCGCGTTGAGGGCCGAGCGGGACGAGGCCGCGGTGACCGAGGCGCTCGCGGCGTTGACCCGCGGGGCCGAGACGGGGGAGGGCAACCTCCTTGCGCTCAGCGTGGTCGCGGCGCGGGCCAAGGCGACGGTGGGCGAGATCAGCGAGGCGTTGGCGGTCGTGTACGGCCGGTACGAACCGCACATCCGCACCGTTTCGGGGGTATACGGAGGCGAGGTGGCGGGAACGGACGCGGTCGAGCGGGCGCAGGCGCGGTGCGCGGCCTTCGCGGAGCGGGCGGGGCGGCGTCCCCGGATCCTCGTGGCCAAGGTCGGCCAGGACGGACACGACCGCGGGCAGAAGGTCATCGCGACCGCGTTCGCCGACCTGGGCTTCGACGTCGACGTGGGGCCGCTCTTCGCGACGCCCGAGGAGAGCGCGCGGCAGGCGGTGGAGAACGACGTGCACATCGTCGGCGTCAGCTCGCTCGCGGCGGGTCACCTGACCCTCGTCCCCGCGCTCAAGCAGGAGCTCGCGGCGTTGGGCCGCGAGGACATCCTCGTCGTCGTCGGCGGCGTGATCCCACCCGACGATCACGAGGCGCTGCGCGCGGCCGGCGCGGCCGCGATCTTCGGCCCGGGGACGGTGATCGCGGAGGCGGCGCAGGAGCTGCTGGATCGGCTCGACGAGGCGCTCGACGAGGGGCCGGACGAGCCGTGAGGATCGACCTCGACGAGCTCTACGACGGAGTTCGTCGGGCCGACCGCGCCTCGCTGGGGCGGGCGCTGACCCTCGTCGAGAGCGATCTGTCGCGGCACCAGGCCCTCGCGCAGGAGCTCCTCGCGCGGCTCCTCCCGCACACGGGCGCGTCGGTGCGGCTCGGGATCACCGGGCCTCCGGGTGTCGGCAAGAGCACCCTGATCGACGCGCTCGGCCGGCGGCTCCTCGACGAAGGGCGGCGCGTCGCGGTGCTCGCGGTCGACCCCACGAGCGGGCGCTCGGGAGGGAGCATCCTCGGCGACAAGACCCGCATGGCCCAGCTCTCGCGCGACCCGCGCGCGTTCATCCGACCCTCGCCGAGCCAGGGCGCGCTCGGCGGCGTCGCGCGCAAGACCCGGGAGGCGCGCCTCGTCCTCGAGGCGGCGGGCTTCGACGTCACGCTCATCGAGACCGTCGGCGTCGGCCAGAGCGAGACCGAGGTCGCCGACATGGTCGACTGCTTCCTCGTGCTGCTCCTGCCGAACGCGGGCGACGAGCTGCAGGGCATCAAGCGCGGGGTGCTCGAGCTGGCCGACGTCCTCGCGGTCAACAAGGCCGACGGCGAGCTCCGCGCGAGCGCCGAGCGGACGCGCCACCAGCACGAGATGGCCGCGCACTTCCTGCGGCCGCGGCGCGCGAGCTGGGTGCCGCCCGTCCTGACGGTCAGCGCGCACACGGGCGACGGAC
>JAUHXR010000451.1 GCA_030426845.1 Polyangia bacterium | reverse complement strand
CGAGGGGCGCGCCCGGCGCCGGGACGGAGCCCTTGGCCCGCGGCGCCAGGTTGCGGTCGGTGCTCTCCTCGTCGAACGTCATCGGCACGACCCCGGGGTCGGTGGTCGCGCCGTCGGACTCGAGCCCGGTCTCCCAGGGCGGCGGCACGGGCACACCGTCCGGCATGGTGCGGCCGGCGAGCCCCTCGGGGTCGATCTCGGCCGGCGGATAGGAGCTCGTGATCGCGCTCTCGAGCGAGTCGGACGACTTCACGGTCACCTCGGCGTCGAAGCGAACCGGAGCCGGCATCCCCGGCGCGGTGCGCTTCACCGGGGGGCGCGCGGCCGGGTAGTCCTCGATGGTCGGAGAGCCGATCTCGTAGCTGGACGTCAACGCCGGCAGGTCGACCTGGGTCGCGTCCTCGTCACTCACGCGGGCCATCGTAGCAGGCCTCCGGCGGCGGGCGACGGCCGGATCACGCGGCGTCGGCCGCGCTTGCGCCGGCGCGGCGCAGAAGAGACGATGGGCTCGAATGGCGGATCGCGTTCACCTCCCGATCACGGACGAGCTCGGGGTCCGCGACGACGTACGCGAAGAGGTGCGAGACGAGCCCGCCGTGCTCGGCCTCGACGACCCGTGGCGCGACCGCGCGCCCCGCCCCGATCGCGCGGTGTCGTGCATCATGGCCGACAGCCTCTACGTGAAGGCCAACGGTGAGATGCCGTGCTGGTGCGACTCGGGCGAGGACCTGATCCTCGAGACGCTCTCGGTCGAGCAGCTCATGGACCCGGCCTTCGACGTCTTCAACCACCCGCGTATCCAGCAGATCCGGGCCGCGTTCCACGACGAGGACCGCTACCCCTTCCCCGACGTCTGCCGCCGCTGCGCGATGGTCGACCCCGACGCGCCGCGCAACCGCAGCCGCTACCGCTCGCACATCGACACGCTGCACGTCGAGTCGTCGTGGCTGTGCAACCTCGATTGCCCACTGTGCATCCCGCGCGCCGAGCGCAAGCGGCTCAAGGACCCGCCGTTCCACGTCGAGCCGTCGCTCTGGATCGCGCTCGTCCACAACCTCAAGATGCACGGCGTGCAGAGCGTGCGGATGCTGCACTTCGAGGGGCGCGGCGACCCGCTGATGCACCCTCACCTCGGCCACCTCGCCAAGGTGTTCCACCTGTCCTACCCGGACGCGATCATCCAGGCGACGACCAACGGCAACTTCCCTTTCCGAGATGACCTCTTCGAGGGCGGCCTGACGCACCTGCGCATCAGCGCGGACGGGGCCCGCGAGGAGAGCTACCAGCGCTACCGGCGCGGCGGGAAGCTCGCCAAGGTGCTGCGCTTCATGCGCGACGCGGTCGAGTGCCGGGCGCGGCTCGGCCTCGAGGACCGCGTCCACATCGAGTGGAAGTACATCCTCTTCGAGTGGTGCGACTCCGACGAGGAGATGCTCGAGGCCTACGGGCTCGCGCGCGACCTCGGGGTGGAGCTGTCGTTCTGCCTCACCCCCTGGGACGGCAAGTCCGCGCGCTTCGACTCGGAGTCCCTCGCGGCCAAGCTCGAGGAGCTCATGCCGCTCGCCCAGAACCGCCCGACCCGACACATCGAGCTCGGCCTCGACAAGCCGGCCGCCGAGGCCGCCTCCGGCCTGCCTTGACGCCTCGCGCCAGCGTCGTGGTCGTCGAGTACCGCACGGCCGCCTACCTCGAGGGCTGCCTGCGGGCGCTCCTCGCGACGGAGCTGCCGCGCGATGCGTTCGAGATCATCGTGGTCGACAACGCCTCACCGACGCCCGTGGACACGGTGCGCGACCGCTTCCCCGAGGCGCGCTGGATCCACCTCCGGCGCAACCTCGGCTTCGCGGGCGGCTCGACGGTCGGGCTGAGCCGGGCCCGCGGCGAGGTGATCTGCGGCGTCAACCCGGATTGCGAGGTGTCGCCCAGCTGGCTGCCGCGGATGCTCGGCGTGCTCGACGCCCACCCGGGGGTGGGGGTGGTGGGCTCTAAGATCCTCCACCCCGGCACCCAGGTCCTCTCTCACGCGGGCGGCCGCGTGTTCCCCAACGGGCGGAGCGAGCACATCGGCGCGGGCGAGACCGACCATGGCCAGCACGACGTCCTGCGGGACGTGGACTACGTCACCGGCGCGGCCTTCGCGGTGCGGCGGCGGACGATCGAGGAGGTCGGCTTCCTCTCGCCCGCGTACCACCCGGCCTACTACGAGGAGACCGAGCTCTGCGCGCGGGCCCGCGCGGCCGGCTGGCGGGTGGTCTACGCGCCCGGCGCGGTGGTCGAGCACCAGGAGGCGGTCGCGTCGGGCGGCGCGACGAGCGACGCCTACCTTCGCCGCTACCACACCGGGCGCCTCCGCTACGTCCTGCGCAACGTCCCGCCCGCGCGCTGGCTCACCGACTTCGCGCCCGCGGAGCTCGCCTGGCTCCGGCTCATGGGCTCCCGCGAGCGGCGCATCTGCGCGGGGGCCTACGTCCGGGCCGCGCTCAGCGCTCGCCGCGAGGCGCCAGGGACGGCAGGGCCTGACGACGTCGTGAGCGAGCACGCGCCGCGCCCCTCGCGCGCGCCCCACCCGCTGCGGCGGCCAGCGCCCGAGGTCGAGGACGGCCCGCGGGAGGTGGCGCGGTGACCCGGGTGGCGATGTTCGGCCTCGGGCCGATGCGGTGGGAGCAGAGCACGCGCCTCTTCGCGCTGCCGCTGCGGACCTGGCACTTCGCGGCGACGCTCGCGCGCGACGGGCACGACGTCACGCTCCTGTCGATGCGCACCGCCGCCTTCGAGGGCTGGCCGCCCGACAAGGTCACCAAGGTCGTCCGCGAGGGCGTCACGATCTACTCGCTCTCCGAGCACGTGCTGCACGAGCGGCCCGACTGGGTGCGCGCGCGGCTCCGCGAGCACGCGCCCGAGTGCGTGGTGGGCGTCAACCGCGACCCGGCGGCGATCGCGGCCAACTTCGCCGACGACGTCCCCTTCTGGGCCGACATCAACGGCGACCCGATGGCCGAGGCGCAGGCCAAGGCGGAGGTCGAGGGGAGCGACGCCTACACCAAGGACTTCTTCTGGCGGTTCGTGCCGGTGCTCATGCGGGCCGACCGCTTCTCCACCTGCTCGTCCCCGCAGCGCGCCGCGCTCATCGGCCAGCTCTCGATGATCGGGCGCCTCACCGCGGGCAACGCCGGCGTGGATCTCGTCCACGCGATCCCGAACTCGATCGACCACACCGAGCTGGCGCTGCTCGGCGCGATCGAGCGCGCCCCGCGCGCGCCGGGCGAGCCCTTCGTCGTGCTCTGGAGCGGCGGCTACAACACCTGGGCCGACCCGGACCTCCTGTTCGAGACGCTGGAGCGCGCGATGGCCCGCGAGCCCTCGATCCGCTTCGTCAGCACGGGCGGCGCGATCGGCGGGCACTACACCCAGGGCTACGAGCGGTTCCGCGCGCGGGTCGCGGGGTCGGTCCACGCGGCGCGCTACCACTTCGCAGGCTGGGTCCAGACGGCCGAGCTGCCCGCCTACTACGGCGACGCCCACGCCGCGATCCTCACCGACCGCTTCGGCTATGAGGGCGTGCTCGGCGCGCGCACCCGGATGCTGGACTGGCTCGCCGCGGGCCTCCCGATCGTGACGACGCGGCTGAGCGAGATCAGTCACGAGGTCGAGGCGCGCGGGGCCGGGCTGACCGCGCGCTGCGGCGACGCGGAGGGGCTGGCGGAGCACCTCGTCGCCCTCGCCGCGGACCCCGAGCTCGCGGCCCGGATGGGCGCGGCCGGCCGGGCCTACGCGCAGCGCGAGCTCCGGGCGGATCGCCAGCTCGAGGCGCTCCGGGACTGGGCGCGCCGACCGACCCGCGCGCCCGACGGCGAGCGCCGAGTGGATCTGCCCGCCCACGGGGCGGCCGGCAACGAGCTTCGCTCGCTCGCGCGCCAGTGGGTCGAGAGCACCCGCCGAGGGGGGATCCGAGCCGGGCTGGGCGACGCGCGCCGCTTCGCCACCCGCCGGGCGCGCCACACCGTGCAACGCACCCTGGACCGCGCCGGGCTCCCCGGGGGCGTGCGGGTGATCGAGCTGGACGCTTCGGAGGCCCCGCTCCACGAGGCGCCCCGCGCGGGCGCCCTGCAGTGGCGGCGGCGGCTCGGAAACGGCGCGGGCGGCCCTTCGATCGCGGTCGTGATCGTCGCGTCGCCCGACGACTCCGCCGAGGTCCTCGGGTGGACCGTCGCGCAGCTCCCGCGCCAGTACGCCGAGCGCTGGAGCGCGGTGGTGGCCGTGCAGCCCGGCGGGCCGTGGCCGGGCGCGCTGCCCGCGGGGGTCGAGGCGGTCGACGCCGCGCGGGCCAACCCGATGCGTCACCGGGCGGTGCGCGACGCCGACTACGTCATGCTCCTCGGCGTGGGCGACCTGCTCCGCCCCGACGCGCTCGCCGAGCTGATGGAGGCCGCGCGCGACAACGACGCGGACCTCGTCTACGGCGACGAGCAGCCGGTCGACGAGACGAACGCGCCGCGGCCGACCGAGGCCAAACCCCCGTGGGACCCCGAGGCGCTGCTGTCGCGCGCGTTCCTCGGCCGATGCGTCGCCTACCGGCGCAGCCGCGCGGAGCTCGACGACGACCGTGTGGCGAGCTGGCCGATCGAGGCGCTCGCGCACGACCTCGCCTTGCGCGCGAGCGACGTGCCGGCGACGGCCCACCGGGTCCGCCGCGTGCTGGTCCAGCGCTACGTCGGCGCGGGCGCCGCCGCGGCCTCTCAGGACCGCCAGCGTCGCGCGGCCGAGCGCTCCATCGAGGCGGTCCGCGACGCGCTCTGGCGCCGCGGCGTGCCGGCGACCGTGGAGCGCGGCCGCCGCGCCCAGACGTTCGGCCTGCGCTACCCGTTGCCCGACGGAGTCACGCTCACGCTCGCCGTGCCCACGTCCAGCGCGGCGCCCCGGGCGCTCGCCTCCCTGCGCGCTCGCTCACGCCTCCCCGGCCTCGAGGCGGTAGCCCTCGAAGAGAGCGCGGCCCCGCTCCCCTCCCGGATCGACGACGCCCTGCGCGCGAGCGAGGCGGACCTGGTCGGCTGGCTGCTCCCCGACGCGGAGGTGGTCACCGATGGCTGGGACGAGGCGGTGGCGCGCCACGCGTGTCGGCCCGACGTGGCCGCCGCGTCGCCGCGCGTGGTCGACGCGGCCGGCCGCCAGCGCTGGCCCCACCCGGAGGCGCTCACCGACGCCTCGGCGCTCCCCCCCCACTGCGTGGTCTTCCGGCGCGACGCCTACGTCGACGCGGGCGGCCTCGAGGGCCAGGATCTCCCCCGCGCGCTCGCCGAGCTCCTCGTCGCCCTGCGTCAGCGCGGTCGGCTGGTCTGCGCCGAGGAGGCCAGCGTCTACCTCCGCGCGGAGGCGCCGGGCGCGGTCGTCCGGGAGCCCTGAGGCCGGGACGTGGACGTTCGACGCAACGCCTCGGTGCTCGCGCGGGTGCCGCTCTACAACGCGTTCCGCGAGCTCGGCGCGCCGGTGATCCGCCCGCTCACGATGAGCTTCGTCGTCACCGATCGATGCAACTCGCGCTGTCAGACCTGCCAGATCGGCGCCCGCTACCTCGACG
>JAUHXR010000450.1 GCA_030426845.1 Polyangia bacterium | reverse complement strand
CGTCGGTCAGGAAGATCACGACCCGCGGGCGGCCGCCGTCCTCCTGCGAGGCGAAGGCGCGCTGGAGCGCGAAGGCGATGTCGGTGCCGCCGCCCGCGTTGAGCCGCGCCACGTACTCGAGCGCGTCTGCGCGCGCGGCCGCGTCGGCCGGCCGCGGGCGCGTCCAGAGCGGGTCCACGTCGTCGTCGAACGCGATCACGTTGAGGCGGTCGCCCGGCCCGAGCCGGCGCACCACGTCGCTCGCCGCGGCCCGCGCCTGCGCGATCGCGTCACCGGCCATCGAGCCGCTGCGGTCGAGGACGAGGGTGACGTCCTTGTCCGAGACGCGATCCTCGTAGCCCTCGGGCGCGGCCAGGCTGAGGAGGAAGTAGCCGTCCTGGCCCTCATCGCGGTGCACGTAGGCGCTCGGGGTCCAGGCGGGCTCCTCGACCTCCCAGCGCAGCACCAGCTCGTCGGCGTCGCGCCCCCGGCGGGCCTGCCGCGCGGTGACTCGGAGACCGCCCGCGATCGGCTCGACGTCGATCGCGTGGGTGCTCGAGCGGACCTGACGCGCCCGCGGATCGAGCAGCGTCACGTCGATCGTCGCGGTCGGCGACGGGACGGGCACCCGGTAGCTCACGCTGGCGCCGCGTCGCGGGAGCCACTCGCTGAAGGTCGTCTCGACCCGCTTGTCCTCGCCGGGCTCGATCGGGAACACGCGGAACGTCAGCTCTCCGTCCGCGGTCTGCTCGAGGATCGCCGGGTCGCGCCGGACCGTCGTGACCGCGTCGTAGACCTGGCGCGCCTGACCGCGCTCGAGGATCTCGCCCTCCACGCGCTCCTCGCCGATGTAGTAGGCGAAGCCCTCGACCCGCGCGTCCATCGAGGGCCGCAGGACGTAGCGGCCCTCGAGGCGCGCCCCGGTCTGGTTGCGGAAGACCTGCCGCAGCTCGGTCGTCGCGTGCTGCCCGTCGATCCGGGCGACCACCCGCTCCTCGACGAGGGGCAGCGGCTCGAGGCTGCGCGCGGGCTCCTCGGGGTCGCGCACGGTGAGCTCGGCGCGCAGGCGCACCATCAGGCGCAGCTCCTGGGCCCGCGCGGCCGTCGCGACGCTCAGCCCCGCGGCGACGCCCAGCGCGGCCAGGCCGGCGGCGAGCAGGTGGATTCGGCGCATACAGACCCCCCTCTTCGGCATGGAGAGAGACTGGAACCGCGCGGATTGAGACCCCAATTACAAAAGGTCACAATCGGCCACGTGGGCGAGGCGCACGGCTCCTGGGCGACCTCCTTCGTGGGCCGAGAGCGTGCGCTCGAGGCCCTCGAGGACGCCCTCGCGCGCGCGCCGGCGGTGGTCGTCACCGGCCCGCCGGGGGTCGGCAAGAGCCGGCTCGTCCAGCGCTGGGCCCGCGACCGCGGCGCGGCGGTGGCCCGGGCCGACCTCGGCGCGGCGGTCGACGTCAGCGACGCGCTCGGCCGGATCGCGCGGGCCCTCGCGCTCAGCTTCGGCCCGGACGTGGAGCCGCCCGCGGTGGTCGCCCGCGTCGGCGAGGTGCTCGCGTCGCGCGGCGCCTTCGCGCTCTGGCTCGACGACGCCGACGCGATCCACGAGGGCCTCGAGCCGTCGATCGCCGCCTGGACCGCGGCCGCGCCGGACGCCCGCGTGGTCGTGACCTCCGGCGCGAGCCGCGGCGGCACCGTCCGCGTGCCGCTCGGCCCGCTGCCGCACGACGAGGCGGTGGCCCTCCTCGTGGATCGCGCGCGCCGCGTGCGCCCCGACTTCGAGGCGAGCGGCGCCCAGCGCGCGAGCCTCGACGCGCTCGTCGAGCAGGTCGAGCGGCTGCCGCTCGCGATCGAGCTGATCGCGCCTCGCCTGCGCCTGCTGTCCCCGCGGCGCTTGCTCGCGCGCCTCGAGGGGGGCGGCGGCCCGGGCGACGCGCTCGGCGAGGCGATCGACCGCGCCTTCGAGCTGCTCTCGCCCTGGGAGCGGGACGCGCTCGCGCAGTGCACCGTCTTCCGGGACGGCTTCTTCGTCGAGGGCGCCGAGGCGGTCGTCGACCTGCGCGCCCACCCCGCGGCGCCCGACGTGCTGACCGTCCTCGAGTCGCTCGTCGACCACAGCCTGCTGCGCACCGAGTCAGTGGCCGAGCTCCCGGACGAGGTCCGGCTGGGCTTCTTCCGCGCGGTCCAGGCCCGGGCCGCGGCCGCGCTCGACGAGGCGACCCGCCGCGAGGCCGAGCGGCGCCACGCGGCCTGGCTCGTCGAGGAGGCGGAGCGCTGGGACGCGGGCATCGAGAGCCCCGAGGAGGTCGAGCACACCGCGCGGCTCGTGATCGAGCTGCCGAACCTGACCGCGGCCTTCGAGCGCGCCGACGACGACCGCGTGCGCGCCCGGCTCGGGCTGGTGCTCCACCTCGCGCTCCAGCGGCGCGGGCCCTTCTCCGCCCACGACGCGCTCGTCGAGCGGACCGCCGCGCTGGCCCACGCGCTCGAGGACGATCGCCTGATCGGTCGCGCCGAGCTGGCCCGCGGGCGGGCCCTGCGGTGGGCCAACGACCTCGACGCCTCGCGCGCCGCGCTCGAGCGCGCGGTCGCCGCGGCCGAGCGCGCGGGCGACCTGCCGACCGAGGCGAGCTGCGCGCGAAACCTGGCCGCGAACGCCTACCGCGAAGGCGACCTCGACGGCTTCGAGGCCCACCTCGGGCGCGCGCTCGAGGCGGCGTCGCGATCGGGCCGCGCGAGCGACGAGGTCAACGCGCGCAACGGCCTCGGCTACCTCCACGCCGAGCGCGGCGACGTCGAGCGGGCGCGCGCGGAGCTCGAGGCGGCGCTGAAGCTGGCGCTCTCGACCGAGATCCCGGGGCTCATCGCGCTCTCGCACGCCTCCTTGTCGGGGACGATGCTGCGGGCGGAGCGCTTCGAGGCGGCCGAGCGCCACGCGACGGCCGCGCTCGAGGCCTACGAGACCCTCGGCTATCTGCGGCAGTGGGCGCTCGAGTCGCTGGTCCGCGCGGAGGCGCGCCTCTGGGCCGACGATCTGGCCGGCGCGCACGAGGACGCGGACGCGGCGCTCGAGCGCGCGCGGTGGCTCGCGATGAACGCGCCGCTCGCGCGGGCCCTCGGGATCCGGGGCAAGGTCGCGTTCTTCGAGCAGGACTTCGGCGTGGCGCGCGACGCGCTCGAGGACGCGGCCGGCCGGCTCGGTCCGGAGCACCCGGAGGCGCGTCGCCTCTGGGCCTACGCGGGCGCGGCGCGCGCGATGATGGGCCACGACGGCGGCGCGGAGGAGGCGTTCACGCTCACGGGCGACGACGAGCTGCTCCCCCTGATGCGGGGCTTCGCCGAGGTGGCGCGGGCACGGGCCGCGATCGCGCGCGGCGAGCCGGCGGACCTGAGCGCCCCGGTGGGCGGCGCGGGCACGGTCGAGCGCCGCCGGGTCGCGGAGCTGCTGGGCGCGATCCGCCGCGACCTCGGCCCGGTGCCCCAGGCGGACGGCGTCCGCCTCGAGGTCAAGGACGCGGCGCGCTGGTTCCGGCTCGAGGGCGACGAGCCCGGCGTGGACCTGACGCGACGGCGCGCGCTCCGCGGCGTGCTCAAGGGCCTGGTCGATCAGCGGATCCGCGCCCCGGGCGAGCCGCTCACCCTCGACGAGGTCCTCGAGGCCGGCTGGCCGGGCGAGCGCATGAGCCCCGAGTCCGGCGCGCGGCGCGTCTACGTGACCATCAACCGCCTGCGCAAGCTGGGCCTCGGCGACCTGCTGCTGACGACCGGCGACGGCTACATGCTCGCGACCGAGGTCGCGGTCGTGCAGCGCTGATCCGCGCGCAGGCTCGCGACGCCCGAGGGCGGGTGAGGCTCAGAACGCCCCGCGCACGCTGGCCCCGAGCGGCCCGAGCTCGAGCGCGGCCCGCGCGTCGTCGCTCCCGGCCGAGGTCAGCTCGACCACCAGCCAGACGAGCCCCGCCGCGGCGAGCGCCCCCGCCGCCCAGAGCGTGGCCTGCGCGCCGATCCACAGCGCGCTCGCCTCATCGTTGAGCGCGGTCGCCCGGTCGAACGCGGGCTCGGCCATCGCCGCGCTCCGCTGGTCGTGGGCGACCACCGCGAGCACCGTCCCGACCACCGCGCCCGCGACCCCGGCGCCCAGGAGCACCCACGGGCCCGCGCCGAGCTGCCCACTCGGCGACGGCGGAGGGTCCGCCTCGGCCTCGGACGCGACGAACGACGGGACCTCGACCGTGCGTCGCTCGCCCTCGCGCAGGCGCACCGGCTCCTCGAGGACGGTCACACCGTCGCGCTGGACGAGCACGAAGCACTGTCCGGGGTCGAGGAGCTGCTCGACGTCGAGCGGGACCCGGACGCCGTCGATCCTCGCCTCGACCCCGTCGGGCGCGGCGGCGCGGATCGTGACGCGCGCGATCCGCACCTCGAGCGCGGCGCGGCTCTGCGCGGCCTGGGCCGCGACCGGCGCCGGCACCTCGGCCATCGCGCCGACCTCCTCGAAGAGCGCGCGCGCCTCGACCAGGCGGCCGGTCTGCTCGAGCACGTTCGCGAGGTTGTAGGCGGCGGAGCCGGAGCGCCGCAGCTCGAGGGAGCGGCGAAAGAGCGACTCGGCGCGCACCAGGTCGCCCCCGTCGAACGCGGCCAGGCCCTGCGCGAAGAGAGCGCGCGCCTGGTCGGGCACCGGCTCCTCGGGCTGCGCGGGGACCGGCTGCGCGGGGACGGGCTGCGCGGCGGCGGGCTGCGCGGGGACGGACTGCGCGGCGGCGGGCTGCGCGGTGGCAAGCGCGAGCGAGAGCCCGAGCGCGCCCACCGCGATCGACGCGCGGCTCCTCACCGCGCCTCCAGGATCGATCCGACGGGGCACGCGTGGAGCCGACCTCAAGCTGCGATCCGTGGCACGGCGAGCATTGGAGCAACCCCGGCCCGCCCCGGCAAGGCCCGCGCGCGCGAGCCAGGCCTCACAGCGGGCACGGGTGACGCACCGTGTCGGCGATCACCTCGTCGTACCACGCATCGATCGCCGGCTCGGTCGGCTGGACGAACCGGGTGCCCAGATCGAGGCCCACGAACCGATCGATCGCGTCGGTCGCGAGGCCAGAGGCGTTGATCTGGCGTGCGCCATCGACGTAGAGCTCGAAGGTCCCGCTCGCGCCGCCGACGACGTGGACCTCCACGCAATGCCAAACGTCCACGCTGGTCGCGGCGGTGCTGGTTTGCTGGATCGGGGGCCCTGTGGGTGGCTGGTAGTAGAGCAAGGCCACGTCACCCGACGACGGTGTGCTGGTCCAGACGAGCTGCACCTCGGCACGCGTGTCCCCCGCGGTCTCGCCCCGGATGAACAGGGTCGAGAAGCCGTCCCCCACCATCTCGGGGTCGTGCCGCTCGTACATCGTCACCCAGAGGCCGCCTGCCGCCGGTGCCGCGCTCGAGAACGTGGCGCTCGCGAAGCCGCGTGTGCCGGCTCCCGAGTACGATGCACGCAACGCACCTTGCCCGCGCCACGGCGCGTCGGTGACCCGCATCACGTAGCGTGAGTCCGAGAGCGTGACCCCGGGCGACGTCGACTCGAAGCCCTCGCAGAAGAGGGCGCCGGAGACGGTGTCGCACACGCTCGCAGGCACTCCTCCGTCC
>JAUHXR010000449.1 GCA_030426845.1 Polyangia bacterium | reverse complement strand
ACGCGCCGCCGCTCATCGGCGAGACGCTGCCCGCCTGGGTGGAGACGTGGCCGTTGGAGGTCGAGGCCGAGCTGAACAGCCGGTGCGAGTCGTCGTAGGGCGGGCTCGCGCCGTCGACGAGGGTCGGGGCGCCAGGGAGGCCGAGGTCGCCCTGGGTCGTCTGGATCGCCGGGTGCTGGCCGTCGTCGGTGTGGGTGAACGACCAGTAGCGCTCGACCGGGGTCATCCCGCTCATCGTCACCCAGCTCTGGCCGCGATCGTTGGGCGCGCTCAGCGACACGACCCGCGCGACGCTCCGCACCTTGCCGATCAGCGCGGCCGTGCTCCCGCCGTGGCTGATCCCGCTGATGATGATGCGATCCCACGCCGGGGTGTCGGCGTCGGCGAGGTAGTAGCCCCAGTCGCCGCCGGGGTGCTGGGCGGCCAGGTAGGCGAGCCCGCGCGCGATCCGCCGCTCGAGCGAGTCCTCGATCCGCGTATCGAGGAAGGGGTGGTGATCGACCCCCTCGAACGCCTCGAGCCGGCAGTCGCCGACGCGATCGCCGCAGTTGCCGATCCCGTAGTCGCTGTCGTAGCAGGGGTTGATCACGTGGAAGCCCATGCCCGCGAGGACCTCGCTGTGGCGCCGGCTCCCGCACGTGCCAGGGCGGTTTGCGCCGTGCAGGTACACGACGAGGAGGCCGCGCGGCTCGACGCGCGTGTCGAGGTGGCCGATCTGGGTCTGGTCGCCGTCCGCGCTCCCCGGGTCGGCGTCGGTCGGGCTGAAGTCGAAGGTGTGGAGCTGGGGATCGGTGCGGTCGACCGTCGGGCCGCCGGGCCCCGCGTCGGCCGCGCCCGCGTCGGGCTCCCCCGCGTCGATCGTCTCCGGGCCGCCGTCGAACCCGCCCGCGTCTCGGCAGCCGAGGCCGCAGACCTCCCCCGCGTCCACGCCCGCGTCGTCTCCGCCGTCGCCGTCGTCGCACGCCCCGAGGAGCGCGATCGCGGCCAACCCGATCCACATGCGTCGCATGGACCGAGCCTATCCCAGCGCCTGAATGACCGCCTACGATTCGAGAACAGCCCTCGCCGGTCTGCGACGTCGCTGGGCACCGCGCCACTCCTCGAATGGCCGCGGGCCGTCGTTCGTCGCGTCGCGGCGCCCAGCGCCGCCGCATCCTCGACGATCTTCTGTCCCCGAATCGCGGTCGGTCATTTAGGCGCCTCACCAGTAGCGCATGAGATGGGCGTAGACCCGCGCCGCCTCCTCGAGGTTCGCGACCGAGATGCGCTCATCGACCCCGTGCATCCGGCCGCGCTCGTTGGAGTCGAGCACGAAGGGGATCAGCCGGTAGGTCGGTACGCCGCGGCTCGCGAAGAAGCGCGCGTCCATCGTGCCCGGCGTGATCATCGGCGCGATCACCGTGCCCTCGGCCGGGTAGGCGGTCGCGAGCGCCGACTCCAGCCGGGTCCAGACCTCGCCCTCGATCGGCGCGGGCGCCGAGTCGCCTTCGTCCGTGAGCACGTCGAGCTGCACCCGCGGGTCGTCGATCTGGCGCTCGATGTCGGCGAGCACCTCGGAGAGCGAGCTGCCGGGCAGCAGCCGCAGGTTGACCGTCGCCTGGGCGCGCGCCGGGATGACGTTGTCGGCCACCCCGGCGTCGAGGAGGGTGAGCGCGATCGTGTCGCGGATCATCGCGTTCGACGCCGGGCGCTCGGCGAGCAGGTCGTGGACGAACCGGCCGAGGAGCCAGCGGTTGCGCAGCGCGAGGCGCTCGTGGAAGGGCATCCGGTCGGCGATCCGGTCGAGGAACGCCTCGGTCGCGGGCAGGATGCGCGGCTCCAGCTCGAGCTCCGCGAGGCGCCCGAGGGCCACCGCGAGGACCCGGGGCGCGTCGGACTCGCGCGGCATGCTCGAGTGGCCCGCCGCGCCGTTCACCGTGAGGGTGATCGTGACGTAGTGCTTCTCGCCGACCCCGACCGGGACGAGGCGCGTCGACGGGACCATGTCGTCGGCGACGAAGCTCCCCTCGTCGAGCACCGCGAACGGCTCCTCGAGCCGCTCCCAGTAGCGCTGGACCACCATCGCCGCGCCACCCTCGCCGCCGATCTCCTCGTCCGGGTTGATCAGCAGGAACACGTCCCGGTGCGGGGTCAGCCCGCGGGCCTGGAGCGCCGCGATCGCCTCGAGCTGCGCGATCGTCGCGCCCTTGTCGTCGATCGCGCCGCGGCCCCAGACGTAGCCGTCGTGCACCACCCCGGCGAACGGCGGGTGGGTCCACGAGCGGGCCTCGTCGGCCGCGACCGGCACGACGTCGGCGTGGCTCAGGAACACCAGCGGCCCGCCGCCCGCCTCGCCCGCGCGCCAGCGGAGCAGCAGCGAGCGCCCCCCGAAGACCTGGTGCTCGAGGCCGAGCGGGTCGGCGTAGCGCTCGATCAGTCGGTCGAGGTAGGCCGGCCGCGGGTCCCGCGGGATCGGCGGCGGCGTCACCGTCTCTTCCTGGATGTACTCGGAGAGCGCCTCGGCCGCCCGCTCCGAGTCGACGGTGAGCTCGAGCGGGGTGAGGCGCGCCGGCGGGTCGGAGCCGCCCATCGCGCGGACGGTGAGCACCAGGAACAGGAGCGCCACCACGCCGGCGAGCGCGTAGAGGGCGCGCCGGAACCGTCCACCTCGCTTGCGCGCCATCGCTCTCGTCAGTCGTCGAAGAGGGAGGGGTCGCGCTCGCGCATGAGCCGGTCCTGCTCGCGACGGTAGCGCTCGCGCTGGTGCTGCATCAGGCCGCCGACCACCGCGCGCATCATCTCCCCGAACGCGCCCCGGTGCCGGGCCTGGTCGACCGCCTGGGCCTGGTTGTCGGACGGCGGCGCGGAGAACACCGCGCCCGACTCGGTCACGATCTGCTTCTCCACGCCGGCGGCGAGCGAGAGGAGCGCCAGGCCCTCGCCCGCGTCGAGGAAGAAGCCGCCGCACGTCGGGCAGAGGTCGACCTCCACCGCGAGCTCCGCGTCGCCCACGAGGTAGAGGTCCATCCACGGCGCGTCCGCCGCGGGCATCGCCTTGGGGACGTCGCGGTAGTCGCTCGCGGTCTCCACCGCGTGGGCCGGGCAGCGCACCTCGGCGCGCCCCTGGCGGGTGGCGCGCGCGTCGTCGACGAGCCAGCGCACCTCGGCCGCCGCGCCGTGCACCGACGCCCCCTCGCCCGCGTCGAAGAACGCGCCGCCGCAGCGCGGGCAGACGTCGATCTCCGCGAACTGGCGGCGGTGCACGTCCATCGGCACGGCGCAGCGGGGACAGGGTCGCATGGCGCGAGCATAGGCGGTATCGTGCCGCCCCATGCCGTCTTTCGACGTGGTCAGCCAGCTCGATCACCACGAGCTCGACAACGCGGTCGACCAGGCCCGCCGCGAGGTGACGCAGCGCTTCGACTTCAAGGGCACTGACACGAGCATCGAGAAGAACGCCGACGGGATCGTCATCCTCTCGAACAGCGAGGGGCGCTGCGTGGCCGCGCTCGACGTGCTCCAGGCGAAGGTCGCCAAGCGAGGCGTGTCGCTCAAGGCGCTCGACGCGGGCGACCCGAAGCCGGCCGGTGGCAACAACTACCGCATGCTCGTCGCGCTGCGCGAGGGCGTCGACACCGACCACGCGCGCAAGATCGTGAAGCTCCTCAAGGAGACCAAGCTCAAGGTCCAGGCCGCGATCCAGGGCGACGTGGTCCGCGTGTCGCACAAGAAGCGGGACGCGCTCCAGGAGGCGATCCAGCTCATCAAGGACGCGGAGTACGACCTCCCGCTCCAGTTCAAGAACTTCCGGGACTGAGCCGCGCTGGATGGACGCGCCTCCCTCCGACGGACGCACCGACGAGGAGCTCATGGCCGCCTACGTCGATGGCGACCACGAGGCGTTCCGCGAGCTGTTCCGCCGCTACGCGCCGGTGCTCCTGCGCCTCACCGTGCGCCACCTGCGGAGCGAGGAGCTCGCGCGCGAGGTCGTGCAGCAGACCTTCTTCCAGGTGCACGCGGCGCGGCGCGACTTCCGCCTCGACCGCAAGCTGCGCCCCTGGGTCTTCACCATCGCGATGAACCTGGTGCGCGAGCACTACCGCAAGAAGAAGCGACGCAAGGAGACCGACCTCGACGAGGCGCGCGAGCCGGCGGCGGTCATCGAGCGCGGGCCGCTCGAGCAGAAGGAGCGCGCGCGCCTGCTCCGCGCCGCGCTCGACCGGCTGCCCGCGAGCCAGCGCGAGGTCGTGGAGCTGCACTGGTTCGAGGAGCGCCCGTTCGTGGAGGTCGCCGCGATCGTCGGCTCGACCGAGGGCGCGGTTCGGGTGCGGGCCCACCGCGCCTACAAGAAGCTCAAGGAGCTGCTCGACAAGGAGCTCGGCTGAGTGGAAACCTCACCTCGGTTCCGTCGTATGGGAGGGCGTTGGCGATGACCGACTCCTCGCACGAGCTCGACCCGGCCCTCGAGGAGTGGCTCTCGGACGCACGCGCCCTCGAGACGAGCGCGTCCCCGGCCGACGTCGACGCGCTGCTCGCCGACGTCGAGGGCTCGCTGGCCAAGGCGGACAAGAGCCCGCGGTTCTGGCTCCGCAGCCGGTCGACCGGCGCGCGCCGGGCCATCGCGTGCCTCGCGTGCCTCGCGGTCGTCGGCGTGGGGGCGCTCACCGGCCTGCGCTCCGACCTCTCCGAGATCTCGGTCGCCTGGCTCGCCGTCGCGGTGGTCTCGCTCGGCTCGCTCCTCGGCGCCTCCGCGTTCCTCGCCCTCCGGCCGCTCCACCGCCCGCCGCTCGCGCCCTGGGCGCGCCACGGCCTGGTCGGGCTCAGCCTGCTCGCGACCTTCGCGCTCGCCCTCGTCGGGCCGGACGGTCACGCGCTCCCCGCGGTGGACGGGATGATCCGCGAGATGGCCAGCCCGTGCCTGTTCTTCGGCCTGTTCTTCGGCCTGCCGGTCTACCTCGTGCTGCGTCTCTTCGATCGCGGTCCCTCGGTCGGCGCGCTCATCGCGGCCTGCGCGGCCGGGCTCGCGGGCAACCTCGTGCTCCAGCTGCACTGCCCGCGCAACGAGCCCGAGCACCTGATGGGCGCGCACTTCACGGTCGTGTTGCTCTTCGTGGTCGGCCTCTACGCGATCCACGCCGCGGTCCGCCGCCTCCGCGGTTGAGCCGCCCAAGGTCGCGCCCGGAGGCCGGGTCCCTCTGACCACGGCGGCTGACAGGGGCGCCGCCGAGGAGGGAAGCCCATGCAGAAGCGCTGGATGGGGGTCGCGGCCGCGATCCTCTCGATGGTGGGGTGCGGCTCGATGGACGCCGCGCCGGAGGCCGAGGCGACGGCCATGCCCGCGACGGAGGTCGGCGCGCTGGAGGCGCCCGACCCGGACACCGCGGTCGCGAGCGCCGACGACGCCCCCGCCGACCTGGCCGCCCAGGGCGCCTTCCAGCGCAGCGAGGCCGAGGCGTCCGAGGAGGCGTGGGCGGGCGAGGCCGATCCGGGATCGATCGGAGACCTCCTCGCCGAGGCGCCCGCCGAAGCCCCGAGAGCCAGGGTCGCCGAGCGCCGCCCGGCCCGCTCCGTGAGGACCCGGGCGCAGCGCGGCGGGACGGCCGGCTTCGGCGGGCTCGGTTACGGTCGCGCAGGCGGCGCCGCG
>JAUHXR010000067.1 GCA_030426845.1 Polyangia bacterium | reverse complement strand
GCCGTCCGGCGCGGCCAGCCGCTCCTCGACGATGCCTGAGCATCGCCTCGTCACGTCTGACCACGCCGAACGGCCGTCGCGCTCCGAGCTTTCTCGACTCTCCAAACCGATCGGTGCTCTAGCCGATCAGCAACCCAGCCGCGACGCGAGCTAGCCGATCAGCAACCCAGCCGCGACGCGAGGTAGCGGCCGGTGTGCGAGCGGGGCTCCGCCGCGACCTCCTCCGGGGTCCCCGCCGCGACGATCTCGCCGCCTCCGTCGCCCCCCTCGGGGCCGAGATCGATCACGTGGTCGGCCCGCGCGAGCACGTCGAGGTCGTGCTCCACGACGAGCACCGTGTTGCCCTGGTCGACGAGGGTCTCGAGCGCGTCCATCAGCACGACGACGTCGGTGTAGTGCAGGCCCGTCGTGGGCTCGTCGAGGACGTAGAGGGTCTGGCCGGTGTCGCGCCGCGCGAGCTCCTTGGCGAGCTTGAGCCGCTGGGCCTCGCCGCCGCTCAGCGTGGTCGCCGACTGCCCGAGCGAGACGTAGCCGAGGCCGACCGAGGTGAGCGCCTTGAGGCCGATCTGGAGCTTCGGGATCGCCGACAGCAGCTCGAGCGCCTCCTCGATCGTGAGGTCGAGGACGTCGGCGATCGACAGGCCGCGGTAGCGGATCGCGAGCGTCTCGGCCTCGTAGCGGCGCCCCGCGCACTCCTCGCAGGTCACGAAGACGTCGGGGAGGAAGTGCATCGAGACGCGGAGCACCCCGTCGCCCTTGCAGACCTCGCAGCGCCCGCCCTTGACGTTGAAGCTGAAGCGCCCGGCCGAGTAGCCGCGGGCGCGCGCCTCGGGCAGCGAGGCGAACAGCTCGCGCAGCGTGGTGAACAGCCCCGAGTAGGTCGCGGGGTTGCTGCGCGGGGTCCGCCCGATGGGCGCCTGATCGATGGACACCACCTTGTCGAGGGCCTCGAGCCCCTCGAGGCGCCCGGCGACGTCGCCGACCTTCGCGCGGTGGAGCGCGGCCCGCGCGAGCGGGAGCAGGGTGTCCGACACGAGGGAGGACTTGCCGCTCCCGCTCACCCCGCTGACGCAGGTGAGCGCGCCGAGCGGCACGCGGGCGGTCACGCCGCGGAGGTTGTGGGTGCGGGCGTCCGCGACCGTGAGCCACCCCGAGGGCTCCCGCCGCCGACGCCCGGCGAGGCTCGGCCGCTGCCCCGCGAGGTAGCGGCCGGTGCTCGAGGCCTCGACCTGGGCGACCTCCTGGGGCGTCCCGGCCGCGACGACCTGCCCGCCGAGGCGCCCCGCGCCCGGGCCCATGTCGACGAGGTGATCGGCGGCCCGCCAGGTCGCCGGGTCGTGCTCGACCACGACCACCGTGTTGCCCGCGTCGCGGAGCCGCAGCAGCGTCCCGAGCAGGCGCTCGTTGTCGCGCGCGTGCAGGCCGATCGACGGCTCGTCGAGCACGTAGAGCACCCCGACGAGCGCGGCGCCGATCTGGGTCGCGAGCCGGATGCGCTGCGCCTCCCCGCCGCTCAGGGTGCGCGCGCGGCGATCGAGGCTCAGGTAGCCGAGGCCCACGTCGTCGAGGAACGCGAGCCGCGACCGCACCTCGCGGAGCAGGCGCGCGCCGATCTCCAGCCGCGCCCCCTCGAGCGCGACCGCGCCGAACGCCTCCGTCGCCTCGCGGATCGACATCCGCGTCAGCGCGTCGATGTTGTGCGCGCCGAGCCGCACCGCGAGCGCCTCGGGCCGGAGCCTCGCGCCGCCACAGACCGCGCAGGTCTGGCGGACCGCGTAGCGCTCCAGCTCTTCCTCGAGGTAGCCGGCCGCCTCCGCGTCGCTCCCTTGCTCGAGGCGCCGCTGGTGATGGTCCTTCGCCCGTCGCTCGAGGATCGGGAGCACCCCCTCCCACGCGCCCTCTCCGTCGAGCACGCGGGCGCGCGCGGCCTTGCGCAGGCGCTTCCAGGGCGTGTCCAGCTTCACCGCGAGCTTGCCCGTGAGCGCGGACTCGAGCTGCCGGCTCATCGCGCGGTGGTAGGGCGCGCCGGGCTTGCCCCAGGGCGCGATCGCGCCGTCCGCGATCGACAGGTCCGGGTCGGGCACGACGCGGTCCGGGTCGAAGCGCGTCTGCTCCCCGAGCCCGTCGCAGCCGGGGCACGCGCCGTGGGGGCTGTTGAAGGAGAAGGTCTGCGGGCTCAGGGACTCGAGGACCGGCCCGTGCTCCGGGCACGCGAGGCCCTCCTGCATCACGAGGTCCTCGGCGCCCTGGACGACCACCCGGACCGCGCCGCCTGCGAGCCGCGTCGCGAGCTCGAGCGACTCGCCGAGCCGCGGCCGCGCCCGGTCCCGAACCACCAGCCGGTCGACCTGGACCTCGAGGTCGTGGGGGACGCTCGGATCAGGCGCCTCGAGGTCGGCAAGCTCCCGCGTCTCGCCGTCGAGGACCACCCGGACGTAGCCGTCGCGGCGCAGCTCCTCCAGCCGCGAGCCGAGGTCGCCGACCTCGTCGCGGCCGAGCGGAGCGTGGATCATCACGCGCGCGCCCTCGCCCAGCGCGAACACGCGGGCCACCATCTGCGGGACGGTGTACGCGCGGATCGGCCGGTCGCAGGTCGGGCAGTGCGGCTCCCCCACCCGCGCCATGAGCACGCGGAGGTAGTCGTAGATCTCGGTGACCGTCCCGACCGTGGAGCGCGGGTTGCGCGACACCGTCCCTTGCTGGATCGCGATGGAGGGCGAGAGGCCTTCGATGAGGTCGACGTCGGGCTTGGGGAGCTGGTCGAGGAACTGGCGCGCGTAGGTGCTGAGGCTCTCGACGTAGCGGCGCTGGCCCTCGGCGTAGATCGTGTCGAACGCGAGCGAAGACTTGCCGGAGCCGCTCGGGCCGGTGATCACGGTGAGCGCGTCCCGGGGCAGATCGACGTCGACCGCGCGGAGGTTGTGCTGCCGCGCGCCCCGCACCGTCAGGCGGCGGCTCACCGGGTCAGCTCCACCGCGAGGCGCATCGCCGCGATCATCCCGCGCGGGTCGGCGCGCCCCACCGCGTCGTAGGCCACCCCGTGGTCCACGCTGACGCGGACGAAAGGGAGCCCCCACGTCACGTTGACGGCCTCTCCCCAGTCGAGGAGCTTGCTCGCGATCGTCGCCTGGTCGTGGAACATCGCGACCACCCCCGCGACCTCCCCCGCGCTCGCCCAGCGAAACGCGGTCTCGGCGCCCACCGGCCCGACGAGGTCGTGACGCGACGCGCGCGCCTCGATCGCCGGCGCGATCGCGCGCGCCTCCTCGTCGCCGAACAGGCCCCCCTCGGACGCGTGGGGGTTGAGACCCGTGACCGCGAGGCGGGGCCGCGGGATCGAGAGCGCGGCCAGCGCCTCCGCGAGGTGGTCGATCGCGCGCTCCACGCGCCCGCGCTGCACCGCGGCCGTGAGGTCGCGGACGGCGACGTGGGTCGTCGCGAGGGCGACCTTGAGGCGCGGCCCGAGGAACATCATCGTGACCGCGTCGGCGGCAAGGCCCGCGCCCCGGGCGAGGTGCTCGGTCTGCCCGGTGAACGCAACCCCCGCGAGCTCGGCCGCGGCCTTGCTCGTCGGACCGGTCACGAGCGCCCCCTCCCCTCGCGCCGCCGCCGCCGACGCCGCGTCCAGCGCCCGGAGCTGCGCCTCGCCGCCCGCCGCGGTGGGCCGGGACGCGCGCGCGACCTCGTCCGGGACCGCCCCGCAGTCCACCACCTCGACCCCGGCGAGCCCGGCCACCGCCGGCCCCAGCCGGCGCGCGTCCCCGAAGAGCACGACGTCGCGCGCCCCGCCGAGCGCCCGGGCCGCGGCGACCGCGATCTCGGGCCCCACCCCCGCCGGGTCCCCTACGGACAGGAGCAGCGAGGTCACGGGGCGTCCATCTTGTAGCCGACCCCGCGCACCGTGCGGAGCGGCACCTTGTCGGTCCCGAGCTTCATGCGCAGCCGCCGCACGTGGATGTCCACCGTGCGGCTGCCGCCGTAGTAGTCGACTCCCCAGACCCGGTCGAGGAGCTGCTGGCGGCTGAACACCCGGCCGCGGTGGCTCGAGAGGAACCGCAGCAGCGCGAACTCCTGCTGGGTCAGCACCACGGCGCGGCCGTCGACCCAGGCCTCGTGCCCCGCCACGTCGATCACCACCTTGCCGACCTTGATCCGCTCCGGGCTCTCGAACTCGCTCCGGCCCCACTCCGCCCGCCGGATGCGGACGTAGAGCTCCACCGGGACGTAGGGGACGAGCACGATGTCGTCGAACGCGTCCTGGGGTTGGATCCGCTGAATGGCGTTGACGGTGACCGCCAGCAGGACAGGCACGTCGCTGAGCGCGGGGACGGCCCGCAGCCGGACCATCGCGGCGCGGCCCGCGTCCACCTCGTCCACCGCCTCGATCAGGACCGCGCCAGGCGGGTCGGCGGCGAGCTCGGGGTGGTCGAGCCGGTCCCAGAGGTCGCTCGTGCGCACGCGGCAACCGAGCTGGCGCAGCGCCTCGGCGCCCCCCTCGGGTCGCTCGACCGTCTGCGGCGAGCCGACGATCAGGATCCACACCCGCGCGCTCTAGCGTCCACCTCCAACCGACGCAACGCCGCACACTCATTCGGCTTTGCTTGACCCGACCGGGGCCGCGTGGCTTCATCTCCTCGCGCTGTTCGAAGGGCGGTTGGCTTGGCGTCGAAGAGCTGGAGACTCGTGGTCACGGAGATCGGAGGCTCGGTCCCGATCTCGGAGGCCAGCGTCGACGCCGGCAACTGGATGACCGCCCTCAAGCGGGCCCGCGAGGTGATCGGCGAGGCGGGCGGCGTTCCGCCCGGCGGGAGCGTGCAGGTCGCGAACGACGGCACGGTCACGGTGCACGACCCGATGAAGCGGCGCACCTACGTCCTCGCGCCCGACGAGACCACCAGCCTCAAGGCGAAGCAGCCCCCGCGGGGCCCCCGCGTCCCGTCGGAGGAGGTGCCCCGCGCCGCTCCCGAGAGCACGGCGTCCACGACGAGCTCCGCACCGTCGAGGGCACAGTCGAAGGCACAGTCGAAGGCACAGTCGAAGGCACAGTCGAAGGCACAGTCGAAGGCACAGTCGGAGGCCCCGAAGGACGACAAGAAGACCCCGAGCGTCCGGGTCCCGAAGCCGAGCGATCCGCCGCCGGGGGCGAGCCCGCCTGCCGCCAAGCGGACCATCGCCTACAACGCCAAGGACCTGAACCTCACGCCGCCCGCGGCGCCGTCCACCAGCCCGACCGCCGGGGCACCAGCCTCCGCGGCGCCCCCGTCGACCTCAGCGAGCACCGCGCCCACGAGCACCGCGCCCACGAGCACCGCGCCCAGGGCAGCCCCCGCCGCCTCCGCGGGCAAGTCCGGCCCCAAGCGGACCGTCGCCTACAACGTCAACGACCTGAACCTCGCGCCCCCGGCCGAGGCGGCCGCCCCGGCGAACGCGAGCGCGGTCGAGAGCGCGGACTCCGCCAAGAAGACGATCGCGTTCGACGCGCGGGAGCTCGGGCTCGCCCTCCCGGACCCGAACGCGAACCCGGCCACGAACCGACCCGCTGCCGCCGAGCGTTCGAGCGCCGGCGCGACCAAGCGCACGATCGCCTACAACGCCAACGACCTGAAGCTCGGTGCGCCGCCGGCGGCGGCGGACGAGCCGGCGCCCGCGTCCGAGCGCCCGCGCAAGAAGGCCCCGGCGCGGACGATCGCCTACGACGCGCGCGCGTTGGGGCTGGCCCCTCCGGCCGAGGAGTCGGCGGAGAAGTCGGCGGAGTCGGCGGAGAAGTCGGCAGAGAAGTCGGCCGAGTCCCCCGGCGCCGAGCCGACCGAGCAACGGACGGCGGCCGAGGAGGTCACCCAGGCCGACCCCGAGGTGGACGCGTCGCGCCTCACCATGCCGGACTCGGCCCCGACGTGGGAGCTGCTGCATCAGCGCGACGACGAGCCGAGCAAGGACTCGCCGCTCACCTACCGGGAGCGCACCTACGTGGTCGCCGAGGGGACCAGCGAGGCGCTCGCGGAGGCGATCCTCGCGTCTCGTTTCGAGGAGCTGCGCGCCGATCTCGAGGGGCGCCCGAAGGGCAAGCTCGTGAACATGGCGGTGTTCGACCACCGCTGGGAGGGCCGCCCGAGCCGACCGCCGATCCTCACCTTGCAGTGGAAAGACTGGCGCGGCGAGCCGCAGATCGGCCGGCCCCGTCCGTCGCAGCCGCCGGCGACTCCGTCCAACCCGCCGACGTCCATGCCCCCGGCCGCGACCTCGACGCCGCCCGCGAGCGAGGCCCCGAGCGCGCGGACCTCCCCCGGAGCGGCGAGCGCGCCGCCGCCCCCGGCGCCCGCCGAGCCCGCCCCGTCGGCCGGGTCCACCGTGTCGTCACCGGCGTCCGAGGAGCTGGAGCTCACGATCAGCGACGACGTGGTCGACTCGTTGCCCCCGCCCGCGGCGGCGCCTCGTGAGCGGCGTAAGACCGACGAGGTCCTCGTCGACGCGTTCGAGGCGCTCCAGGACCTCTTCTTCCTCACCACCCCGGTCGAGGGGCTCGAGTTCGTGGTGCGGCTCCTCTCGGAGCTCGTCCCGGCCGAGGCGTACAGCGCCTGCCTCTACGACATCAACACCGACGAGCTGCGCTTCGTCGCCCTCACGGGACCGGGTGGCGACGGCCGCAAGGGGGTCGGCGTCCCGCGGCTCTCCGGCTTGATCGGCGCGGCCGCGCTGGCGCCGGACCGGGCGCTGCTGATCGAGGACGTCGACGCCGATCCCCGCTACGACGCGGCGACCGACGGTCGGCCCGGGATGCACGTGGGCACGATGGCGTTCATGGCCATCAGCCACCAGGGCCGGCTCCTCGGCATGCTGCAGTGCCTCAACCGCCAGCAGCAGGCCCAGTTCAGCCGGGCCGACGCGAACCTGCTCGCCTACGTCGCGGAGAAGCTCGGCGAGTTCCTCCACGCGGCCCGCCTGCGGCCCGAGCGCCGCGCCTGAGCGGCGCCCCACGGCCAGACGCAGCGAGGCCCGAGCGATCGCGCGATCGCCCGGGCCGTCCGTCGAGCTTCGACGGGGCTCAGTTGCCCTGCTGGAGGAGCGCGCGGATCTCGCGCTCGAAGACCGCCGCGTCGCTCGAGCGGAAGCCCTCGTGGACGTGCCGCACGACGCCCGTGCGATCGATGATGTAGCTGGAGGGCATGCGGGGCGGGCTGTAGCGCCCCGCGACCGCGTGGTTCGAGTCGAGCACCACCGGGAAGCTCGCGCGGTGCTGGCGCAGGAACCCTTGCATGTTGTCCGCGGTGCGGTCCTGCGAGACCGCGACCACCGTGAAGCCCTGCTCGCGGTAGCGGTTGTAGAGCCGCTCGAGCACCGGGAACTCCTCGGCGCAGGGCTCGCACCACGACGCCCAGAAGTCCACGAGCACGACCTTGCCGCGCAGCGAGGCCATCGTGACGTTGCGGCCGTTCAGATCGCGCAGCCCGATCTCGGGAGCGCGGGCGCCGGTGTTCAGCGCGAAGGCGCTGCCTGCGATCATGAGGACCGCGGCGAGCGCGAGGGCGAAGGAAACGCGGGGGGTGAACCTGGACATCCTGCTCATGGCCTCCGTAGGACGCGACGCTCCGGCGTCGATTCACGCGGAGCGTACCAAATCGTACAGAGCCTGCGCAGGCGACTGCTACTGGTCGAGCGCCTCCCGCACGTAGGCGGCGAGGGAGGACGGCGGCTCGCGGAAGCGCCGCCCGTTCACGAAGAACGTCGGCGTCCCCTCTACGCCGGCCTCGCGGCCCGCGTCCTTGTCCGCCTCGACCCGGTCCTGCGTCTCGGTCGCCGCCATGTCCGCGCGGAAGCGATCCATGTCGAGGCCGAGCTGCTCGGCGTAGCCGATCAGGTCCTCCTCCTCGAGCTGGCGCTGGTGCTCGAACAGCAGGTCGTGCATGGGCCAGAACTGGTCCTGGTTGCCCGCCGCCACCGCGGCGCGCGCGGCCGGCATCGCGTGCGGGTGCGCGCTCAGCGGGTAGTGCTTGAACACCACGCGAACCCGCCCCTCGAACTCGCGCAGGAGCTGCTGGACGATCGGATGAGCGCGGCCGCAATAGGGGCACTCGAAGTCGCTGAACTCGACGATCGTGACCGGCGCCATCTGCGATCCGCGGCTCGGCGAGCCCTCGGTCGCGATCTCGACCGCCTGATCCTCGTCGTAGCGCAGGCCGTAGAGCTCCTCGATCTCCTGACGCTCGTAGCCCTCCTGGATGAGGCGCACGAGGTAGCGCGACGCGGGCACGCAGCTGCGGCAGCTCCGCTCCTCGGCCACGCAGCGACCGACGCTGATCGGCTCGCCGCAGGGCGAGAGCTGGTCGTTGATCAGCTCGACCCAGACCCGCTGCTCGGCCCGGGTCAGCTCGGAGACGTCGACCGCGTCGAGGCTCTCGACCCGGGGGGTCTCCTCGGCCGGCTCGGGGCGCTCGCCGCCGGAGCCGGGGTCGCCGTCACCATCCGAGCCGCCGCTGCAGCTCGCGCCCAGGGACATCATCCCCAGGAGGACGACGGCCAGCCAGGGGAGTCGGGAATCCGTCCGCATCGGGCGGACTCTACAACAGATCCCGGCGGGGTCGAGGCGCCCCTCCGCCCGCGAACCGGCCGAAGGCCACGCGGCTCAGAGCGTGGGCGCGCCGGCCCGGATCCAGCGGCTCAGCCGCCCCTGCTCGTCCGCCGTCAGCGGATCGTCGGGGGGCGGCGGCATGACCGATCCGGCCGCGTGGGGGTCCCCGATCACCTTGTAGAGGAGGTAGCTCCGAGAGGGTCGCCCCACCCCGCCGACGACGTCGATCCGGGCGAGGCCGTCGAGCGTGCTCGCCCCCGACCACACGGTGTCGTCCTGGGTGCCGACCCGGGTCTGGCGCGCGGCGACCCCGATCGCGGTCGCCTCGACCCCGGCCCCGCTCGACAGATCGAGGCCGAGCGCCGGGGTCGCGCCGCCGTGGCAGCCGTCAGCCGCACAGCGAGCGAGGATCGGAGCGACGTCGGCCCAGCCGGCCAGCGGGGTCGGGGTGCCTCGGGCCTCTGCACCGGTGGTGAACGGCGCGGTGTACGCGTCGGCCATCGGGCGCCGCTCGAGATCACGCACGCCCTCCACGACGAGCCGGTAGCCGACGTCCGGGTCGAGCGGCGGCAGGAGGTTCTCGACGTGCATCACCCGCTCGACGGGATCGAACCACGCCGAGAGGAACGCGGACCGGCCGCCGCTCCGCACCACCACCCGGCCGCGCCGGACGTCCCGGGGCAGCACGGGGCGATCGAAGAACACGCGAAACGACGCCGCCCGGTCGACGTCCACGTCGCCGGGCATCGGATCGCTGGCCAGGACCACCGGGCCGTCGGCGTCGCGGGCCGGCGGCACGTCGCAGCCCACGCTCAGGAGCGCGAGGACGACGCCGAGCCGGCGCAGGACCTCAGCTCTCCGTGTAGAACGAGAGCTGCTGGCGGATCGTGTCCTCGTTGATCCCGTTCGGGATGTGCTCCTTGAGGCAGTCGGCGACGACGACCAGCATGTCGTCCACGCCCTTGTCCTCGATGAGCTTGGACAGGAGCGCTCGCGCCTCACGCGAGTCGTCGTCACGAAGAAACTGACGAATCTGCTCGATCGTCACTTCGCCCGAGAAGTCGAGCTGACAATTCTGCAGAAGAAAGCGAGCGAGCTCTTTCACCAGTTCCTCCGGGTGTTCGGTCCGCGGTCGCCTGTTGTAGTCCCAGGCTGCGAGGCATGGCAAGGCCCAACTCTCCTCGTGGTAGCTTCGGGGTATGGGAGGCGCTCGGATCCGGGTCCTCGGCGCGGCCTTCGCCGCCGTCCCGGGCGCCAGCGCGCACGGGTCCGCGATGGCCTCCATGATCCACGGCCTCCGGGCCGAGCTGGACCTCGTCACCCTCAAGACCGAGAACCTGCCGCACGTCCAGCGCATGGCGGGCGCCCGCATGTTCCGCGTCCCGGTCGCCAAAGCCAGCGCCGAGGAGCGCCGCAGCCTGTACATGCGCGCGGTCGCGCGGCAGCTCGACTCGGAGACGTATCACGTCGTGCACGTGTTCGATCCGTGGGCGGGCAAGGTCGCGGCCACGCACCCCCGCCGGCGATCGAGCGCCCTCCTCGTGTACGAGGTGGCGACCTTCCCGGACCCGGACGAGGAGCGCGACTGGCTCGACGCGCACCGGATCACCCTGCAGGCCGCGGGGCGGGTGCTCGTGAGCAGCAACGCCTCCGCCAAGCCGCTGAACGGGCGGGCCGCGGTCGACGTGGTCCGACCGGGCGTCGACGTGGGGGACTTCGACTTCGGCCAGACGGGTCCCTTCTCGATCCCGCGGCTCCTCTACCTCGGCCCGTTCTCGGAGGGCCGCGATCTGCCGACGCTGCTGAGCGCGGTGGCCAAGATCCGCGCGGTGCGTCCGGTGCGGGTGCTCATCGCGGGCGAGGCGGACGACGAGCGCCGCGAGGCCGTGCGCGCGCAGGTGCGCGAAGCAAAGCTAGCCGACGTGGTGTCGGTGCGCGGCGAGCCCAAGCCGCATCAGATCGCGGGCGTGGTCGCGGCGGCCGACGTCTGCGTCGCCCCCGCGGCCGCGCGCACCCACGACGGCATCTCGCCCCTGCCCCAGCCGCTGCTCGAGTACATGGCGTGCCTGCGGCCGGTGGTGGTCGCCGACGTCCCCGGGGTGACCGAGCTCGTTCGCGACGAGGTCGAAGGGTTGCTCTACCCCGCCGGCTCGGACAGCGCGCTGGCCGACGCGGTCCTCGAGGTCCTCCGCGACGCGGGCCTCCGCGAGCGCGTCGCCTCGGCCGCGTACCAGCGCGTTCGGGACGAGCTCAGCTCCGGCGCGCGCCGGCGGCGGATCCGCCAGGTCTACGATCTGCTCGTCCCGGGCTCCCAGGTCCACGACCCGTGGGACGAGGGCTTCGATCCACCGACCGGCCTGATCGAGCTGAGCGAGAGCCAGATCGAGATGCTCGACGCGCCGACCCAGCGGCCCAGGGCCCCCGACACGATGCCACCCGGCTCGGAGCCGAGCGCCGACACGGCGGAGACGAGCGATCCCGGCGACGACGGAGTGCCCAACGAGCCCACCCGGCCGCGCGCCCATCACCCGAGCGACACCCACCCGGGCATCGTCGTCCCCGACACGGACCCCGGGCGGAGCTGACGCGGCGCGCGCCGCGAGAGCGCGGACCTCGCCTCAGAGGCAGCGACCGCGGAGCGCCGCCACGTCTCCGTGACAGGTCGCGCAGGCCCGCGGGTTCCGCTCGAGCGCGGCGCGGCACTGGCTGGCGAACCCGGGACCGTGCGGGCTCACCCCCGCCCCGATCCCGAGCGATCCGTGGCACTGAACGCAGTCGCGCTCCGCGTGGCAGCTCGCGCATGCGTTCATCGCGCGCTGCGCCTCGAGCGCGTGGAGGTTCGGCCCCTCGGTCCAGACCGCGGCCGGCGGGTGATAGGGCGCGGCCGAGCGAACATCGGGCGCCGCGATCGAGGCGAGCCCGAGGCGCGCGTGGCACTCCGTGCAGAAGCGCGCGGTCGTGTGGCAGCTCTGGCATCGCGGCTGATCCCGCCGCGCCTCGGCGACGTGGGTCGTCAAGTAGTCTCCCGGGTGCACACGCCGCGGCCGCACGCGCCCGTCGTGGCAGTCGGCGCAGTCGGACTCCTGATGGCAGCTCGCGCAGGCGCCGCCCTGATCGGCCGCGACCCACCGGTGCCGCACGAGCCACTCGTGATCGTGGCGCATGCCGAAGAGCCAGTCGGGCGGGTTCATCGTGCCCTCGGCGAAGCGCGTCCGGAGCACGCCGTCCGGGCGGGTCAGGTGGCAGGTCTCGCAGCGCCCGCTCGCGCTCGCCTCGGCCGCGAAGCCCTCGGGCCCATGGCACTCGAAGCACTGGCGCATCCGCGGCAGGTGCCGCCGGTCGGCCTGGCCCGCGCGCTCCACCCCCTCGTGGCACGTCCGGCAGCGGACGCCGCGCTCCACGTGGGTCCGGTGCGAGAAGCGGAGCCGCGCGGTGGGCAGATCGGTGACCGCCGGCGGCGCCCCCTCGGTGTAGCCGACGTGGCAGGTTCCGCAGCGCGCCTCGCGATCGGGCCCGTCCCGATCGAGCTCCTCGTCGTGGCACGGCGCGCAGCTCGCCTCGCGCGGCAGCAGCAGGTCGCGCGCCCGCTGGCTGAGCCCCGCGCCCTGATGGCACCGCACGCACCGGAGCTGCCGGTGGGCGTCGAGGGAGTGGTCCATCCGGATCGCGATGCGCTGCGGCGGATAGACGATCGGCGAGGGGCCGTGCCGGTCGGGGGGCCGCTCGCGCAGCGCCGCGGCCGGAGGACGCGCCTGGCCGGCCGCGCCCGCGCGCAGCCCGAGGCCCACCGCGAGCAGCGCCGCCGCGAGGGTCGCGCCGAGGAGCAGGCTCGCCCGGAGCCTCACGGCCAGGTCTCCACCCGAAGGGCGACGAGGCCGCGGAAGCGGTGGCCGACCACCCGGCTCGTGGCGTGTTGCAGCTCGGTCACGACCAGCGTCTCGGGGCTGATCCGAAAGCGGCCCTCCAGGACCTCGTTGAGCACCACGCCCGAGAGATCCTGGCGGTTCGGGTCCTCGAAGTACCAGACGTTGACCGCGAGCCCCAGCTCGAGCCACCCGAGGATCGGCCGCCGCGCCCCGAGGTGCACCCCCGCGAGCGGGCCGAGCGCGCCGGACCACACGAACCCGGTCCAGGTGAACCGCACCCCCTCCCAGCGGGCCCGCAGCCACCCGTCGAGGCCCGCGTCGAGGTCCTCGCCGTCGCTGAGCTCGGCGTAGCGGCCCTTGATCGCCCCGCCCATCGAGACGTCGTCGTTGACCTCCCAGCGCGCGCCCACCTCGGCCAGGTTGATCGGCGCGACCGCGAACCACGCCCAGATGGTCCCCGGGTCGAAGCGCGGCACGTGCCGCGACGCCTGCGCGTGCCCGACCACCGCGCCCTCCCCCAGCCGGACGGTGCCGCGCGCCTCGATGACCTCTTCGGTGAAGAGGTCGACCACCGCGTTGGCGTCGAGGCGCAGCCAGGGCGCGGGCTGGCTCGAGGCGCCGGCCGAGATCCGAGACATCACCTCGCCGTCGCCGTCCCACATGTAGCGGTAGCCGATCGAGAGCGACAGGAGCCGCCCCGGACCGCCGCTGAGGCGCGCGCCGAGCACCCAGGTGTCCGACGGCCGCGCCGCCCAGGGGACGTCACGCTCGGTGTCGAGGCGGATCGAGCCTTGCGGGTCGCTGCGCGAGGTCCCGGCGAGCGAGGTGCCGCGCACCAGCATCCCGCCGAACGCCTCGAGCCGCAGCCAGCGCACCGGCGCGCTCTGGAGCGACAGACCGTCGAAGCGCGCGAAGCCGATCGTGTCGAGCGCGAGCTGACGCCCGAGGCGCGCGGTGACCCCGAGGGGCAGGCCGCTGACCCCCACCCAGAGCGAGGGCACGTCGAGCCGGGTGTCCGCCGCGAGGGGCTGCCACGCGCCCGCGTCGTCGGCGTCCACCGCGACCACGCAGAGCTCACGGTCGAGGAGGCAGGTCTCGCCGAAGTCCTGCTCGAGCCGCAGCTGCCCCTCCGCGAGGAGGCGGATCGCCGAGCCGTCCGCCGCCGGCTCGGTGAGATCGTGGGTCATCCGCACCCCGAGCCGCGAGAGCAGCCGACGACGCGCCATGAACGCCCGCGCGGTGGGCGATCGCACCTCGTAGATCTGGAAGCTCGTGTCGGTGTCGAGCTGCACGTCGAACGCCCGCGCGGGCGCAGCCAGGGCGAGCCCCCCGAGGATCACGAACGACGCCCAACCGAGCCGCGGCACTCAGACGTCCGAAGCGCGCGGGGCGCCGAACACCCGGGACAGCTCGTCGTCGTAGCGGTCGGCGGCGCGACCCACGTTGCGGATCATCGCCTCGACCTCCGAGCGGTCGAGATCGCGCACCGCGCGCTCGGCCACGACCACGACGTCCGGCCCGCTGATGCCGAAGGCCGCGCCCACGAGATCGCGCGCGTTCGCCTCGAGGAGGAACCGGAGCAGCGCCGGATCCGCTGGCTCCGCCGGATCGCCGACGAGACGGATCACCGGCGCCACCACCCGGAGCCGCCCCTCGGCGAGCGACGCGTTCGGGGCGTGCACCGCGACGAGGATGCGCGCGCTGCCGCGCCGCAGCGCGTAGGTGCAGTGGCCTTCGCGCCGGTGGCGCGTCTTGGCCGGGTCGATGCCGAGGGCCGCGATCGTCGCCTCGACGAACCCGATCGCGCGCTGGACGTCTTCGCTCGGCTGCTCGCTCATCCGACCCTCGCGATCTCCCCGCCCCGACCCCTGGCTGTCAAGTCTGGACGCGGCGCCGCGCGCATCCCAAGCTGCGCCCGCGATGCCCGAGGCCATCCCCACGGCGATCCTCGAGACCGTGCTCGAGCGGATGCTCGCGGACCTCACCGCCGAGGACGACGGCGCCGAGCTCGAGCGCGCGCGCGCGCTGTTCCACGCCGACACCGGCGCGTTCGAGCCGGGCGACGCCTGCTACGAGGAGCGCATCCAGTTCTTCTTCGACTGGTTCCTCTGTGAGCACCGCACGGCCGACGGCGAGGCCCCGGCGGCCCGCTGGCTGCGCCGGGGCGCGGGCGACGAGCGGGACCGCGAGGTGGCCCAGGCGTTGTTGACGAGCGCGCGGAGCCTCTACGAGGCGCGCGAGGGCGGCCTGCTCGTCGACCGGATCGGAGGGGCGCGCTACCGCCTCGAGCCCTCGGCCACCCGCCCGGGCGACCGGTTCGACGGTCGGGTGCTCGTCCTCGGCGACGCCCTCGCGCTCGCGCCGGGGATGGTGTTCCACCCCCCGCAGGCGCACGACGCGCTGGACGAGCTGCTGCTCGAGGTCGGCGCCCCCGGCGATCTCGATCGGCTGCCGCTGCTCGACGGGTTGCTGCGGGTGCGCATGCGCCTGGATCGCTTCACCAGCATCCGGCCGCGCCACCTGTACCGGGTCGAGGCCCTCGAGGACCGCGACATCCTGAGCGCAGGCTGGGCCCGAAAAGACCAGCCATAACCAAGGCTTTCGCTGGTTTCCTCGGCTCGTGCACAGGTTTCGCGTCCGCCGGTGGCGGCGAGCGCCCGAAGCGGTTTCCTCTTGGGGTCGCGCTCGTCGCTCTCCTCGATCGGGCCGCTCGAAATAGACACGCCGCCACCCCCGGGTGGGAGCGGCGGCGCGGTCGGAGGGCCCGTAAGCCGAGTTCTGTTCCCGCGTCCGTCGCCGGGGTCGCGGGTGGCGATCATTCGTCTAGGATCCGCGTCGCCGCGGACCTCGAGCGACACAACCCGGAAGCAAGGACGAGCCGCCCTGACGCTTCCCTATTCGGTCTTGCTCCGGATGGGGTTTGCCGTGCGACCGACGTTACCGCCGGCCCGGTGAGCTCTTACCTCACCCTTTCACCCTTACCCCGCGCGAGGCGGGGCGGTCTGCTCTCTGTGGCACTTTCCTGAGGGTCACCCCTACCAGCCGTTAGCTGGCATCCTGCTCTGTGGAGCTCGGACTTTCCTCCCGCCCGCCCCGAGGGGCGAGCCAGCGATCACCTGGACCGCTCCGACCGCGGTGGCCTAGCAGACTCTAGGCCGGCTGTCTCCGCCGACAGCGCGCAGCTCGAGCGCGCGCGACGCTCGAAAAGTTGGTGCGCGATCCCCCGGTCGATAGGGTCGGGCCGTGCGACGCCTGACCACCCTCCGGCTGGTGCTCGCCCTCCTCGGGGCGGGCTGCTCCACGCCCTCGGCCGCCGTCGACGCCGGGCCTCGGGCGGCGCCGCCTCCCACGCCTCCGTCCGCGGTGGCGGTGGCTACGCCCTCACCGCCGCCGCCGCCCACCCCCGCGCGCCCCGCGGTCGCGCCGCCGCGGGCGGGTGAGGTCGTCTCGATCCCCGCGGGGGCCCTGCGCGCCGGCAGCCGACCGGGCCTGCCCGGGCGTCGTCCGTCGGTCGAGGCGGACCTGGCGCCGATCGAGCTCGACGGGTTCGACATCGATCGGCTGCCCTACCCGAACGATCCCGCGCGTCCCCCCACCCTTGCGGCCACCCGCCGCGAGGCGCAGGCCCTGTGCGAGGCCGAGGGGCGCCGGCTCTGCGACGAGCTGGAGTGGGAGCGGGCGTGCCGCGGAGACGGCGAGGCGAGCTTCGCGACCGGCGAGGAGCTCGACGTCGCCGCCTGCCTCGAGGACGTCACCGCCTGCGCCTCCCCGGACGGCGTGCTCGATCTCGGCGTGCGCGCCCCGGAGTGGACCGCGAGCGACGCGCCACCGCGCCTCGCGGTGCTCGAGCGGACGGCGGTCGCGCGCGGCGGGCGGCCCGAGGACAGCCCGGCCGCCCATCGTTGTGGGACGCGCCACGCGGTCAACCCGGCCGGAGGCGGGCGCGCCCTCGCGTTCCGCTGCTGCGGCGGCGCGCGCTCGGAGGCGAGCTACCCGGACGTGGGCCTGCGCCGGCAGTTCCGCGAGCTCGACGTGCCGCCGGACCGCTGGCGCGCGATCTTCGCGTCGATCGAGCCGCTCGCCCGCTTCGCCGAGGGCTTCGAGGTCGCCGGCGAGTCGGCCGGGGTCCAGGCGCTCGCGCGCGGCGGGGCCACGGTGGAGGAGATGCACTGGGAGCTGGCCACGGCGCCCTTCGCGTGGTCCCCTTCGGTGGGCGAGGAGGTCTGGATCGTCTCCGGCCGCACCGCCGACGCCGCGCTCCTCGTCGCGCTCTACCCGATGGGCGGCGACCGCTTCCTGCACGCCGCGAGCTTCGTGGTCGAGGAGCCGGAGACCTCCTTCGCGATCCTCCGCGATCCGGCCACCCGGGGCGAGCTGCTGTGGAGCACCTGCTGGAGCTGCGGCGGCGAGAACGGCGCGATCCGCTTCACCGACGACGCGACCATCGTGATCGTCCAGCAGTAGCCCCTCCCGCGAGAGCACCACGCGATGCCCCCGGCGCCGGCGCGTGATAAAGCGTCCGGATGCGGGTGGCGCGCGCGACGATCGACGGGGAGGCGCGGTTCGTGGCCCTCGAGGACGGGACGGACGCCGCCGGGCGGCCGCTCGACGACGCCCCGTGGCGCGGAGGCCGGCCGGTCGGGGAGCCCTGCCCAGTCGGCCCGCTCCTGGCGCCGGTGGCGCCCTCCAAGATCGTCTGCGTGGGGCGGAACTACGCCGCCCACGCCGCGGAGCTCGGCAACGAGGTCCCGCCCGAGCCGCTCCTCTTCCTGAAGCCGCCGAGCTCGCTGCTCGGGCCCGGCGGCGTCATCCGATGGCCCGCCGCGAGCGAGCGCGTCGACTACGAGGGCGAGGTCGGCGTGGTGCTCGGCCGCCGTTTCCAGGGCGGCTCCCGCGAGGAGGCCGAGGCCGCGATCTACGCGATCACCTGCGCCAACGACGTCACGGCCCGTGACCTCCAGCGCCGCGACGTTCAGTTCACCCGGGGCAAGGGGTTCGACACCTTCTGCGTGGTGGGCCCGTGGCTCGAGACCGACCCCGGCCCGCTCGACGCGCTCGAGCTGGTGACGCGGGTGGATGGCGAGGAGCGTCAGCGCGGGCGCACCGACCAGATGATCTGGGACATCCCGGCCCTCGTGGACTACATCGCGCGCGTGATGACCCTCGAGCCCGGTGACCTGGTGCTCACCGGGACGCCGGCCGGGGTCGGGCCGCTCGCCGCCGGCCAGCGCGTCGACGTCGAGGTGTCGGGCGTGGGGACGCTCACCGCGACCTTGGGCCGCCGGCTCGACGCGTAACCGAACGCGCGTAAGGATCCTGACGGCGGTCGGGCATCTTCGCCCACCTGGGCGACGCGACCCCCGAGAACGCGGGGTGTTCCGTGTCCGGTGCCTCCTCGCACCCCCGCGCGAGCTTGGCACGGAGCTTGGTTGCCCTCCGTTCGAATCCCCTGGCGCCCCCCCTCAGGAGCTCTCGTGAAGAACCCCTCCCCCCTCTCCCTGACGACCGCCGCGGCGCTCGCCCTCCTCACCGGCGCGCTCCTCCCGGGCTGCTGGCTGAGCCACGGCAACGGAGACGACGCCGGTCTACCGGACGGCGCCGTCATCGGCCCGGATGGGCAGATCTACTACCCCGACGCGGGCGAGCGTGACGCGGGCTTCGACGGCGGCGTCGACGGAGGGTTCGACGCCGGCCCGGATATCGAGCCGCCCCCGCCGACCCCGCCCGACCCGAGCACCTGCCGGATCGAGCCGACCGTCTTCGCGTTCGACGACCCGGTCCTCGAGACCCGCTGGCCGGACGGCCCGATCGAGCACGCCGACTCGACCCACGTGTGTAGCACGCCGGTCGTCATCGACCCCAACCCCACCGACGGCATCGACCAGACGGTCATCGCGTTCATCAGCTACGCGACCCTGCGGGGCGAGGAGCGCGGCATCCTGCGGATCTGGGACCCCGCGACCCAGACCACCCTCAGCTACCCGCCGAACACCGGCGATCTCGGGCCCTACGAGGCGACGGGGAACGTCGCGACCGGTGACATCGACGGCGACGGGCTCCCCGAGTTCCTGGCGCTCGGCATCTACAGCGGCACGGTGGCCGTCAATCACGACGGGACGCTCCTCTGGGAGTCGCCGTTCCCCACCGCGCGCGACCGCGGCGACCGCTTCCAGCGGACGATCGGCACGGCGGTGACCCTCGCGGACCTCGAGGGCGACGGCGACGTCGAGGTGGTGGTGGGCCGCAACGTGCTCGAGGGTCGCACCGGCGACCGGCGCTTCGTCGGCGACTCGTCCATCACGACCCGCGGGACCAACGAGTTCCTCGGACCGATCTCGTGCGTGGCCGACCTCGACGAGGACGGCGTCCAGGAGGTCATCGCCGGCCGCACCGCGTTCCGCGCCAACGGCGACATCTACTGGAACCAGGACACCATCGGTGACGGGCTCTGCGCGGTCGCGGACATGATGCCGTCGGTGCCTGGGCCCGAGGTCATCCTGACCTCGCGTGGCTACTTCTACATCCTCAACGGGCGCACCGGCGCGGTCGAGTACGTCCGCATCATCGAGGGCCGCACCACCACCGCGGTCGGCGGCGCGCCCACGGTCGCCGACTTCGACGGCGACGGCCACCCCGAGATCGGCATCGCGCACGGCGGGCTCTACGGCGTCTACGACCTGGACTGCGAGCAGTCGCCGCGCCCATCCGGCTGCACGGGCCGTGGCCTGCGGTGGGCCTCGCCGACGGGCGACGGCTCCTCGGCGGGGACCGGGTCGAGCGTGTTCGACTTCAACGGCGACGGCCGCGCGGAGGTCGTCTACAACGACCAGTACCACTTCCGCGTCTACGACGGGACGACCGGCCGCGTCCTCTTCGAGCACGCCAACAGCTCGCGCACGCGGACCGAGAACCCGGTCATCGCGGACGTCGACAACGACGGCGACGCGGAGATCGTGTTCAGCTCGAACGCGGAGGCCTTCTTCATCCGCGACTTCTGGACCGACCCCGGCGTCGAGATCTGGGGCGACGCGCGCGGCCGCTGGGTGGGGGCCCGTCGCATCTGGAACCAGCACGCCTACCACATCACGAACATCAACGAGGACGGCACCCTCCCGATGGGGGAGGAGCCGTCGTGGCGGGAGCTCAACGCCTACCGCCAGAACCTCCGCGAAGGCGACCCGATGGACGTGCTCGTGGTGCCCGACCTCTGGGGCGGCCACGGAAGCTACGAGTGCCTCTCGCCCGACCGTATCCGCGTGACCGTCACGGTGGCGAACTACGGCCTCGAGCGCGCGGGCGCGGGCGTCGTCGTCGGCTTCTACCGCGGGCCGGTGGCGCTCGGGGAGCGGGTCGCCGAGGTGACCACCCCGCGCGGCCTCGCGCCGGAGGGCGACAGCGTCGACGTCACGGTCGAGCTGATGATCGACCCGTCCGACCCGATCTCGTACTACGCGCTCATCGACGATCCGACCGAGCTCGAGGGCGGCGGCGGGGCGATCAACGAGTGCCGCGAGAACAACAACGAGGTCCTCATCTGGCGCCCCACCTGCGAGTGAGCCGCCACAACCCAGCTTGCCCCTGCCCTCGCGCCTGCCCCGGCGGCGGCCCCGACCGGAGCCCGTAGCCTCAACGCAGCGCGACCGGCGCCGGACCGACCCCGCGCAGGCCGGTCTGGATCCGCTCGTCAGACCGCTCCCGATGCGCTAGCTCAGGGCATGGCCAACGACACCGAGGACACGGGCGCGGACGCGAGCGCGCAGGACACCGGCGAGGCGCCCCCGAGCGCTCGCGCGAAGGCCCCTGCGTCGTCGAGCGCGGGGCCGTCGGGCGCGGGGCTGTCGAGCGCGGGGCCGTCGGGCGCGGGGCCGGACGCGCCGACCGCGGAGGCCCACGCCGAGGGCGTCGACGCGACCGGCGCGGTGGACGACTCGGAGCGGCGCGCGAAGGAGGAGCTGCTCGAGGCGGTGGACCACTTCCGGAACGCCGCGAGCCTCCTCTTCGGCCGGGCCGCCCGCGACCCGTCGGTCAAGCAAGCCACCAAAGAGGTGCGCCGCGTGGTCGGCCGCGTCAGCGACGCGGCCGAGCCGCTGGCCAAGGAGCTCGGGCAGGAGCTCGGGCGCTTCACCAAGGACGTGATGCGCGCGGTGGACGAGACGACCAAGCGCGCGCGGGGCCGCGGGGCGGACGAGGAGGAGTAGCCCCCCGGCGGCCCGGCGGCCTCACTCGCCCAGGTAGTCCTTGAGGCGGGTGATGTCCTGGATCGCGTTGAGCTTGCCCAGCCCCGCCGTCTCCACCTGACGGACGCGCTCGCGGGTGAGGTTCATGATCTCGCCGACCTCCTCGAGCGTGATCCCGCCGCGGTCCGCGACGTCGAGCGCGCACGTCTCGGTCATCTCCCAGACCTCGAGGTCGGGGAAGTTGACCTTGATGGAGCCGCGCACCGGGTGAACGTCGATGTAGAGGTGGTACTTGCAGGAGACGTACGGGCAGGGCCGCTCCATGTCGACGCAGTCGGCACGGGTCCGCGGCTTCCAGTAGTCCGTCTCCGGGTAGAGCATGCGACCGCGGTTGAGCTCGGTCTTGCTCAGGCGGCGGATGGAGATGGTGCGCGCGCGCGCGCGACTGCGGCGCTTGCGGCGGCCGCGACGGCGGCGCGGCCGCTCCGCGTCGTGCGGCGCCTGCTCGAGCGCGAGCGCGAGCGAACCCTCGATGGTGGGGGTCGGGGTGGCCGCGACGCTCGCCTGCGTCTCGGTCGCCTCGGTGGCCTGTTGATGTTGCTCGTCCATGGTTCCTCCCTGCGGGTCCGCGGCGCCGCCCTCGCCCGGCGCGCCCGTCCCCCTAAACGACCGCGCGCGCCATCCGCGCGCGCATCGACATCCGCTTCTCGATGCGCTCGAGGCGCGCGATCAGCTGCGCCCCGAGCTCCTTGACCGCGCCCAGCTCATGGGTCGCGAAGTCGTCGGCGTCGGCTTCGCCGCGCTCGTCGAGCGCCTGCTCCACCGCCGACACGATCCGCGCGAGCTGACGCCCCATCGCGTCGATGTCGCCGCGGATGAAGAGGAACTCCCGCTGGATCTCTTCCATCGTGTAGCCGGCGGCCATCAGCCGGCGGATCTCGTCGATCTGCCGGACCACCGAGACGGGATAGAGGCCCTGGGAGCCGCGCTTCTTGCGCCCGCGAGCCACGCGCCGGCTGCGCGGCAGCAGCCCGAGCTGCACGTACTTGCGGAACGTCGCCTCGGTCAGCCGATCCCCTCGCGCCGAGAAGGCGTCGACGATCTGCTGGACGGTCATGCCCTCGGGGTGAGCGCGCTCTACCGCGCTCAGCTCCTCTTCGGTCCAGGCCTGTTTGGTCGGGTTGGCCATCGATGCGTCTCAGCACTAACGGGGATCGTCTTGGACGATCGCTCTGCTTGGGTGACGGCGAATGTATTCGCATGAAACGAATCGTGTCAAAGAAAATGTGCAAGCCGAGGACACTTTTGCTTTTCCACAGTATTCTCAGCCACTTAGAACCCTGGCTCTCCGCTCGAGATCCAAGCTAGGTGCACGGGGATCGGCATCGCTACGCGATCGTGGTGATCCAAAGGCGATCGACTGTTTGCTCGAGCTGACAGCGATCTCTTTTCAAACGAACGATCGCGTTGCTCTCGTGCGCAGATCGGCCACCATCCGGGCCATGCACCGCCTGCTGCCTCGCCTCGGTCTGCTCGCCGCCCTCTGCCTCGGCGGCTGCGGCGGCGCGCGCGACAAGCCGATCGGGGAGGCCTGCGCGCAGGCGGACGAGTGCGAGCACGGCATCTGCGTCGCCGGGATCGCGGGCGACGACGCCGTGTGCACCCGGAGCTGCGCGAGCAGCGAGGAGTGCCCGCGAGGCTGGTCCTGCTCGGCGGTGACCGCCGGAAACGTGCTCGTGTGTCAGCGCGGCGCCGGCAACCCCTTCGGGATGGGCACCCGCGAGTAGCCGTCCGGGGTTGGTGCTGGACGGCGAGGCGCGCAGACGACGAGGCGCGGACGGCGAGGCGCGCAGACGACGAGGCGCGGACGGCGAGGCGCGGACGGCGAGGCGCGGACGGCGAGGCGCGCGGATGAGCAGCACGTGGACCCGCGCGCGTCGCGCGGCGTCGAGGGGCGCGGCGGCGGCCGGCGTTGACGCGGCGGACGCCCGACTGGTAGCGATGCGCTGATGGCCACGAGCGGCGGTCGCGGTGTCCCCGCGGAGGCTCCGGAGGCGAGCCCCTGGCTGCAGCGGCTCGCGACGGCGGCGGTGCTCGCTGGTCTCGGCCTCCTTGCGCTGCCGGCGTTCGAGGTCGAGTGGCGCCCCTGGGACCGCGATGCCCTGCCCTGGATGGGCGTCACCCTCCTCCTGCCCGGGGCCCTCGCGCTCGTCTACGTCACCCGGCGCGACGGGGTCTCGTTCGCAGACCCGCGGGCCTGGCGCCGCTTCACCCGCAACCGTGGCGCGGTGGTCGGCGGCGCCCTCGTGGTGCTCGTCGTCCTGATCGGGTTCGTGGGCCCGCTCGCGGCGCCCTTCCACCCCGACGCGATCTACGACGCCGGCCTGACGGACGCGGGCGTGCCGGTGGGCCCGATGAGCCACGTCGAGGACGGGACGTTCCTGCTCGGCGCCGACAACATCGGCCGCGACGAGCTCTCACGGCTCCTCTACGGCGGCCGGGTGTCGCTCTCGGTCGCCCTCGGCGCGGTCTTCCTCGCCGGGCTGCTCGGCTTCGGCGCCGGCCTCGTCAGCGGCTACTACCGCGGCGCGATCGACGTCGCGATCATGCGCCTGGTCGACTTCGTCCTGTCGCTGCCTTTCCTCTTGGTCGCGATCGCGCTCAACCGCGTCATCGACGACCCGTCGCTCTTCTGGCTCTGTCTCCTGCTCGGCCTCTTGAGCTGGACCACCCTCGCCCGCGTGACCCGCGCGAAGGTGCTGCAGGTGCGCGAGCTCGAGTACGTCCAGGCCGCACGCGCGCTCGGGGCGAGCGACGGACGCATCATCGTCCAGCACCTCCTCCCCAACGTGCTCGGCCCCGCGATCGTCATCGCGACCACGATGGTCGCCAACATCATCATCGTGGAGTCCGCGATGAGCTACCTGGGCGTCGGCGTGAAGCCACCCATCGCGAGCTGGGGGAGCATGCTGCGCGACGGCGCGGACTACCTCCAGTACGAGCCACGCCTCCTGCTGCTGCCGGGCGCGCTCATCGTGCTCACCGTGTTCGGCTTCAACCTCCTCGGCGAAGGGCTGCGCGATGCGCTCGACCCGAAGGAGTGAGAGCGTGGCCGGGGTCGCGGGCCTCGTGATCCTCGCGGTCGCCTCCGCGGTGGTCGCCGCCACCCTCCCGGACGCGCCCGACGGGCCTCGGTACATGGGGGCCGGCAACGAGACCCCGCAGCGCGGCGGGACGCTCGTCGTCTGGCACGAGACGGGGCTGCGAGGGACCGACCCGCACACCCGCTTCGACGCGCTCTCCAACCAGGCCATCAAGCTCCTCTTCGAGGGCCTCCTCGACTACGAGCGCGACACGCTCGAGCTGGTCCCCCGCCTCGCCGAATCGCTGCCCGACGTGTCCGAGGACGGCCGCACGTTCCGCTTCCGGCTGCGGCGCGGGCTCCGCTTCGCCGACTCCGTGGTCTTCGAGGGCGGGCGCGGGCGCGAGATCGTCGCCGACGACATCCGCTGGTCGCTCGAGCACATGCTCGACCCGGCCACCGGGAGCCCCGGCGTCACCTTCTACGAGCTGATCGACGGCTACGAGGAGTTCCGCGCCGGCGACGCGAGCCACGTGCGCGGCATCCGCGTGGTCGACCGTTACACCGTGGACATCACGCTGAGCCGGCCGGATCAGACGTTCCTCTTCGCGATGGCGATGCCCTTCGCCTACCCCGTCCCGCGCGAGGCCTACGCCCACTACGGCGCGGACGTGAACCGCAACCCGGTCGGCACGGGCGCCTACGTGCTGGAGCGCTGGGAGCCGGGCATCGGCCTCACGTTCACGCGCAACCCCAACTACTTCCTCGCCGACGAGGGGCAGCCCTACCCCGAGCGCGTGGTCTTCGAGCTCAACCTCGACCGCGGCACCGCGACGATGCGCTTCCGCAACGGCGAGGTCGACCACCTCCACCGCATGCCGCTCGCGGACTACCTCGAGCTGCGCAGCCAGCCCGCGTGGGAGCCCTACTCGGTCCAGGCGGTCGACACGATCATCCGCGGCGTCGGCATGAACGTCGAGCTGCCGCCCTTCGACGACGTCCACGTCCGCCGCGCGGTGGCCTACTGCATCAACCGCCCGCGCTGGCTGCGCTCGCGCGCGGGCCGCATGGCCCTCACCGGCCAGCCCATCCCGAGCACGCTCCCGGGCTACGACCCCGATCTGCCGGGCGCCCACGTCTACGACCTCGATCGCGCGCGCGAGGAGATGCGGCTCGCCGGCCACCCCGACGGGCTCGACGAGCCGGTGACCTTCTGGACCGGCGAGGGCGACACGGGCCGGTTCTACGGCGAGCTCGTCCAGTCCGACCTCGCGGCGATCGGGATCGAGGTCGAGATCCGCCAGGTCGCGTTCCCGATGTTCCTGCAGCAGACGGGCACCCGCGGCACCGTCCAGTCCTGGTTCGCCGGCTGGTCGATGGACTACCCCGACGCCTCGAACTTCCTCGACATCCTGTTCCACAGCCGCTCGCGCCGGCCGACCGACTCGATGAACAAGTCCTTCTACGCGAGCCCGGAGGTCGACCGTCTCCTCGACGAGGCCCGCGTCGAGCGCGACCGCGAGCGGCGCCTCGCGCTCTACCACCAGGCCTCCGAGCAGATCGTCGCCGACGCGCCGTGGGCGTTCATCTTCAGCGACGTCGCGTACGAGCTCTGGCAACCTTACGTGCGCAACTACCGCCCCCACCCCGTGTGGTCCAACTTCTACCGGGACGTGTGGCTCGACCTGCCGCGCGAGCGCGTCGCGCGCGGGCCGTTCGCGATCGACGCGCTCCCGGCCTTCGCGCGCCCCTTCGCGCCGCGGCTCGGAAGGGGACGCCGGTGAAGGGTCTGCTCCCGCCTGGGCTCGCTCAGCTCCTCGTGCGCCGCACGCTCGCGGGCTTGGTCATCGTGTTCGCGGTCACGAGCGCCGTGTTCTTCCTCGCCATCGGCATCGGTGACCCAGCGACCGCGACCCTCGGCGCCAACGCCAGCCCGGAGGCCCGCGAGGCGTTCCGGCACGAGCACGGGCTCGACCGCCCCAAGCTCGACCAGTACGGCAGCTACCTGCTCGGGGTCGCGCAGGGCGACCTCGGCCGCTCCTACCGCGACGACCAGCCGGTCACCCAGGTCATCCTCTGGCGCCTGCCGCGCACCGTGCTGCTGACCGGGCTCGCGATGCTGCTCCAGCTCTTGTTCGGCCTCACGCTCGGTACGCTCGCCGCGCTCCGCCGCAACACCTGGTTCGACACCGGGTTCATGGGCCTCGCGTTCCTCGGGATCAGCGTCCCCGTCTACGTCAGCGGGCACGTCTTCGTGATGGTCTTCGCGTTCCGCCTCGGCTGGTTCCCGATCGGCGGCTACGGCGTCAGCGCGCTCGACCACGTCTACCACGCGCTCCTGCCCGCGCTCACGATGGCGATCGCGGGCGCGTCGACCATCGCGCGGATCATGCGGAGCGAGATGATCGACACGCTCGGCAACGACTACGTGCGCACCGCACGCGCCAAGGGGCTCAGCGCGAGCCGCGTGGTCCTCCACCACGCGGCGCGCAACGCGATGCTGCCGATCGTCACGCTGATCGGCCTGCGCATCCCGTTCCTCGTCGCCGGCGCGATCATCACCGAGACGATCTTCAACTGGCCGGGCATGGGCCGCCTCGTCATCGAGGCGATCCGCAACCTCGACGTCCCGGTCATCATGGGCGTCGTCGTGATCACCGCCGTCTCGGTCCAGGTTGGCAACATCGCGGCCGATATCGGCGTGGCGATGCTCGACCCGCGCGTCAGGCTGCGCGGCAGCTGAGCGAACGGGGCTGAACGCGGCCCGGTAGACTGACCACCGGACCCGCGCAGCTCCGCTCGCCGCGATCAGCTCCGGGTGAGCTTGCGGTAGGTGATGCGGTGCGGGCGCTCGGCCGCGTCGCCGAGGCGGCGCTTCCGATCCGCCTCGTACTCATCGTAGGCGCCCTCGAAGAAGACGACCTTGCTGTCGCCCTCGAACGCGATGATGTGGGTCGCGACGCGGTCGAGGAACCAGCGATCGTGGCTCGTGATGAGCGCGCAGCCGGGCCACTCGAGGAGCGCCGTCTCGAGCGAGCGCAGGGTCTCGACGTCGAGGTCGTTGGTCGGCTCGTCGAGCAACAGGACGTTGCCGCCCTGGGTGAGCGTCTTGGCGAGGTGCAGCCGGTTGCGCTCGCCGCCCGAGAGGACGCCGACCTTCTTCTGCTGGTCGCTGCCCTTGAAGTTGAACATCCCGACGTAGGCGCGCGAGTTGATCTCGGTCTTGCCGACCACGATCTTCTCCTGGTCGGCGCTGATCTCCTGGAACACCGTCTTGGTGTCGTCGAGCGCGTCGCGGCTCTGGTCGACGTACATGAGCTTGACGGTCTCGCCCACCTTCACCTCGCCGCCGTCGGGCGTCTCCTTGCCGGTGATGATGTTGAAGAGCGTCGTCTTGCCCGCGCCGTTCGGGCCGATGATCCCGACGATCGCGCCGCGCGGGATGAGGAAGTTGAGGTCCTCGTAGAGGAGCTTGTCGCCGAAGGCCTTCCGGAGGCCCTTGGCCTCGATCACGTCGTTGCCGAGCCGGTCCGGCGGCGGCGGGATGAAGATCTCGTTGGCGTCGCGCTTCGCCTTGCCCGACTCCGTCACCAGCGACTCGAAGGCCTGGAGGCGCGCCTTGCTCTTGGCGTGCCGCGCCTTGGGGGACGCGCGGACCCAGTCGAGCTCCGCCTTGATCTTGCGCTGCCGCGCCGACTCCTGCTTCTCCTCGATCTCGAGGCGCTTCTCCTTGGCCTCGAGCCAGGACGAGTAGTTGCCCTGGAACGGGTAGGCGTCGCCCCGATCGATCTCGAGGATCCACTCCGCGACGTTGTCGAGGAAGTAGCGGTCGTGGGTGATCGCCACGATGGTGCCGGCGTACTGCTCGAGGTGCTTCTCGAGCCAGGCCACGCTCTCGGCGTCGAGGTGGTTGGTGGGCTCGTCGAGCAGGAGCAGATCCGGCTTCTGGAGCAGCACCCGGCAGAGCGCAACGCGACGCTTCTCGCCGCCCGAGAGGTGGTTGACGCTGGCGTCGGCCGGCGGGAGGCGCAGCGCGTCCATCGCCAGCTCGAGGGTGTGATCGAGGTTCCAGCCGTCGGCCGCGTCGATCTGGTCCTGCAGCCTGCCTTGCTCCTCGAGGAGCTTGTTCATCTCGTCGTCGTCGGTGACCTCACCGAACTTCATCGAGACCTCCTCGAAGCGCACGAGGACCGCCTTGATGTCGGACACCGCCTCCTCGACCACGTCCTTGACGGTCCGGTCGCGGCCGATGTCGGGCTCCTGCGGCACGTAGCCGACGGTCGAGCCGGGGCGAAGCCACACCTCCCCGCCGAACGTCGTGTCCTCGCCGGCCATGATGCGCAGCAGGCTGCTCTTGCCCATCCCGTTGGGCCCGATGACCCCGATCTTCGCGCCCGGCAGGAACGAGAGGTAGAGGTCCGTGACGATGCGCTTGTCCGGGGGGTGGACCTTCGTGAGGCCCTTCATCGTGTAGATGTAGTCCGCCATGTCGCGCGGGTTGTGCCACACCCGCCCTGCCCTGACTACCGGCCTTGCCGGAGATCACTCGCAGGCTGGCTCCTCTCGCGGGCGCCAGGCGGTGCCCCGGCCGCTGCATCGAGGCGACGGGCGACCGGAAGGCCGATCGACGTCGGCCACGGTCTCCTCGCCGAGCCGTCGACCGCGAGGCGAAAGACCCCGTCCTGACGGATTCCGTCGGGACGCGGTCGCGCGGGCTCGCGGTCGAGGCGACGCGGCGGAAGCGCGCGTCAGGCGTTGACGGTCGCGCCGTTGGCGCCGTTCGTCTCGGCGTCGGTCGCGGCGGCGACCTCGCCCTCCGCCCTGCCGCCGAAGAACTCGCCGATCTTGGCCCGAACCGCCTCGCCCTGATCCGTGTAGAACAGGAACGTGACGCCCGCGCCCACGATCGCGCCTGCGGCGAAGCCGCTGAGGATCATCGCCGTGGAGCTCGGAATGGTGGACTCGCGCTGAAGGCCCACGGTGTGGAGGGCGGCGTCGAGGCGGTCGAAGCCGTAGCGGCGCAGGTCGTCGCCGGAGAGGCCGGCGACCTTCTCGACGTCGTCCCGGTTGATGTTCTGAGCCGCGCGGCCGAGCGCGTACATCGCGCCCGCCTTCAGGATGGTGCTCGTGAGCGACATGGGGCCTTCTTTCTTGGATTCTCGGCCGCGGCTTCCTCGCATCGCGGCCTCGCGTGACACTGCTTGGATCGTTCGGGATCAGAGAACTAAGACCCCGCGGCGCGCGGTTCAAGCCCCCCGGTTCGGGTACGGCCCGCCGTCGCGACGATCAGGGCGCGAAGCGCGCGCGGGCGCTCGGGCGCTGGGCCTCCGCGCGGGCCGCGCAGAGCCGGATCGCCTCCAGGGCTCCGCGGAGGTTCCGGGGCGCCCCCGGCAGCTCCTCGACTCGGGGCGCGAAGAACGCCTCCACCTCGGCCGCGCGCACCTCGGTGCAGAAGCCGGTGAGCATCCACGGCGCGTAACCGGCCCGGGTCGTGGCCACCCGCGAGAAGAGCGCGTCGAAGTTCTCCTGCATCCACGCCCAGGCCGCGTCGCGGCGCTCCGGGAGCGCGAGCTGGACGGCGAGCGGGATGGTCACCTCGTTCACCCGCAGCCGCTCGTCGAGGCCGAGGGCGAGCGCGCGCGCGGCGAGCTCGGGATCGGTGGTCGAGGCGAGCGCCCGCAGGCCCTCCCCGCGGAACAGCGCGTCGTCGCTCGCGAGCACGCGCGCCTCGAGGCGCGAGTACAGCGCCTCGTCACCCTCCTGCACCGCCATCTGGAGGGCGACCCGGACGAGGTTCGGGTCGACCGCCGACGGCACCAGGGCGTCCTCACCGAGGTAGCGCCGGCCACGCGCCGCGGCCTCCGAGCGCGTGCGCGCGTCGCGCGCGGTCCACGCGAGGAAGGTCACGATCTGCGCGCGGAGGAGGCCCGTCTCCCCCGGCTCGGTCCGGCCCCGCCGGGGGCCCCAGCCGAGCCGCCGCGCGCGCGCGGCGTAGAGCCCGGTCGCGAAGCGCGAGAGCGCGGGGAGCTGCGCCTCCTCGAGCAGGTGATCGCGCGCGAAGGCCACGAGGCCCATCGGCTCGGTCGCGACGCCCATCGCGTCGTCCGCCGCCACCCGGTCGAAGGTCCCGAACACCGCGCCGGTGTCGAGAGTCGCCGCGTCGAAGGCGGCCGAGAGGTTGCCGGCCACGCTCAGGCGTTCGCGCGCGGTGAGGCGCGACCAGCCGCGGCTCATCAGCCGATCCACCTCGTCGGGCGGCAGCGTGAAGCGGTAGTAGCCGGCCGCGTCGGCGTTCGGCATGACCCAGTCGGGACAGCTCGCGCCCAGATCGAAGCGCGCCTCGGCGTCCGTCACCAGCTCGCAGCGATCCTCGACCGCCCGGCCGCGGCCCCACCGCACGCACACCGGGACCTGCCAGGTGCGCTCCCGCTCGCCGGTCGAGCCGACGGGGAGGTAGCGGCTCTGCCGCAGGGTGAGGTAGTTGCCGTCGTCGCCGCAGGTCCGCGTCACGGCGACGAGCGGCACCCCCGGCTGCATGAGGAACGTCTGGAAGGGGGTCGCCACGTCGCGGCCCGCCATCTGGCTGAGCGCGTCGAGCAGGTCCTCCGCGGTCGCGGTGCCGAAGCGGTGCCGGCTCAGGTGCTCGCGGATGCCCTCGCGGAAGGTGTCCTCGCCGATCCAGCGCTCGAACATCTCGAGCACCCCGCCGCCCTTGCGGTAGGTGATCGAGTCGAACGCGTTGCGGATGTCGTGGTTCGTCTCGATCGGCTGGCGGATCTGCCGCGCGCTCGTCAACGAGTCGTTCCCCATCGCGCCGTGCACCGACTCCACCATGCCGACGTCGGCGTGGTACTCGGGGTGCACGTGGCGCATGACCTTGTTGCCCATCCAGGTCGCGAAGGCCTCGTTGAGCCAGATGTCGTCCCACCAGGGCATCGTCACGAGGTTGCCGAACCACTGGTGGGCCAGCTCGTGGGCCATCACGTAGGCGAACGCGCGGCGCTGGCCCTCCGGCGCGTGCTCGGGGTCGAGCAGCAGGAGCGTCTCGCGGAACGTGATCGCGCCCGCGTTCTCCATCGCGCCCGAGGCGAAGTCGGGCACCGCGATGATGTCGAGCTTGTCGTACGGGTAGGCGACGCCGAAGTAGGCCTCGAGGTCGGCGAGCAGCGCCGCGGTGTGCTCGAGCGCGTAGGCGAGCCGCGGGCCCTGTCCGCGCGCCGCGACCCCGCGGAAAGGCAGCGGGCGGTCGCGCACGTCGTTGGCCGGGATGGGCGCGTGCTCGACGATGTCGAGCGGGCCGACCGCCATCGCGACGAGGTAGGTCGGGAGCGGCTCGGTGGGCGCGAAGCGGACCTCGCGCATCCCGCCGACCTCACGCAGGCCGGTCGGCGCGGTGTTGGCGACCGCCTCGTGATCGCGCGAGACCGAGAGCGTCAGCTCGAAGGGCGTCTTGAACCGCGGCTCGTCGAAGCACGGGAACGCGAGGCGCGCGCTGGTGGCCTCGAACTGGGTGAACGCGTAGGACTCGCCGCCCGTGTCGACGCGGTAGAGGCCCTTGAGCTGGCGATCGTAGGGGGCGTCGTAGCCGAGCACGAGGGTCGCCTCGCCGGGCTCGATGGCCGCGTCGAGGCGGAGCGCCGCGACCCCCGTCTCGTGCATCTGCTCGAAGCGACCCGAGATCCCCTCGGCGCCCTCGGGCAGCACCTCGACCTCGGTCACCGAGAGGTCCTGGCCGTGCATCCAGATCAGATCGGTCGCGCGGTCGACGCGGACGTCGATCTCGACGCGGCCGCGGAAGCGGTCGCGTGAGGGCACGACCTCGAGCCAGAGCGAGTAGCGCAGCGGGGTGACCCCCTCCGGGAGGGGCCCGAGGGGGACGTCGAGCGCGGCCTCGACCGCCTCGCCTCCCTCGGCGACGCCGCGGCCCTCGGCCGCGCTGTACTCCGGGCGGACGTCGGACGAGCCGCCGCAACCGGCGAGGGCGAGGAGCGCGCAGGCGAGCGCGACGAAGGAGTGCGTAGGGCTCTTCACGTCGGGCGCTATATCTCGTTTTCGGTGCGGTATCATGCCGCCGGCCATGACCCGTCGACCTTCGCGCCTCGCCCTCGCCCTCGCCCTCCTCGGCGCGAGCGCCCTGGCGGGCTGCGACGACGAGCCCGATCTGCCCGAGGATCCGCCGCTCGCGGTGCCCGGCCGGACGGTCCCCGACCCGCCCGCGCCGCCGCCCGGCATGCCCCCCGGGATGGCCGTGATGCCCGCGGAGCCGGCGAGCTTCGATCCGCCGCTCGCGGTGCCGGGCCACGACCCCGTCCCCGATCCGCCGGCGCCGCCGATGCCGCCGGCCGGGATGCAGCCCGTCGGCCAGCCGATCCCGCTCGCGCCGGGGTTCCAGCCGGATCCGATCGTCCAGCAAGGGATCGCCGGCGGGCCGTTGGAGGCGCGCCAGACGGTGCCGCCGAGCTTCGCCGCCAACTGCCCCGGCTACATCGGGCCGCAGCCCAACCACGTGATCCAGCTGACCGCGCCGTTCGCGCGGCTGCGGATCGTGGTCTCGTCTCAGACCGACACCGTCCTGGTCGTGCGCGGGCCCAACGGCGAGGTGTGGTGCCACGACGACGTGAACGTCGACACGAACCGGAACCCGCTCGTCGAGGGCGCCTTCGGCCCCGGCGCCTACAGCGTGTTCGTCGGGACGTATGACCAGGGCGCGTCTGGACCCTACGTCATCGGCTTCACCGAGCTGCCGCAGGTCTCGGCCCAGACGCTGGCCGCGCAGGCTCCCCCGCCCGGGCAGCCCCCGCCCGGGCAGCCGCCGCAGAACCAGCAGATGATGATGCCGCAGTAGCGGCGTCCACGACCCTCGCGGCCCTCGAGGCCCGACGACGCCCCCCGCTTGATCGCGCACCAGCAGGCCGCGCCGTGACGCTCGGCCGGGTTCCGTGCGACGCTGGCGATCGGAGGACAGGACCCATGAGCGACTTCGAAAAGCCCCCCGGCGGCGGATTCGGTCAGCCCCCCGGCGGCGGTGGCTTCGGGCAACCCCCGAGCGGCGGAGCGGGCCAGCCAGGAGGCGCTCCCGGAGGATCGCCGCCGGGCGGCTTCGGCTCGCAGCCGGGCGGCGCTCCGCAGGGCGGCTTCGGACCTCCCCCGGGCGGGCCGCCGCCGGGGGGC
>JAUHXR010000448.1 GCA_030426845.1 Polyangia bacterium | reverse complement strand
GCCGACGCGGGGAGCGAGCTCGACTGCTCCTTGGTGTTGTGGGTCGTCGGGGTCAGCGAGGTCAGCACCGACGCGACCGACGGCTTGGTCCAGTTCTCGGGCGCCTGGGCGTTCTCGAAGACCGCCGCCTGCTCGGCGAACGCGTCGAGGGTCGGCGTCTGGACGCGGGAGTCGGGGTTGTAGGCACGCAGCTTGTCGGCCCGCAGCGTGTCGATGAGGAGCACGATCGCGCTCCGCGCGGTCGCGTCAGCGAGGGCCTGCTCGGGGATCGGGACGACGATCGCCGGCGCGCTGATCGCGACCTCGTCAGCCTCGCCCTCCACCGCGATCTCGACGCGCGCCACCTCGCCCGCGAGGCTGGACATGTCGAGGAGCCGATCGGCCCAGGCGGTGGACACGGGGCCCTCGTGGAGCACCCGCGCCTCGCCACCCTCCGGGGTCGCCGTCACGCGGATCGTCGCCGCGCCGCTCGCCACCCCGTAGCCGAGCGACAGCCGGCCGCCCTCGGGGATCTCCGCGTACCAGCGGATGTTCGACGGGGTGCGGAGCACGACCGACTCGCGCCCCTCGCCGCCGACCGTCACCTCGCGGACCAGCTCGGTGTAGCGCGGCGGGTGGAGCTCACCCTCGGGCGGGGCGCCCCGGAACACCCAGATCGAGTCGATCTCGGTCGCGACGTCCTCGCCCTGCACCGGCCGCGCGTCGGAGCTGCGCAGCATCAGGGCGTTCTCGCCCGCGTGGACCAGCCGGGCCTCGATCGTGAGGTCCGCGTCCTGGACGCCGTCGCCGGCGCTGAAGCTCGCCACGCCCGCCGACTGACCGTTCAGGAACACGTTGATGTTGCGGCTGCCCTGAGGCCGGCCCCGGAAGCGCAGGGTGATCGGGCCCGCCTCGTCGAGGTGGAACCAGGCGCGCGCGTCGGTGCCCACCCGCGTGAAGTCGCGGTCCCCCGCCGTCACGTCGGAGCCGAAGCCCGAGTGCCAGCGGCCCATCGTCCAGTGCATCCGCGCCGGGGTGCCGAAGTCCATGTAGAGGCCGTGGTGGTCGACGTCCGCGAGGTGCGCGGTCGCCATCAGGCCGAGGTGGATGCGCGTCCGCGCCAGCTCGCGCCGGGCCGCGGCCGACTCCGAGTCGCCGCCGCCCTCGTCGCCGGAGCCCTCGCCGCCGCCGCCGGCTCCCTCGCCCGCGGTCCCGCCGCTGGAGTCGTCGTCGTCACCACACGCGACCGCGAGCCCGGCGAAGCCGAGGCACAGCAGGATCGCGACGAGCGCTGCCTTTCCACGCATGGGCGCGAGCATGGACGATGAGCGCGGGCGGCGCCACGGCGGGCTCCCAACCGCCTCGGAGTCGTTCGGTCCGTCAGGCATGGCGCGGCCCCAACCGCGCGCACCCCGCCCGGGCTTCCCCGGATCCGCTCGGGCCCGGCTGAACACGTCCCACCCCCGGCCAGCGACCGCTCACCACGCCAGTGGAAAGGACTGGCTCCCGACCGACGTTGACTTCTTGGAGTTCGCTCCCACATTGCGTTTGAACACGTTCAGTAACTCGAAGGAGGAGACCATGAGGAGCCTCGAGACCGTGCGACGCGCGCTGGATCGGCCCCCGGAGGAGGGCGGCGAGGCGGGCATGTGGGTCGGCTTCGCCTCCGGCGCGCTCGTGGCGCTGCCCGTCCTCCGGGTGTTCCTCGCCTTCGACGACGACCCCACCGTGGTCGTGCTCGCCGTGGCGCTGGCCTCGATCGCCTTCGCCTGCACGACCCTGGGCACCGTCCTCGCGGTGCGGGCGGAGACACCGGCCAAGGCGGTCGGCTGGCTGTTCCTCCTGAACGTGCTGCCGCCCACCCTCGCGTGCGCGCCGTCGATCTACGGGGTGGTGTTCTCGTTCCCCGCCGGGCTGATCGCGTTCACCGTGGTCCTGCCGCTGGCGATCTGGGCCCGCGTCGGCCGCGCCCGCCCCGGCCACGAGAGCCGCGAGCGCCTGCTCGGCGCGGGGTGGCTCGCCGCGATGGCCTGCGCGATGCTCGCCTTCGAGCTGACGCAGCTCAACCGGCCCTACGCGACGCCGGCGTCGTACCTCCTGCTCCCCGCGACGGTGTGCGGGCTCGGCGCCCTCGGCCTGGCGCTCGCCAGCGTGGTGCCCGACCTGATGCGGCTCTGGACGTGGCGCGCGGTGGTGGACGGCCGCTACCCCGGGCTCCGGGCGCGCCCGGACGGGCGCTTCTCCGCCGTCATCGAGCGACACACCGACGCGGGCGCGGGTCCGATGCGCAGCGCGTCCACCTCGGAGACCCTCGGCAGCCTCAGCGCCTCTCCTGCGCGCAGCCTGCTCGGCGTCGCGACCGCCCTCGGCGCCACCGCGGTGTGCGGGCTCTCCGCGTGGGCGTGGGTGATGTCGCAGGCGGTCGGCTGAAGCGGCTGAAGCGGGTACCCTCGCGCCCGTGAAGGCGGATCTCGAGAAGCTGGGCGCGTTCTTCCTGGGGCATCGGCTGAGCGGCGAGGGCGGCGCGGCGGAGCCGAGGCTCGACGAGCCGGTGCTCTACGACGCGCGCGACCTGACCACCCACGCGCTGTGCGTCGGCATGACGGGCAGCGGCAAGACGGGCCTGAGCGCGGTCTTCCTCGAGGAGGCCGCGCTCGACGGCGTCCCCGCGATCGCGATCGATCCCAAGGGCGACCTCGGCAACCTGCTCCTGACGTTCCCCGAGCTGAGACCGACCGACTTCGAGCCCTGGATCGATCCCGAGGAGGCGGCGCGCCGCGGGCGCGACCCGAAGACCCACGCCGCCGCGGTCGCCACGATGTGGCGGGAGGGCCTCGCGCGGCACGGGCAGGACGGCGAGCGCATCCGCCGGCTCGAGGCCGCGGTCGAGCGACGGATCTACACGCCCGGGAGCACCGCGGGCCGCCCCCTCAGCGTGCTCGGCCGGCTGACGCCGCCGACCGGCCCGACCGACCCGGAGGCGCTGCGCGAGGAGATCGCGGCCCACGCCTCGGCGCTCTGTGCGCTGCTCGACCTGGACGCCGATCCGATCACCAGCTCGCCGCACATCCTGCTCAGCCAGCTGATCGCGCACGCCTGGGCGGCGGGGCGCGCGGTGGAGCTGGCCGATCTGGTGCGCGGCGTGCTCGACCCGCCGTTCGACCGGGTGGGCGCGCTCTCGCTCGACGACTTCTTCGCCCCGACCGACCGCAAGAAGCTCGGCATGCGGCTCAACAACCTCCTCGCCTCGCCCGGGTTCGCGCCGTGGCTCGAGGGCGAGCCGCTCGACATCGAGTCGCTGCTCCGCGCGCCGGACGGGCGGCCACGCCTGTCGATCCTCTCGATCGCGCACCTCGGCGAGAGCGAGCGGATGTTCTTCGTGACGCTCCTGCTCAGCAAGCTCGTGGCGTGGATGCGGGGGCAGCCGGGGACGTCGAGCCTCCGCGCGATGCTCTTCATGGACGAGGTGTTCGGCTTCTTCCCGCCGGTCGCCGACCCGCCGTCGAAGCGCCCCATGCTCACGCTCCTCAAGCAGGCGCGCGCGTTCGGGGTCGGCGTGATGCTCTCGACCCAGAACCCGGTGGACGTCGACTACAAGGGGCTGAGCAACTGCGGCACCTGGCTGCTCGGGCGGCTCTCGACCGAGCGGGACGTGGACCGCGTGGTGGAGGGCCTCGCCGGCGCGGCCGGCGCGCCGATCGACGAGGCGGCGCTGCGCGCGACCCTCGCCGGCCTCGGGTCGCGGCGGTTCCTGATGCGCAACGTCCACGAGGACGCCCCGATCCTGTTCGAGACCCGCTGGGCGATGTCGTACCTGCGGGGGCCCCTGACGCGCGCCCAGATCGGCGCGCTCGCCGGCCCCACCGAGGCGCCCGCCGCCGCGCCGACGCCCGCCGCGCCCGCGGGCCGCCCCAAGGCCGAGCGGCCGGCGCTCGACGCCTCGATCCCGCAACGCTTCCTCACCCCGCTCCCGGGCCGCGGCGCGCTGGAGTGGCGGCCCGCGGTGAGCGCGCGGACGCAGCTCCACTACGCCCACCGCTACAGCGGGCTCGACGAGTGGGTCACGCCCAGCGTGGTGTCGCCCCTCGGGCGCACCGCCGCCAAGAGCTGGGAGGGGCTCGAGGCGGTGGACGACCTGCGCGGCGCAGACGAGCCGAGCGAGGACGGGGCGTGGCTCCCGGTGCCCGCGTTCGTGACCAAGCGAGGCGGCCTCACCGCGCTCGCCAAGGCGCTCAAGACGACGCTGCACCGGACGAAGACGCTCGAGGTCTACCGCTGCGCTGCGCACAAGGAGTGGTCGCAGCCCGGCGAGACGCGGGCCGCGTTCACCGCGCGGATGGAGCAGCTCGCGCGCGAGGAGCGCGACCTCGCGCTCGCCCAGCTCCGCGAGAAGGCGGCGCCCAAGCTCCAGCGCCTCAAGGACCGCATCGAGCGCGCGGAGGACAAGGTCGAGCGCGAGAAGGACCAGTACCGCGCGAGCCAGGTGAACACCGCGGTGTCGGTCGGGAGCACCGTCCTCGGCGCGCTCTTCGGGCGCAGCGTGGTCGGGCGCGCCACCAGCGCGGCCCGCGGGGCGACGCGCGCGGCCAAGGAGCGGGCCGACGTACAGCGCGCCGAGGAGGACGTGAAGGAGCTGACCGAGGAGCTGCGCGCGCTCGAGCGCGAGGTCGAGGAGGACCTGCGGGCGCTCCGCGAGCGCGAGGTCGCGGCGCCGCCGATCGAGGCGCAGGCGGTGGCTCCTCGCAAGGGGGACCTCGTGGTCGAGGACGTCGCGCTGCTCTGGCGGCCGTACCGCACGGGCGAGGACGGCGTCACGCGCGAGGCGTGGCGCGCGGTGACCGGGGTCGGCTGAAGGGTCGGCTGACAGTGAGGGGTCGGCTGGGGCTCAGAACCGGAGACTCACGCCTCCGGGGTCCAGGGAGAACCCGCCCTCGGTGCGCACGCGCGCGTTGTGCTCGTCCACGTCTCGCCAGATCACCCCGCCGACGACGAGGAAGATCGTCCCCGCCAACGCGAAGCCTCCGCCGATGGTCGCGACGAGGACGCCGAGCGCGTCGTCGGTGCACACGTCGAGGGTGCTGCACTCCACGGTGACCAGCATCGCGAGCCCGACCGTGGTCGCCGCGAGGCCGCCGGCGGCGAACACCCCGCCCGGCACGAGCCACCCCCAAGGGTGCGGGCGCTCCGGCTCCGGACCGTCGGAGAGACGCAACGCGCTCTCCTCCACGAGGGGCGGGGGAGCGCCGAGCTCCGAGGCCTGGGCCTGCGCTCGAGCGCCGGTGAGCGCGACGGTGAGCGCGAGGCTCAGAGCAAGGCTCGTGGCGAGTGTGGGCACACCCCGCGCCTGAGCAAACCGTGCGCCACGGGGGTTCCAGGGCGACTCGGCGGGGACCGCGTGGCGAGCTGTCGCGCTCGGACTGCGCGATGGCACACCTCGCCCGCGGCCGCGGGCTCGACCACGGGCTGCGGGAGCGCCAATCGGTTTGAAACCGCCGGAGGTCACGGCCGGGTGCGCACACCGGCAGACTTCAGCGAGGGTCGGGCCCAGCGCGACCTCGCCGCTAGACCCTAATCAAGCACTTGCCGATTCTCGGGGCGTCGCGATCTGAGCGGCTTCGGCGCCGATCGCAGCGGTGCAAGGGGCGGGGGCCCGCAGGGTCTCGTG
>JAUHXR010000066.1 GCA_030426845.1 Polyangia bacterium | reverse complement strand
GCTCGGCCTGCTCATCGCGGCCTTCCGCGCGCGCCCGAAGGGTCACCCCCTGCGCGGCGCGGCCGTCGCGTCCTTCGTGTTCATCGTGCTCGAGGCCGCGGTCGGCGCGGGCCTCGTCCTGCTCGAGCACGTCGCCCAGGACCAGTCGGTGGCCCGCGTCTACTGGATGGGCGCCCACCTCGTGAACACCTTCCTCCTCGTCGCCTCGCTCGCCCTCACCGTGCACTGGGCCGCCCCCGACGCGCGCCGCGGGCCGCTCCACCGCGGCGTGATCCCGATCGGCCTCGCCGCCCTGGCGCTCATGGTCGTGAGCGTGACCGGCGCGATCACCGCGCTCGGCGACACCCTGTTCCCGGCCGGGAGCCTCAGCGAGGGGATCGCCCAGGACTTCGAAGCCACCGCCCACTTCCTCGTCCGCCTCCGCGTCTGGCACCCGGTCAGCGCCGCGCTCAGCGGAGTCTTCGTGCTCGGCGTCGCGGTCTGGGCGGCCCGCCGCTGGCCGCACGCGCGGCTCTACGCGCAGGCGGTCCTCGGGCTCGTCTTCGTCCAGATCGCGGGCGGCTTCCTCAACCTCGCGCTCCTCGCGCCGGTGTGGATGCAGCTCGTCCACCTGCTGCTCGCCGACCTCACGTGGATCGCGCTGATCCTCCTCGGGGCCACCTGCCTCGCCCCGCCCGAGGAGCAGGAGCCGGCCGCGGCGCTCGTGTTCTGAGCGCGGCGCCGCCCTGTGCAATCGCGGGCGCGCGGGGGTACGCTGCCGCCCGTGAAGACCGGACGACGGCGGGCGCGCTGGACACGGCGCCAGGTGATCCACAACGGGCTCGCGGGCTTCGCGGCCGCGGTCGCGGTGCCGCCCCTGATGGGCTGCGACGGCGACGGCGCGACGGACGGCGGCGTCGACGCGGGCCGCCGCCTGGACGCCGGGCCAGGGGTCGACGCGGGGCCGCACATGTTCCCCGTCCGCAACATCGGCGCGAGGCCGACCCTCCGCTCGCTCATCGGCGACATCGGCCCGCTGGGCGCGGCCGACGCCAACTCGGTGCGGCTCCCCGCCGGCTTCACCTCACGCGTGATCGCGCGGAGCACCGAGGTGGTCGCCGGGTCGAGCTACGAGTGGCACCCCGCGCCCGACGGCGGCGCGACCTTCCTCACCGAGGACGGCGGCTGGATCTACGTCTCCAACTCCGAGGTCCCGCTGATCGGCGGGGTCGGCGCGATCCGCTTCGACTCCGCCGGCGCGATCGTCGACGCCTACCCGATCCTCGAGGACACCAACATCAACTGCGCGGGCGGGCCGACGCCCTGGCACACGTGGCTCTCCTGCGAGGAGTTCGACACCGGCCAGGTCTACGAGTGCGACCCGTGGGGCGAGGTGAGCGCGATCGTCCGGCCCGCGCTCGGCTCGTTCAAGCACGAGGCGGCGACCGTGGACCCGACGCGCGGCCACCTCTACCTCACCGAGGACGCGGGCAACGGCGGCTTCTACCGCTACGTGCCGGCGGGGATGAACGATCGCGGCTTCCCCGACCTGACGCGGGGCGAGCTGCAGATCGCCGCGGTCGAGATGGGCGCGGTCACCTGGCTCACCGTCCCCGACCCGACGGTCGCGGATGGGACGTTGACGCGCGACCAGGTCGCCTCGACGCCGTTCGACGGCGGCGAGGGCGTGTGGTTCCACCAGGACGTCGTCTACTTCACGACCAAGGGTGACAACCGCGTGTGGGCCTACGACGTCGTCGACGAGACGATCGAGGTGCTGTACGACGGCGACGCGATGGGGGGCGGCGCGCCGCTCCGCGGGGTCGACAACGTGACCGTCTCCTGCTGCGGCGACGTGCTCGTGGCGGAGGACGGCGGCTCGATGCAGATCGTGGCGATCCAGCCCGACGGCCAGATCAAGCCGCTCCTCCAGATCGAGGGCCAGGACACCTCCGAGATCACCGGCCCCGCGTTCGACCCGAGCGGCACGCGCCTCTACTTCAGCTCGCAGCGCGGGACGGACGGCGACGGCATCACCTTCGAGGTGACCGGTCCGTTCCACGAGCCGGCCTGAGCTTGCCGGACTACGGCGGAGCCGTGGAGGGCCCGGCCCGAGTGGCCCCCGTCGATGACCTGGCCCAGCCCGTAGCGGGCCGATCGCCCTCCCGTCGTCAGCCGCAGTAGGCGCCGCCGGGCAGAGCCTCGTCGCAGGTCTGTCCGCAGGCCGCGCAGTCGCGAGCCCGCGGCTGGCCGTCCTCGCACCAGCGCGCCGTCTGGCCGTCGCAGCGCCCCCGAGGGCTCAGGCCCGCGCACGGGTCGGGGCCGCTCAGGCAGCGGAAGCCCGCCGCCGCCTCGTCCCAGCCGCAGCTCGCCGCGCACGGGTCCCGCACCCGCGCGTCCCCCGCGCAGTAGACCGCCGCGCCGTCCACGCAGCTCCCCTCCGCGGTCACCGCCCCGCACCCCGCCGGAGCGGGCCCGGGAGTCGGCCCGAGGAGACCTTCGATCCAGTCGCGGTACGGGTCGACCCGGGTGAACGACGCCTGGTAGGTGCACGTGCCGTCGCCGCCGTGGACGGCCGCGATCACGCGCGGCGAGCCGTCCTCCATCAGCGCCATCAGCGGCCCGCCCGAGTCGCCTCGGCAGACCCCGCGCTCGCCTCCCTCGTCGACCACCACTTGGTCGCCCTGCAGCGCGTCGATCGTGTTGACGACGAACTCGCGCTCGTTGAAGCCACCGTTCTCCTGCTGTCCGTAGCCGCCCGCCTCGACGGTGCGTCCGACCCAGGAGGCATCCAGATCGGCGTAGGAGATCGGCACCGGCTCGACCGCGGCGAACCGCGCCGGGACGTCCTCTGTCAGCTCGAGCAGCGTGAGGTCGGCGCTCGGGTGGTGGTGGGCCGCGGCCGCGGTGAAGCACTGGCTCGGGCTCTGGGCCTGCACGTCGAAGCACGCGCGGCTGCCCGCGCGGAGCTGGCAGTGCTTGGCGCTGAGCACCCACCGCGGGGCCACCAACAGGCCGCTGCAGCCGCGGAACGAGGCCACCGCGTAGGTCTGACCATCGGTGAGCGGCAGGTAGCTCGGCGTCGGGGTCCCGAAGTGGACGGCCTGGCTGAGGCGCCGCGTGTCCCCGCACCGATCCGCCGCGCCGGGGCCCGCGTCGGCGGAGCCGGGCGGGCCCGCGTCGAAGAACACCCGAGGGACGGGCCGGCCCTCCTCCGGCCGCTCGAGGCGCAGCTCGCCGACACAGCCAGCGAGCAGAAGGACCGAGGCGAAGGCGGAGGTCGAGCGCACCTCCAGCTCCTTCGCACTCCGCGTGCCGAGCCGGTCGGCGAGCCGACCGGCGCGCACCTGTCGCCCCGGAGGTGACGACGGCGTGCGCTCAGAGCCGGTACGCGACGATGAGCGGAGGGCGGTCGTACGTGCCGACCTGGCCGGCGCCGCCGAGCGACAGGTAGAGCACGCGCTCGTCCGGATCCCACGCGCCGCCCGCGATCCGGTGGCTCCCGCCGTCGTCGAACGGCAGCTCCCAGGCGCCGTAGTCGTAGGGGCGCGGCTCGGACGGCGACGCGGCCGCGATCAGCTCGTCGAGATCGAAGAGCCAGTAGTAGTTCGTGTAGTCGTCCGCGCCGTAGGCGCAGTAGCCGCCGCAGCGGTTGCCGTTGTCCTGGTCGATCTTGTAGCCGATGCCCGTCTCGAGCCCGCCGGTGCTGCCGAACACCGCGTAGGTCCGCGTGCCGGGCACGACGAACCCGTACATCGCCCGGGAGAGGTGGTTCCAGAGCGACGAGGCGACTCCGTCGCACGAGGTGACGCCGTCCACCAGGTCGCACTGCCGCGCGAGCGCGTCGTCGGCGAGGAACGCGCCGCCGGCGTGCGGGAACTCCATCCACGCGCGCGCCGCGATCGGCCCCTCGGCGGCGGGCTCGGTGGCGCGCGCGGTGAGGTCCGAGGGATCGAACGCGAAGAGGCTCGGCCCGACGCTGTAGCGGCCGACGATCGAGTAGTTGGAGGCCCAGCCTGCGAGCGCGGGGCCACCGAGGCGCTCGCGCCACTCCGCCGGGATCGGCGCGATGAAGCCCGCGCTCCGCGCGGCTCCGTCCAGCTCGAAGTAGCCGATGACCGTGCCCTGGAGATCCCCGTCGACGACGAGGAGCGTGGTGTCGCGCGCCCTCCCCGAGGCGTCGTACCAACGGTTGGCCTGCACCACGAGGTGGCCGTCCTGCACGTAGAGCCCGGTCACCCGGTCCATGCCGTCGGGGTTCCCGTTGGGCGTCGCGCCGAGCACGTTGCGGAAGCCCTGGAGCGGCGTGTCCACGATGGGCAGCTCGTCGACCACGTCGCCCATCCCAAGCGTGTCGGGGATCGCGAACTCGGCGATCGCGTTCTGCTGCGCGTGACCCGCGAGATAGAGGGATCGATGAGTGGCGTGGAACCCGAGCGTGCCGACCGCGTAGTTGCTGCTCGACTCACCGTGCTCGGCGCTCGAGACGCGGAACGCCCCCGCGTAGGTCAGGTCGGTCATCGCGAAGAGCCCCGGGTCGAGGGGCGGACCGGCGTCGGATGACGGCTCGCCCGCGTCGAGGGGGCGCTCGGGGCCCGCGTCGAGGGGGCGCCCAGGACCCGCGTCGGTCGACGCGTCGGGGCCCGCCGGCGCGTCGGCGTCGCACGCCGCCACGAGGGCGACGGTCAAGACGAGCGTGCCGAGGCGACGGGTCACCAGGCTCACTCCGTGCACTGGTCCGCGCCGACGTCGAGGGCGCCTTCCCGGGGCTCCGAGTCGATGTCGACGGACACGTGGGAGGTGGGCTCGCCCGCCCCGACGACCGAGGGGCGGTCGCACGAAGCGAGGTGCAGGTCACCGGCGGACGGCGCGCGGAACCAGTCCCCCGCCGCGTCGGTGACGTTGCCGCCGAGCGTGGCGTCCGCCCCGTCGCGGGCGCGGATCTGGCGGTTCGTGAGGTTGTTCAGGACCGTGAGGCCCGACGTCGAGCCGTAGCGGTACTCGATCGCGTTCGGGTAGGCGTCGGGGCTGGAGAAGAACACCGTGTTGTGCACGACCTGAGAGTCGTGCAGCCGGTCGAGCATGATGCCGACGTCGTGCTCGCGGCTGCCCGCGAACGAGCTGTAGATCATGTTGTTGCGGACGATCGCGCCGTAGATCTCGGTGCGGAACCCGAGCCCGATGCCGCGGGCGCAGCTCACGATCACGTTCCGCTCGATGAGGTGCCCGCTGCCAGACTCGCTGTCCCACATGTGGATGGCGTGCTCGGCGAGGCCGCCCTGGTAGGTCATGCCGCCGCGCTCGTCGGCGCGCTGCCCGTGGGCGGGGCGCGCGACCCCGGTCGCGTCACAGTAGATGCCCTCGAAGTAGCTGTCGTGGACGTGCCAGTCGCGCGCGTCGTGGGTGTCGATCCCGCCGGTGTAGCAGGTCGTGTTGCCGCCCGCGGCGCCGTAGCCCCAGACGTTGTCGCGCCCCTCGGGCGTCATGAGGAACTGGCTGCAGCTCACCTCGACGCGATCCACGCGGGCCGCGGCGCCCGGGCTCGACTTCAGGAACTGCTGCCCTCCGTCGACCATGCGGACGTCGTGGATGAGCGCGTCGTCCCCGTCCGCCCAGAGGTGGATGAGGTGGTAGATGGATCGGCGGACGGTGAGGTGCGCGATCACCACGTTCGGAGCGTCGATGGTGATCGCGCCGCTGCCCCCGCCGTGCGGGCGGTAGGCCGAGTCGATGATCACGCGGGACGCGTCTCCCGACGCGCCGCGGAGGGTGACCCCGGGGGTCGTGAAGTAGATCCCCGTGTAGTCGCCAGCTCCGGCCTCCGGGAGCACGTAGGTCCCGTCCTCGAGGAGGATCGTGTCGCCCTCCTCCGCCGCGCGCACGACCGACCGCAGCGTGCTCGTGCGGCCGTCGACCATGACCTCGCCGTCCGCCCCGGGGCTCACCGTGATCGTGCGCCCGGTCGCGGCGGCGATGCGATCCGTGATCGCGTCGCAGGTCGCGGGCGGCCGAGGGATCGGAGGGGCCCCCGCGTCAGGATCGCCGGGGCCGCCGTCCGTCCCCGGAGGGAGCGGAGGGCCCGCGTCGGTGCCCGGGATCGGCGGGCCGGCGTCGTCGGCCGGGGGCTCCGTCGTGCCGTCATCGCAGGCGGCGGGGAGCAGGAGGAGGAGGGCGGAGAGCCCTCGCGCGGCGAGGTGTGCGGTGAGGTTCCGTGTCACGACGCCCGGTTAGTGCGACCTCGCCCCGTTCTTCCCAAGTTTTCTTAGACTCGGCCCGTGCGGCGGCTCCTCACGCTGGCTCTGTGGCTCACGGCGGGCGCGCTGACCCTGGCTGCGCTGGCCCGGCCCGCGCTCGCCCAGCCCGCGCTCGCCCAGCCCGACGCCAACGCGCCGCCACGCGCGATCACCGTGGCGCTCGACCACAGCGCGCTCGAGGGCTGCGAGGCGGCGCGCCTCGACGACGACCTCCGGCGGCGGCTCGGCCGGGACGCGTTCGTGGACGCGACGGCCGCGGAGTTCCTCGTCCGGGTCACCGCCTCCCACGACGGCGAGGCGCACGAGCTCGGGGTCCTCGTCGAGCAGCGCGGTCGGCTCCTCGGGGAGCGCCGCGTGGAGGCGGCGACCTGCGAGGAGCTGCTCGACCGGGCCGCGCTGATCGTGGCCCTCGTCGTCGACACGCAGCTCCCCGGCCTGCCGCCCGCGCCAGCCGCTCCGAGCGCGCGCTCGGCGCCCGAGGTCGAGGAGAGCGAGATCGAGGCGCCCGAGGTCGAGGAGGCGCCCCGGGCCGAGCCGACGCGGATCGAGCTCCAGCTGTCGCTCGTCGGGGCCGGCCACGTCGGCTGGTTCCCCGGGGTCTCGGGCGGAGGTGGGCTCGGCGCGGTCCTTCGGATCGGGGAGCTGTGGAGCCTGCACGCGAGCGCGCTGGGCTGGGTCCCGAGCGAGCGCGTCGTCCAGGAGCCGATCACGGTGCGGATGTTCGGGGGCGCGCTCCGGCTCGGGGGGTGCCTCGGCGCGGACGCCGACGCGCTGCACCTCGCGGGCTGCCTCACGGCGGAGCTCGGCGTGCTTCGCGTGGAAGGCCAAGGCCTCGACGAGCCCGCGTCGCAGGTGCGCGCGTCCCTTCGCGCGGGGGCGGAGCTGCGCGCCACGCTCGCGCTCGGCGGCCTGCGGCTCGGGCTCGGAGTCGGCCTGGACACGCCGCTCTTGCGGGACCGATACGTGTTCGACGACGCCGACCGGAGCACGCGGGTCGCGCACGCGCCGGATCCGGTGGCCGGGATCGTCTCGCTGAGCCTCGGGTTCGCGGTGCGCTGAGGCTTGCGCGCTCAGCCGCCCGCGCGCTCAGCCCCCGACCGCGACGTGCCCGATCCACAGCGCGCCGCCGTCGGGGATCGGCGTGCCGGCGGGGGACTCGAGCGCTCCCCCGAACGCGCAGACCACCACCACCTCGGCGCCGCTCGCGTGCGCGAGGCAGCGGTCGGCGGCCGCGCTGCCGAAGGTGTGGCTCCAGCGCGCGTGGCCTTCGTCGTCCAGCCCGAGGACGAAGCCGTCGATCGCGCCTCGGTTCGTCCAACCGAGCGCGTCCACCGGGGCGCCGAAGAACCCGGAGACGATCGTGTCGACGCCCGACGCGTCGATCGAGGTCACCGCGCTCGGGCCGTCGGCGGACCACGCCCAGCCGGCCGCGCCGTCGGCCTCGAGCGCCAGCACGAACGCCCCGCCCTCGACCGCGACCCCGTCGACGTCGAACGCGGCGGTCGAGGTCCCCGCCACGAGGACGCGCTCCGAGCGCACCGCGATCGGGCTGAGCTGCTGGTCTCCGGGCCCGCCGATCATGCGGACCCAGCCGCCGGCGCCGTCCGCGCCGTAGCGCGCGACGAGGCCGTCGAGGCCATCCGCGACACGCACGCCTCCTTGCGTGGCCACCTCCGCGTCGAAGTCGACCGCGACGAACGCGCCGTCGTCGGCCGCGAGGGCGCAGTTCTGTCCGTAGGCCCCGCGCGAGCTGCCCTCGGGCGTGACGAACGCGTCGGTGAAGATCGTGCCGCCCGCGTCGGCCACCGTGACGTAGGCGTTGTCGCCGCGGAGCCCCGCGTCGTCGACCGGTCCGTCGCCGGCGTCGATCTGCCCGAGGTAGTTGCCGCACCAGACGACGCGATCGCCCCGGCCGTCCACGCCCTTTCCCTGGACGTTCTGCTGACCCGCGGCGGACGCGAGCACGCGGGCGTCCACGCGCGCTCCGTCGAGGCTGTAGGCGAGGCGCACCGCGGCCTGGCCCGTCGGCGCGTCGCCGATCGGGGCGCCGTCCGACAGGGCCCCACGGAAGAGCCCCGTGATGTGGACGCGATCGCCGGCCACCGCCGCGCGGTAGACCGTCAGGAACTCCGCGGTCAGCACGCGCCTGCTGCGCAGCGTCCCGTCGGGCTCGAACACGAGCAGGACTCCGTCGCCGCCGTCCGTCGTGGCGGTGTGGATCACCCCGTCGCCGAGATCGGCGCTTCCCGTGAGCTGGCCGAGCAGCACCACCTCGCCGCTCGGCCCCACGTCCAGCGCCCGCAAGGTGAGCTCCGCCTCCGGGAGGGGCAGCACGCGCTCGCGGCGGACGTCCACGCCGTCGTCGCGCGGGCGCTGGCGACCGATCGAGACATCCTGGCAGCCCGCGGCGAGCACACCGAGCACACCGAGCGCGCCGAGCCCTACGACCGCTCGTCGCGCGCGCGACGCCCGGCCCCTCCGGACGGCCGAGCGCGCCACGACGCGACACGGGCGCGCGTCCTCGGTTGCGCCGACCGCGGCGTCGACATGGTCCCTCGGCAACCGACTACTCCCGGAACAGGCTCTGGAGGTGCACGCGGTGGACGGATCGCGGGTAGCGGGTCCGGAACCGATCGAGCGCGGCGCGGGCCTCGTCGTGCCGGCCGCGCGCGTGGAGGGCCTCGACGAAGAGCGCCTCCCGCTCCTCGGCCAGCGCGCCGTCCGGGAAGCGGGCGCGGTGGGTCGCCAGCAGCCGGATCGCCGACGCAGGGCGGGTGCGCACCCGTCGCCGAGCCCGCTCCAGCAGCGCGCCCTCGTCGAGGGGGCGGGTCGCCGGGGGAGGATCGGTCGCGGGCGCGGCGGGCGGCGGCACGGGCGCGGGCGATGGGGTCTCCGCGACCGGCGGGAGCTCCGCCGGCGCGGGCGCGGTGAGGGGCTCGCTCGCGACCGGAGCCGGGGGCGGGGTTGGAGGCGGGGGCGCCGCCTCGCGCGGCCAGAGGAGCGCGATCACTCCGGCCGCGATCACCCCGGCCGCGGCCAGGGCAGCGGGGATCGCGTAGGTCGGGGCGGTCGCAGCGGTCGCGGCGGGCGGAGCGCTCGCCCCGGGCCCGCCGCCGCCGCCGCCACCCGCCCCGATGACGCCGAGGAGCCGCGCCTCGGCCGCCGCGAGCTGCGCGTCGCCGGCGAAGTCGGCCTGGGTCGCCTCGAGCGCCGCGCGGAGATCGAGCTCGAGATCGCCGGGCTCGTCGAGCCACCGCTGCGGCTCCCCGTCCGCCCACGCGTCGTCGGCCAAGCCTTCATCACCCCGCTCGTCGTCGACGCTCACGAGCGCCCCCCCGCCAGCTGGGCTCGCTTGAAGCCGCGCCGAACCTCCGAGCGCGCCTTGTAGAGGCGCGAGTAGACCGTCTTCGGCGGCAGCTCGAGCGACTCTGCGATGCGCTGGATCGGCACGCCCTCGATCTCGAACTGCACGAAGACGAGCCGGAGCTCGATCGGCAGCTCCGCGATCGCCCGCTGGAGCCGGGCACGATCCTGCGCGCGTTGGACGTCCCGCTCCTGGTGCGCGTCGACCTGTCGCGGGGGCGGGGCGTCGGTGACCTCCTCGAGCCGGACCCGCGCGCGACGCCGGTCGGCGATGGCGACGCGCGCCGTGATCCCGTGCAGCCACGTGCGCACCGACGAGCGACCGTCGAAGCCATCGAGCTTGCGATGAACGATCAGGAACACATCCTGAACGAGGTCCGGCACGTCGCGCTCCGGGATCCCGAGGTACACCAGCGAGCGCCACACGTAGCGCCCGTGCTCACGAAAGATGGACGCCACCCGTTCCGCCCTTGCGTCGGACTCGTGTCGCTCCATCCCCTCGATAGTGCGCCGAGGGCCGGGGTTTCCGAAGATTTCTTCCCCGCGCGTGTCCGGAGTCGTCGTCAGGAGTCGTCGGCCGCGGGGGGCGTCTTGCCGCGCAGACGCGCCACGAGCTCCCCGAAGCTCGCCGGGTCCTCCACCTCGGGCAGCTCGTCGGGGGTGAGCTCCGCCAGCACGCTCGGCGCGGCTCCGTCACCGCCGCCGAGGAGCAGCACCCGCTCCCCGATCCGCACCAGGTAGACCGCCCGCCGCGCGTCGAGCGGCACCCGCTCCAGCACCTGCACCCGACGCCCCGCGCCGCCGAGCCCCCTCCGCGCGCTCCACCGCAGCACGACCCAGGCGAGCACGCAGACCGCGGCCAGCGCGAGCAGCGACTGGAACAGCGCCACCCCGTAGCCTCCGGGCGCGCTCTGCAGCAGGACCCACACGAAGCGGCAGAATCCCGGCGCCCGGACCGCGTGTCAATCGGCGCGGACCGCGTATGCTGACCCGGGGGAGCCGATGCGGGGTCGCACGTACGTGGTGGGAGCGCTGCTCCTGCAGGTCGCCTGCGGGGGATCGGCGGACCCCGCGGTCGAGGCCCCCTCTCGCCACGAGCCTGCCCGCGCCGCGCCCGCCGCCGGGGTCTGCCCGGCGCGGTTCGATCCACCAGCCGACGAGCAGCCCAACTGCGCGGTCGGCGGGCTGCCAACGTGCACCTACGAGGAGGGCACCTGCTACTGCGGCTCGGTCTGGTGCGGCGGCGCCCACCCGACCTACGCGCAGCCCGATCGCTGGATCTGCGTGCGCTCGTGCCCGGCCGGGGGCGCCTGCGCTCCCGAAGGCGCGGTCTGCTCCGCCGGCGAGTGCGGCGAGCGACGCTCGACCTGCCGCGACGGGCGCTGGACCGCCCCGCCGGCGTCCGACCTCCCGCCGCCGCTCCCCCCGTAGCCTGGGGCGCCGGTCCCCGGCCGAGCGCAGCGAAGACGAGCGCAGCGAAGTCTCGCCCGAAGACGAGCGCAGCGAAGTCTCGCCCGAAGACGAGCGAAGCGAAGTCCCGCCCCGGGCCCGCACCGCGCGAGACGAGCGCAGCGAAGTCTCGCCCGAAGACGAGCGCAGCGAAGTCTCGCCCGAAGACGAGCGCAGCGAAGTCTCGCCCGAAGACGAGCGAAGCGAAGTCCCGCCCCCAGGCCCGCACGGCGCGAGACGAGCGCAGCGAAGTCTCGCCCGAAGACGAGCGCAGCGAAGTCCCGCCCGAAGACGAGCGCAGCGAAGTCTCGCCCGAAGACGAGCGAAGCGAAGTCCCGCCCACGGCCCGCACGCCGCGAGACGAGCGCAGCGAAGTCTCGCCCCCGCCGCCTAGGAGGTCCGCCCACGGCGCCAAAGGCGCCGATGTCGGGAGGGGGGGCCCCATTCGGATTCACTCCGAATGGGGGGGAGGGTTTGCGTCAAACCCTCCCAGCCAGCTTCAGTACCGGGGAACGTCCGGGTCGACGTGCATCGACCACGCCTCGATCCCGCCCTGCAGGTTGTGCACGTCGCGGAAGCCCATCTTGAGCAGGTGCGACGCCGCCTGCTGGCTGCGGCTGCCGTGGTGGCAGTAGAAGACCAGCGTCTGGGCCCGATCCATCTCGTCGAGCTGCGCGCGCAGGGCGTCGTCGAGCACCACGCTCGGCTCGATCTTGGCGGTCGCCCGCTCCGCGTCGGTGCGCACGTCGATCAGGAGGTGCGGCTTGCCCTGGTCCATCCACGCCTTGAGGTCGTCGACCGTGAGCTGGTTGACCATCGGAGGGCGCAGCGGGATGTCGACCTTGAAGCCGCTCTGGCCGCCGCGGTCGACGAAGTCGATCTTCACCCCGTTGGCGCGCCGGGCGGAGCTGCGCGTCATGACGATGTCCATCTCGCCCACGTCGACGACCACGTCGCCGGGCCGGATCTGGTCGAGGTCGAGCAGCGGCTCCCAGCTCGAGCCGATCGTGAGCCGCACCACCGGCTCCTCGCTGTCGCCCTCGGCCTCCCAGAACTTGAGGAACGCGTTCTCCGCCGACTTCGACAGCTCGATCTCGGGGCTCTCCAGCGCGATGCGCTGCGTGCCGAGCACCTCGGCGAGCTCGCCCGTCTCGGTCATCTCGTGGATGATGTCCGAGCCGCCGACGAACTTCGCCTGGACGTAGAGCTGGGGGATCGTCGGCCACTTGCTGAACTCCTTGATCCCCTCGCGGATCCGGGGGTCGGCCAGCACGTTCACCGTCGCGTACTCGTCCAGGTACTCGTCCAGGATGTCGCACGCCCGCGCCGAGAAGCCGCACTGCGGGGCGGCGCGGGTGCCCTTCATGAACAGGACGACCTGGTGGTCCCTGACGATCCGTTCGATCTCGACGTCGACGCTCATGCGGGTAAAAGAACCACGGGCCGATCCCCGAGGCAACGGGGGCCGCGTCGGTCCCGCCCCAAACCGGCCCTCGGGAGGGCTCGGAGGCCCGTTCCGGGTCGGTTTGGGCCTCGGGACCGCCCCTCGGGGCGATCCGTCGGCGATCCGTCGCGGTCGCTCGGGCGTCCCGCTCCCGAGGGAGAGGCCTACTCCTCGTCCTCGGCGGCGAGAGCGGGGGCGTTGGCGAGCACGCTCTGCTCGAGGATCTGGGCCACGTCGAGCTGGAGGACCCGCGCCTCGGCCTCCTCGGCCTTGAGGCCGTCGGTGACCATCGTCATGCAGAACGGGCAGCCGGTCGCGACCACGTCGGCGCCGGTGTCGAGGAGCTGGAGGGTGCGCTTGGTGTTCACGCGCTGGGGCTGCTCGCCCTCGCGCGGAGGCTCGTCCTCTTTCCACATCTGGGCGCCGCCCGCGCCGCAGCAGAGGCCGCGCTCACGGTTCCAGTAGTCGACCTCCTCGAGCCGCACGCCGGGGATCGCGTCGAGGACGTCGCGGGGCGCGTCGTAGACCTCGTTGTAGCGGCCGAGGTAGCAGCTGTCGTGGTAGGCGACTTTCTTGTCGACCCGGCCCTGGGGGACGAGGCGCCCCTCGTCGAGGAGGTCGCGCAGCATCTCGGTGTGGTGGACCACCTTGTACTTGCCGCCGAAGGGCGCGTACTCGTTGGCCAGCGTGTTGAAGCAGTGCGGGCACGCGGTGACCACCGTCTTGTCGGACGCGCCGTAGCCGTTGAGCGTCTCGACGTTGGCCTCGGCCAGCGCCTGGAAGGTGAACTCGTTGCCCGCGCGCCGCGCCGGGTCGCCGGTGCAGGTCGCCTCCGAGCCGAGGATCGCGAAGTCGACCCCCGCGCGGTTCATGAGGCTCGCGAAGGAGCGCGCGACCTTCTTGGCCTGGTCGTCGTAGTTCGCCGCGCAGCCGACCCAGTAGAGGACCTCGGCGTCCGGGCGGTCCGAGACGAGCGGGACGTCGAAGCCGAGCCCCTCGGCCCACTTGCCGCGGTCCATCGCGGGGAGGTTCCAGGGGTTCCCGTTGACGTCGAGCGCGTTGAACATCTTCTCGAGGTCGTGCGGGAACTCGCTCTTGTCCATGTACTCGCTGCGGCGCATGGCCACGATCTTGTCGACGTACGAGATGTTGACCGGGCACTGCTCCTCGCACGCGCGGCAGGTGGTGCAGGCCCAGACGACCTCGGGGTCGATCAGGTCGCCGATCAGCTCGACCGGCTCGAGCTTGCGCCGGTAGCCGTTCGGCGGGTCGCCGTGGACGTGGAGGTCCGCCTCGTCCCGCGTCTCGGCGCGGGGCGAGTCGACGCCGCCCGTGCCGATGACCTGGCCCTCGGTGTCGTAGAGGTGATCGCGGATCGCGAGCGTGAGGTGCTTGGGCGAGAGCTGCTTGCCGGTGGTGTAGGCGGGGCAGTTGTCGCTGCAGCGACCACACTCTGTGCAGGTGTAGAGGTCGAGGATATGCTTCCACGAGAGGTCGGTCGCGCGTCGGATCCCCGTGGGCTCCTCGCGCTCGAGCTTGCCCTCGATGTCCTCGACGTCCGGCAGCTTGCCCTTCGGGTCGAGGGGCGCGGCGAAGACGTTCGGGACGACCGAGAAGATGTGGAAGTGCTTCGAGTAGGGCAGCAGGTTCGCGAACGCGAGCACCCACACCGCGTGGTACCAGAAGCCCAGGTGCTGGACGAAGCTGGTCGTCCCGCCGCCGGCCGAGGCGAAGGCCAGCCCGACGAGCGAGCCGATCGGCTCGTACCAGGTCCACTCGACCGCCCGGCCCGAGGTGGCCGCCTCGCGCGCGAGGGTGCCGCCGACGTAGAGGTAGTCGGCGATCATCATCGTGATGATGATGAACAGGATGATCAGCCCCTCGAGGCCGAAGCTCATCCGGCGGGGCTTGGGGCCGACGCGCAGGTAGACGAAGTAGAGCGCGCCGAGGATCGCGGCCGCCGCCGCGAGCTCCTTGGCCACCGAGTAGAGCTGACCGATGGGGCTGTCGGTCGACAGGAGCCCCCAGAAGTCGAAGCTCGCGTCGAAGCCCCGGATCCAGAGCATGACGCTGTTGAGCAGCAGCACCTGGAAGGCGAGGAAGATCCCGATGTGGGCGAACCCCGCCAGGAGGTAGCGCGGGTTGGTCCGCATCTTCTCCTGGCCGAGCACGTACTTCACGACCAGGCCGGCGCGGTCGGCGATCTGGGAGACCGAGTCGATCGAGAAGCGCGGCTCGGGGGCGCCGGCCATCATCAGGCGGTAGCGGCGCGCCAGGGACCACGCGAGGGCGCCGCCGAAGAAGACGAACACCAGCGTCATCGCAATGGGATTCATGTGACCTCGCCCGGGGCCTAGTACACCCGGTGTGTAGGGTCCACTCGCCCGCGGGGGCGAACGTTACAGCGGAGCGCCGCGTCGGGCGCCTGATAGGACGGGATTCGGCCCGCGTTGGCGCCCCTCCGCAGAGCGGCTACTCGGGTCCGCGGCTACTTGGGCAGCTTGGCGTCGAAGAACGCACGCAGCTTGATGAGGTTCTTCTCCTCGCGCGCGAAGGCCGGCGACTGGTAGCTCGCCGAGAAGCCCCGCACGTCGGAGAGGAGCTCGGCGCGCACGTCGGCGTCGCTGAGGATGTCGGTGACCGCACGCCCGCGGGCCGCCCCCTTGCGGAGGCCGCGCACGTAGGCCTCGAGGCGATCGTAGTCGCTCTCGAGGAACTCGCGGATCAGCTCGCAGTCGTTGGCCAGCTCGCCGAGGACCCGCAGCTTGTCGGCGTCGACGTCGGAGGCGTCGTCCCGGCCCGCGAGGTCCGCGGCCACCCGCAGGACGAAGGCGTCGTCGAGGTAGCCGATGTCGTCGATCCCGTCGGGGATCAGGTCGAGGGACTTGAAGAGGTAGTTGAGCCCGCCGGCCACCGCCTCCTTGGCGCTCTCGGAGAAGCCGTCCTCTTCGAGCAAGCCGGACAGCTTCTCGGCGTCGTCGCCGAGGCTGCGGAGCCAGTTCGGGAAGGTGTCGAGGAAGTTCGCCTGGGAGTCGCTCATCGAGTCTTCTCTCTCCGCGCCCGCGTCGCTCTGGGCCGGGGGGCCCCGCGGGGTCGCGGCATCCTATACGAAGGCCCTCCGCCGGTTCAACGACCCCGTGATGCCCGGCCGGCGGCGGATGCGCTATGGTCCGCCCCATGATCGGGGAACGCATGTTCGCAGGGTGGGCCGCGCTGCTCCTCGTGGGCGCGGTCGGGGTGGCCCACGCCCAGGACGCGGCCGACGGCGACGCGGCCGGGCAGGCCGAGGTGACGCTCCAGGCCGACGGTGAGGGGGTCACCGCAGAGGCGGAAGCACAGGCGCCGGAAGCACAGGCGCCGGCCACGACGGCGATCCAGGCGCCGCGGCCAGCCCAGCCGCCGGCGACCCTCGAGCCGCCGCCGCCCGCGCCGATCATGGTCGCGGTGCTCCCGCAGCGGCGGGTCCCCGAGGAGGCCGCGGCCGCCATCGGGGCCGCCGTCGCGCAGGCCCTCGACGAGCCGGCCGGCCGCCGCGACGTGCACGCGCTCGGCAACCCGGAGATCGTCGCGCGCATCGCCGCCTGCGAGGAGGACGCGTGCTACGGCGCGATCCTCGCCGAGGCCGGGGCCGCGAGCGGGATGTTCGTCACCGTCACCCGCCGCACCCGGACCTACCAGCTCGTCTTCGAGTCCCGCGACCCGGTGAGCGGCGCGCTGCGCGCCGAGGCGGTCACCGCGGAGATCCCCCGCGACGGCGCGCCCGCCGACGCGATGCCGGGCCTGCTCGAGCAGCTCACCCCGCTGATCCCCGACCCGCCGCCCCCGGACCCGACGCTCCTCGTGACGGTGAACGTCGACGGCGCGGCGGTGTCGATCGACGGCGTCGCGATCGGCGAGTCGCCGGTCGCCCCGGTCACCGTCGCCTCGGGCTTCCACGCGGTGCAGGTCACCCGCGACGGCTACGCGATGGTCCAGCGCCGCACGCAGGTCGCGCCGGGCGACACGGCGCGGGTCGACGTGACCCTCACCGCGCTCTCGCCCGACCAGGTCGCGTCGGCCGGCGGCGCGACCTCCGGCGGCGAGACCAACGAGGTCTTCGAGACGCCCATCACCGAGGAGTGGTGGTTCTGGACGCTCGTCGCCGGCGGCGCGGTCCTCGTGATCGGCGCCGCGATCATCATCGGGATGGTCGCGAGCCAGGGCTCGAGCACGAACAACATGCTGCCCACCGGCCTGCCCCTGCCCCGCATCGAAGGGGGGATGTTCTGATGCCGAAGCGCGCGCCTCTTCTCCACGCCGTGGTCCGCGGCCTCACCGGCCTGTTGGGCCTCGCGCTCCTCGTCGGCTGCGGCGGCGACGAGCTGCCCCGGCCCGAGGGCTTCATCCTCAACATCACGTTCGTCTCGATCGACCCGAACGTGATCACCGACCTCGACGTCAACGTCGAGCCGCAAGGGATGGACGAGGCCTTCGCGGCGCTCGTGATGCCCATCGCCTTCGACGAGAACGGGGTCGTCAGCGAGGACGGCCCGATCCGGTACGACGTCGCGGACGACGGCGTCCTCGAGCTCGACATCCGCGGCGACTACGTCGCGTCCCACTCGATGGACAACGGCAACGGGACCTACACCTTCCCGCTCCAGATGTGGAGCGCGATCCTCGACTGCAACGAGAACGGGCAGGACTGCGACATCACGCAGGAGACCCGCTCGCGCAGCCCCGCGCCCACCGCGCGGGTGATCGCGAACCGCACCGGCGTGGTGCTGGGCGACGCGCTGACCAATCTCCCGCAGTGGCCGCTGCCGGTCGGCAGCAGCGGGAGCGTCGAGGTGAGCTGCCGGGCGACCTCGGTCGACCGCTGCACCAACTGAGTGGCCCGCGGCCCCTCGATCCTCCCGGCCTCGCGCGCGCTGGCGTGCCTCGCGCCGTCCGCCCTCGCGCCGTCCGCCCTCGCGCTGGTCGGCTTCGCGCTGCTCCCCGTCTTCCTGGGCGGCTGCGCCGGGCTCGGCGGCGCGCCGCAGATCCGCCGGACGGTGGGCGAGCGCTCCAGGGTCGGCATCTACGTCCAGCCGGGCTCGTACGAGCACTTCATCCGCGGCGAGCTCGCGCGGGACGCGGGCGATCTGCGGGCCGCGGCGCGCGAGTACGAGGCGGCGCGCGCGGGGCCGGAGGACGACCCGCTGATCGTGGCGCGCCTCGCCGACGTCTACGACCGCCTCGGCGACGAGGAGCGCGCCCAGGCGATACTGCGCGAGGGCGACGGGCTCGACGCCGACAGCGAGACGATTCACCTCGCGCGCGGGGCGATCGCAGAGCGTCACGGGCGCGCGGACGAGGCCGAGGAAGCCTACGCGCGCGCGGCCGCCGCCGCGCCGCGCTCCGAGGCGGGGCCGCTCGCGCTGGCGGGGCTGATGCGGGCGCGCGGAGAGCCGGATCGCGCCGACGCGGTCCTGGAGCGCTACCTGGCGGGCGCGTCCGGCGCCGGGGCCGCGCGGGCCCGCCTGCGCCTCGCGGTCGAGCACGGCGACCCCGAGGCGGCAGCCGAGGCGGTCCGCGCGCTCCTCGAGGCGGCCCCGGCGCGCGCCGAGGAGGTCCGCGCCGCGGTCCTGACCGCGCTCGACGGCGACCGTCCCGAGCTCGCGGCGCGGCTCCTCGCGGCGATGCCCGAGCTGCCCGAAGACCGCCCGCTGCGGCTGCGCGCGCTCGTGTCCGCGCGGCGCCTCGACGACGCCGAGGCCCTGCTGCGCACCTGGATGCCCGAGGGCGCGCCCGAGCTGCTGGTGGTGGCCGAGGGCTACCTCGCGATCGGCCAGCCAGCGCGCGCGCGCGACCTGGCCGAGGTCGCGCTGCGCGGCGACGGCGGGCCCGCGGCCCACCTGCTGCTCGGGCGGGCGCTCCGGGCGATGGGCCGCCCGACGGAGGCGGCGGTGACCCTCGCCGCGATCGCGCCCGGCTCGGACGCGTGGCCCCGCGCCCCGCTCGCGCTCGCCGCCGCCCTGAGAGACGCGGGCCGCCCGGCCGCGGCCGCGCTGGCGCTCGACCGCGCGCGGGCCCGCGCGGACGACCCGGCGCTCGCGCTCGCCCTCGCGGAGGCGCGCGAAGAGGCCGGCGACCCGCGGGGCGCGCTCGCGGCGCTCGACGGCGACACGCCCCCGCTCGTAGCCGCGCGCGCGGGGGTCCTCGAGCGCCAGGGCGACGGGGAGGCGGCGGCGCAGCTCTACGCGGGCCTCGACCCCGACGATCCCGCGCTGGACGCCCGCGCCCGCGCCCGCGCGCAGGTCGAGCGCGCGGCCGCCGCGGGCGACGCGCCCCGCGCGATCGAGCGGCTCGCCGCGTGGGTGGACCGCGCCCCCGAAGATCTCTCGGCCCGGGTTCGGCTCGTCGAGCTCCAGCGGCTCGCCGGCCAGGACGACGACGCGGCGCGCGACGCGCTGCGGCCGCTCGTGATCCTGCCCGGCCTGCAGCGCCGCCTCGCCCGCTGACGGCGCGGCGGCGACCCGCTCAGCGACGCGCCCCTCGGCTCAGCGCCCCTCGGCTCAGCGCCCCTCGACTCAGCGCGCCTCGACCTCGACCCCGTCCACCACGCGGTCGGACGGGTGCGCGATCACGGTGGCGCCCTCCGAGAGCCCCTCGAGGACCTGCACCGCGAGGCCGTTGCGCCGGCCGAGGGTGAGCGGGGTGAGCCGAGCCACGCCGCCCTCCACCACGTAGGCAGCCCAGCCGTCGTCGGAGCGGAAGACCGCGTTGGACGGAACGGTCAGGACGCCCTCCTCCTCCCAGATCACGATGCGCGTCTCGACCCGGTAGCCGTCCCCGAGCCGCGCCCAGGCCTCGCGGTCCGAGTCGAGATCGATGACCACGTTGACGCGCTGCTCCTCGACCCCGAGCGCGCTCGTCCGGGTGAAGGCGCTGGGCTCCACCGCGCGCACGTGCCCATCGAGCGCGCCCTCCCCGCCCCAGCGCTCGATCACCACGCGCTGGCCCGGCTCGATGCGGACCGAGTCGCTCGTCAAGACATCGACCGCGATCTCGAGGTGGGTCGGGTCGCCCAGCTCGAGCAGCGGCGTGCCCGGCTGCACCACCCCCGCGCTCTCGCGCAGGACGCGCAGCACCACGCCCTGGATCGGCGAGGCGAGCTCGAGCTGCTCCGCGTCGTCGGTCCCCGTGCCATCGAAGCGCCCGAGGGCCGAACGCGCCATCTCGAGCTGGTGCGCCGCGACCCTCACGCCGAACTCCGCGCTCGTGAGCTCCTCCTGGCGCGAGCGGCGCTCCAGGCTCGCCCGGTCCATCGCCTGCTGCGCGAGGGTGCCGCGCTCGACGAGCTGGCGCTGGCGATCGGCCTCGGAGCGGGCGTAGTCGAGCGCGGCGCGCGCCCGCTGGACGCTCGCCCGGGCCTGTCGGAGCTGCGCCTGGGACGCGGCCACCCGCGCCTCCGCCTCCACCCGCGTCTGCGCGTCCATCAGCGGACGCGCGAGCGGCACGATCCGCGCGAGGACCTGGCCCTCCTCCACCGCGTCGCCCGGGTGCAGCTCGAGCCGCGCGAGGTTGCCGGCGAGGGGAGCGCCGACCGTGTAGCGATCGCTCACCCGCGTGCGGCCGTCCTCGTCGACGGTGACCCGCAGGGTCGTGCGGCGCGCCTCCACCGTGTCGACCGGCACGGGCTTCGGCAGGAACGCCACCACGATCATCGCGACGAGGCCGAGCCCCGCGAGGGCCCAGAGGCTCCGCTTGATCCACCGCATCGCGCCGCGCTTGTTCTTCGAAGCCATCGTTCAGTCCCGCGTCTTCAGCACCCCGATGAGGTCGAGGTGGTCGAGCTTGCGCCGCACCAGCAGCGCGCTCACGAGCCCGCTCGCGAGCGTCACCGCCGTCGCGAACGCGTAGGTCTGAGGGCTGATGATCGCGACCATCCGGTAGCGCTCCGGGTCCGCCGTCGCCATGATCCCCTCCGCCATCCACGTGCCCATGAAGAGCCCTATGGGCACCGCGAGGAGCACCTGCACCGCCAGCTCCCCGAGGAGCACCGCGCTGATCTCCGCCCGCGTGAAGCCGAGCACGCGCAAGGACGCGAGGTCGCGGCTGCGGAGCGACAGGGCGACGCGCGCGTTGTTGTAGACGACGCCGACCGCGATCGTGGCCGCGAAGAGCGTGAGGATGAACGTCATCGCGCCCCAGGTCTCGCCCGTCTGAGCGCGCACCCGGTCGATCATCGCCCGGCGGCTGAAGAGGCTCTGCACGCCGCGCATATCGCGCAGGCGCCGGCGGGCCTCGTCCTCGTGCGCGGCGTCGATCGCGAGCAGCACATAGCTGACCGTCCGTCCCTCGCGGAGCAGACGATTGACGCTGTCGATATGCATGTAGCCTTGCAGGCCGTACATCTCGTCGATCAGCCCCGCGATGGGCACCTCGTGCACCCCGCGCTCGCCCTCGCGCACGTGCACCTGCACCGTGTCGCCGACCGACACCCCGAGGATCTGCGCGAGCGTCGCGTTGAGCAGGAGCCCCTCGCGCGGGATGGGCACCTCGTGGCCGTCGGAGCTCATCAGCGTGCGCATCGTGAGGTCGTCGGGCTGCCCGAAGATCACCGCGTCGCGGTGGCGGGGCCCGTTCTCGAAGCGCACCGGGACGACCCGCATGCCCTCGGCGCGCGTGACCCCGGGGAGCTGCTCGAGCTCGCGCACCGCGCGGTGGGGCACTGGCGTCACGAACGTGACCGCCATGTCCTCGGTCATCGCGCGGCTGAAGACCGTGTCGATCATGTCCTCGAACGAGTCCATCCCGAAGCGGCCCGCGACCATGATCGCGACGGCCATCGAGATGCCGACCGACGACAGCGCGGTGCGGAGCGGCCGGCGCGAGATCTCGCGGAACACCATGCGGGCCGAGGTGCCGAAGAGCCCGAGGAAGCCGAGCCGCTCGATGAGCGAGCGCGTGTAGCGCGCGGGCGGCGGCGGGCGCATCGCCTCGGCCGGGGGCAGCCGGATCACGTTGCGGACCGCCACCGCCGCGCCGACCACCGCCGCCACGAGGCTCACCGCGACGCCGGTCAGCCCGGTGCGCAGGTCCATGCGGAACGCGAGGTCCGGGATGTGGAAGTACTCCGTGTAGAGCGCGATCATCCCGCCGCCGAGGACGCGACCGAGCACGACGCCGAGGAGCGCGCCGAGGAAGACCACCACCGTGACCAGCTTGAGGAAGTGGAAGCCGATCGCGCGGTCCGGGTAGCCGAGCGCCTTGAGCGCGGCGATCTGCGGCCGCTGCAGGTGGATGAGCCGCGACAAGACGACGTTCAGCAGGAACGCCGCGACCGCGAGGAAGATGAACGGCACGACCGTCGCCATCTGCTCGAGCTGCTGCAGCTCCTGGCTCAGGAAGTAGTTCGAGGACTGCAGCTCCCGCCCCACCGCGCCGAAGCCGCCGTAGGGCTCGAGCACCCGGTCGACCGCGTCGATCACCGCGGCCTCGCTCGCCCCGGGCTGCAGCTTGATCACGAGGTCGCTGAACGCGCCCTCCATCTGGAAGGCCGCGCTCGCCGCGTCCTCGAACATCCAGAGGATCGCGTAGGCGTCGGGCTCCGGGATCGCCGCGCCGGGCTCCATCGCGAAGACGAACTCGGGGCCGAGCGCGGTCCCCGCGACCGTCAGCTCGCGGCGCGAGCCGTTGAGGATCACCGCGAGGCGGTCGCCCGGCTCGAGCCCGCGAGCCTGCGCGAAATTGTCGAGCACCAGGATCTCGTCGGCCCGCCCTGGCTCGGGCCAGCGCCCGTCCACCACCCGGATGCCGTTGAGCGGCGGCGGCGCGCCGTCGGCCGGGATGCCCACCACCTGCCCCGCCGCCGGCTCCGGCTCGTCGTCGAACGGGAGCGAGACCACGTGGGTGACGCGGGGGTAGACGCGCGCGACGCCCTCGAGCGCCTCCACGCGGTCGGCGACCGAGCGCGGCGCGCGCGAGCAGACCGCGAAGACGTCGCCGAAGCGGTAGCGCTCGTAGTAGGCGTCGCGCGAACCGTGCAGGCTCTGCCACGTACCCTGCAGCGTCACGAAGGTCGCGATGCCCGCCGCGACCACGAGCGCGATCGTGAGCACCTGGCCGCCGAGGGTGCGCAGGTTGCGCAGGAGCTTGCGGTCGAGCGCGCTCAGCATCCCGTCACCGGCATGCCGTCACCACTCGATCTCGTCCGGCGACAGGCGCGTCGCGTTGCGCGTCTCGCTGTGGATCTCGCCGCTCGCCAGCGTGACCACGCGATCGGCCATCTTCGAGACCGGGACGTTGTGAGTGATCACCGCGGTCGTCGTGCCGAGCTCGAGGTTGATGCGCTGCAGGACCTCGAGGACGAGCTTGCCCGTCCGGTAGTCGAGCGCGCCGGTCGGCTCGTCGCACAAAAGCACGTCCGGCTGCTTGGCGACCGCGCGCGCGATCGCCACCCGCTGCTGCTCGCCGCCCGAGAGCTGGGCGGGGAAGTGGTCCATCCGCTCGCGCAGACCGACCAGCGCGAGCGCGTCGGCCGGGTCCATCGGGTCGTCGCTGATCTCGGTGACGAGCGCGACGTTCTCGCGCGCGGTGAGGCTCGGGATGAGGTTGTAGAACTGGAAGACGAAGCCGACGTGCTGGCGGCGGTACGCGGTGAGCTCCGCGTCGTCCGCGTCGGTCAGCTCCCAGTCGCGGTAGAAGCAGCGCCCCTCGGTCGGCACATCGAGCCCGCCGAGGATGTTCAGCAGGGTCGACTTGCCGCTCCCCGACGCCCCGAGGAGCACCATCAGCTCGCCCTCGTAGAGGGCGATGTCGACCCCGCGCAGCGCGGGCACGTCGACCTCGCCCATCCGGTAGACCTTCGAGAGGCCCTCGGCGCGGATCACGACGTCGGGCGCGTCCTCCGCGCCCTCGCCCGCCGCTTCTTCGTTCGTGCCCCCTGCCGTGACCACTGGTTCGACCACCGGTCTAAAGAGTGGGGCCAGCCCCGCCCGAGTCAAGAGCTACGCGCCGACTCGACCAGAAAAAGCGCCACGCGGCCCGTCGATGAGGCGGTCGACGAGGCGGGGCGCAGGGGCTCTCGAGGAGCCGCTACTGCGGCAGGTCGAACGCCTCGCGGAGGCGCGGCTCGGTCTGCTGCCAGGCCTCGGGGCTGAGGAAGTGCCAGCCGATCACCTTGAGGCCCCGCTCGCCGTCGTTGCGCGTCATGACGACGAGCACCTGGCCGCGCTGACACGCGAAGCGCACGAGGTGGATCGAGCGCACGCGCTGGCGCCACGCGACGTAGTTCGCGTCCTGGTCGGCCAGCTCGGTGTGGATGTGCCCGAGGATGCCCGCGTCGTAGCTGACGATCACCTCGCCCTGGACGCAGCCGCCGATGTTGCCGCGCGCGAGGCTCTGGCTCATCTCGTTGAGCCGCTGGCCGTCGTGGTCACCGAAGCCGCCGACGAGCTGCGCGATGCCCCCGAGGCCCATCTGCGACAGCCCGTGCGCGGCGACCCGCTGCCCGACCCGCGCGGCCATCAGGGTCGCGTCCGAGTCGAGGGCCTGGATCGGGTCCTCGTTGTCCGCCATCACGCCGAGGTAGAGCGCGTGGGTGAGCTGCTCGTACTGGCGGTCGCCCTCGGTGCTCTGGACGGTCATCCCCGCGATCAGCGTCTCCACCGCGCGCCGCCCCGGCAGATCCACCACCTGCGCGAGCGCCGCGGGGTTGCCGCTCGACGCGGCGAGGCTCTGCTGCGTGCTCTGGATCCAGGCCAGCTCGTTGGAGCTGACGTCGAACTGGTAGAACGTGTGCGAACAGCCGGCCGCGAGCGCGAGCGCGAGGCCGAGCAGGGCGAGTCCGAGCTTCGAAGGCGAGCGGCGCATGCCTGAGGGGTAACGCATCTCGGCGCTCCGCGTCAGCGCTCGCGTCGATGTCACGTCGGAAAGCCGCGCGGGACGGCGCGTCAGAAGTCGCCGAACAGGTCGGCGATGTGCACGTCGAGCGCGGACGCGATCTTGTACAGCGAGCTGATGGAGGCGCTCGACTCGGCGCGCTCGATCTGGCTGAGGAGCGAGACCGAGAGGCCGGTGCGCCGCGACATCTGCTTCAGGGTCAGGTTGCGACCCTTGCGCAGCCCGCGGATCGTCTCGCCGATGAAGCGGTGCAGGTTCTCTTCCGGCGTGCGGACGAGGCCCTTCTTCTTCATCACCCGGTCGAGCACCTCACGGAACTCCTCGGGGTTGAACGGCTTCTTGAGGTAGTCGACCGCGTCGAGCTTGATCGACTGCACCGCCGTCTCGAGCGAGGGGAACCCGGTGAAGATCACGACCGCGACGTCCGAGTCGATCTTGCGGATGCGCTGGAGCAGCTCGATGCCGTCCATCTTGGGCATCATCAGGTCGAGCACGACCAGGTGATACCCGCCCCGCTTGACCTCCTCCTCGACCTGGGTCGGGTCGGTCTCCGTGGTGACCTCGAAGCCGTCCTTCGCGAGGAAGGTCTCCATGTAGTCACAGATCGCCGGGTCGTCGTCGACGACCAGGACTCGAATCGCGGGAATGGCCTTGGCCATGACGGTTTCTGACCCCCCGTGAAATCGGGCAGTCGGGGCGAGAGGATTCGAACCTCCGACCTCATGGTCCCGAACCATGCGCGCTACCAGACTGCGCTACGCCCCGAATGGAAAGAGCGCCGACATTAGCGCGGCCGGAAGGCCTGTCAAGCCTCATTCCACTGAGAGCGGACTCCAGGCCGGCGGGCGCCTCCATCCCTCGATGGCTACTCCCCGATGAGGACCTGATAGACGTCGATCGGCTCGCCCTGCCAGGGCCCGATCGCCTCGTAGGAGACGGCCCGGCCCTCGCCCTCGAGCGCCTCGCGCAGGCCTTCGCCCTCCGGCCGGGTGCCCGAGCAGGTGGCCACGACGAGCCGCCCGCCGGGACGCACGAGGCGGGCCGCGGCCCGCGTGAGGATCCCCTGCAGCTCGGCGAGCCGGGCCGGGTCCTGCGGGGTGAGGCGGAGCGCCAGCTCCGGTCGCCGCCGCAGGGTGCCGAGGCCGGTGCAGGGCGCGTCGAGGAGCACCCGATCGAAGGACCGCTCCTCGAGGCCCCCGAGGCCGACCGTGAGGTCCACCGCCCGCGCCCCGACGCGCTCCGGCGCCACGCCGAGGCGCGCGCGCTCGGCGCTGAGCTGCTCGAGCTTCTCCTCGTAGAGATCCACCGCCTCGACGCGCCCCTCGTCGCCCACCGCCTCGGCGAGGGCGAGGGTCTTGGTGCCGTGGCCGCAGCAGAGGTCCGCGACGCGCATCCCCGGCTCGACGCCGACCCGCTCGGCCACCGCCTGCGAGCCGATCTCTTGCACCGCGAAGGCGCCCTCCTCGAACCCGGGGAGCTCGCGCGGGTCGCCCGCCCCGTAGGCGAGGATCCCCGACGGGGCGATCGCGCTCGGCTCGAACCGGGCGCCGGGCCGGGCCTCGCGGAGGCGCTCGACGAGCGCGTCCCGCCCCCCGCGAGTCGCGCGGAGGCCGGTGGGCGGCGCGCCGCCCGAGGCGAGGAAGGCCTCGGCGCGCTCGGGCCCGAGGCCCTCGACGATCGCCCTCTCGATCCACCGCGGGGCGAGCAGGCGGGTCGGCGGGGCCGGCTCGGCCGGGCGCTCCGCCGCGACCTTGCGCAGCACCGCGTTGGCCACCCCGCCGAGGCGAGGCCCGCGGTCGTGGCGCACCACCGACACCGTCTCGGAGACCGCCGCGTGAGGCGGCACGCGCGACAGGAACAGGAGCTGGTAGGCCCCGACGCGGAGCGCCGCGCGGAGCCACGGCTCGGTCTTCTTCGGGCGCTTGAGGTACTTGTCGACGGCCGCGTCCAGCGCGGGCAGGGCGCGCAGCGATCCGTAGACGATCTCGGTCGCGAGGCCGGCGTCCTGCACCGAGAGCCCGGCGCGCGACAGCTCCGCGTCGAGGGCGCGCGAGGCCCACGCGCCGTCCTCCGCGACGCGGTACAGCACACGGGTCGCCACGTGGCGGGCGGTCATGGGTCCTCCTCGAACGTCTCCGCGATGCGCGGCCACGTCCGCTCGATGTCGTTCTTGAACGCGAGGATCATCAACAGGCCGATGAACACGAGGCCGACCAGCGAGGCGACGCCGCGCACGCGGCGATCGATCGGGCGGCGGGTCACGGACTCGAACAGGAAGAACAGCAGGTGCCCACCGTCGAGCATCGGGATCGGCAGCAGGTTGATCAGGCCGAGGTTGATGCTGAGGAACGCCATGAGGCTGAGGTAGTTCATCGCGCCCTCGCGCGCGGCCGCCTCGGTCGCCTCGAAGACCCGGAGCGGGCCGGCGATCGCGTCGACGGGGAGGCGCCCCTCGAGGAGCCGTAGCACCGAGACCACGGTCATCTCCACCAGCTCCGCGGTGACCCGGAACGCCTGCGACGCCGCGTAGGTGACGGGGGCGGGGTTCTCGATCGGCGGGTCGAGCACGGTGGGGCGCCAGTGCCCGAGGGTCGCGAGGTGGTCCTCGGTGTCCGGGTCGAGGACGAGCACCCGCTGATCGTTCTCCTCGCCGGTGACCACCCGGGCCGCGCGCAGGCGGTAGCGCCGCGTCACGAGCTGATCGCCGCGCCGCCAGACGAGCTCGTGGACGCGGTCGCGCGTGACCTCGACGTCCTCGATGAACGTCGCCCAGAGGCGCAGCGGCCGGCCGTCGAGCCGCACCAGGCGGTCGCCCGGGCGAATGGCCGCGTCGGCGGTGCCGGGCGGCACGGTCACCTGGCTCACGTAGAGGTCGGAGGGCTCGAGCCCCGCGCGGGTGAGGCCGCTCCCCGGCCCGGGCTCGGGCGTGAGGGTCGCGACGTGCGGGTCGTAGACCTCGAGCTCGAGCAGCCCTCCGAGCGCGTCCGGCACCCGCGTCGGGCGCATGTAGGTCAGCGGGACCATCGAGCCGCTGTTGCGATCGAGGGCGTCCTCCAGCTCGATCCAGCGCTCGATCGGCCGGCCGCCCGCCGCGATCACGCGGTCGAAGCTGTGGAGGCGCGCGGCCGCCGCGGGGCTGCTCGGCGACATCACGCCGACGACCGCGATCGGGTGGTGCGGCTTCACCCCGATGCGCCCGACCTCGTCGACCAGGTCGAGCGGTCGGCGCGCCTGGGCGAGGAACGGGGTCACCGTCACGGTGCGCCGCTCCTCGCCGCGCTCGACCACCAGCTCGACCGGCTCCTCGGGCCGCTCGTGGATGATCCGCGCGAGCTCGTAGAACGTGGTGACGTCCTCGCCCGCCGCGCGCACCACCCGGTCGCCCGGCAGCAGCAGGCCGTCCGCCGGGCGGTCGGGGAACACCGTCCCGATCACCGCGGGGGTCATCGTGCTGTCGCCGAGGAAGACGACGAAGAAGAGCACGATCGGGAACAGCAGGTTCATCGCCGGCCCCGCGAAGACGATGATCACGCGCTTCCAGAGGGCCTGCTGGTTGAACGCCCGGCCCTGGTCGACCTCGCGCACGACGTCGTTCGGGTTCTCGCCGAGCATGCGCACGTAGCCCCCGAGGGGGAACGCCGCGATCACGTACTCCGTCTCGCCGCGCCGGAAGCCCGCGAGCTTGGGCCCGAAGCCGAGGCTGAACTTGAGGACCTTGACCCCGAAGAACTTCGCCCAGACGAAGTGGCCGAGCTCATGGACGAAGATGAGCACGCCTACGAGGACGATGAAGTAGACGACTTCCATGGCGGGGCCGGGGTCGTGCGTCTTAGCAGACTCAGGCCGACGCCACCGCCACGCGATCGCCGCCCGCGCGCTTGGCGCCGTACATCGCCTCGTCGGCCCGGCGGAGCAGGCGGTTCGCCATGTCCGCGTCCCGCGGGAACGACGCCACCCCGATCGAGACGCGCGCCTCGAGGACCCGGCCCTCGTGACCGACCCGCAGCGCCGCGACGGCCACGCGCAGCGCCTCGGCGACGTCGACCGCCTGCTCCGGCGCGACCCCGCGCATCGCCACCGCGAACTCGTCGCCCCCGAGGCGGCACGCGAGCGATCCCTCCGGCAGCCCGTCGCGGAGCACCCGGCCCACCGCCGCGATCACCGCCGCACCGGCGAGGTGGCCGTCGCGATCGTTGATCTCCTTGAGCCGGTCCACGTCGAGGACGATGACCGCGACCGGCTCGGTGTGGCGGGCGGCCGCGATCAGCATCGCCGACAGGCGCGCGTCGAACTTGCGCCGCGCCGGGAGCCCGGTGAGCTCGTCGGTGTTGAGCCGCTCGAGGACCGCCTCGTCGTAGGCCTGCTCGACCGGGTCGTGCAGCTCGAAGCGCACCACCACCCCGCCGAGGTGGATCTGATCTTCGGGCGCGAGCGCGCGCTCGCCCACCGGCTCGCCGTTCACCGCGACGGGGTGCTCGGGCGACTCCGCGAGGACGACCCAGGCCTCGCCGCGCGGGACGACGCGCGCGTGGTGCCAGCCGATCGAGCCGTCGGTGAGCATCAGATCCGCTTCGGGATCGCGCCCGAGGATCGCCGGCTGCTCGAGCCGGATCCGCTGGCCGAGCTGCGCGCCGGTGAGCACGACGAGCACGGGCTTGGCGTCGCCCTCGCGCCCGAGGATGCTCGCCGCGTCGATCGCCTCGGGCAGGGTCGCGCGCCCCTGACCATCCGCGTGATCCGGCACGGGCCGATCGTACATGAGCCGCGCCGCGGGCACGATTTCCGGTGCGCGTCCCGCGCATGCGTGGGATGACGCCCGGCATGGACCGAGGGGGCAGCCTCGCCTGGCGCTTGGGCACGCGCGGGCTCGCGGGCGCGCTGCTCGGCTTCCTCGCTCTGCCCCCGCTCGCCCTCGCGCTCTCGACGCGCGCCGCCGACTTCACGCGCGCGGCCGACGCGGGTCTCCTCGAGGCGCTCGCGCTGAGCCTCGAGACGACCGCGATCACCGCGGGGCTCCTCGCCGCGCTCGGCACCCCGCTGGCGTGGTTGCTCTCGCGTCGCGACGATCGTGTCGGCCGCGCGATCGAGCTGCTCGTCCAGCTCCCCGCCGTGACCCCGCCCGCGGTGGCCGGAGTGGCGCTCCTCGCCGCCTTCGGCCGCGCGACCCCGCTCGGTGGCTCGCTCGCGGCGAGCGGCCTCGGGGTCCCCTTCACCGCGGGCGCGGTCGTGCTCGCGCAGCTCTTCGTCGCCGCGCCGTTCTACGTGCTGCCGATGGTCGAGGCGTTCCGCGAGCTGGACGAGGACCTCCTCTGGACGGCGCGGAGCCTCGGCGCGAGCCCCGCCCGCGTGTTCTTCCGGGTCGCGCTGCCGCTGGTGACCCCGAGCCTCCTCGCCGCGCTCGCCGTCGGCTGGGCGCGCGCGCTCGGGGAGTTCGGCGCGACGCTGATGTTCGCGGGGAGCCTGCCGGGGGTGACGCGCACCCTGCCGACCGCGATCTACGCGACGATGGAGCGCGACCTCGGCGCGGCCCGCGCGCTCGCGGTCGCGCTGATGGCCCTCGCGCTCGTCCTGTTCCTGCTGCTGCGCGGCCGCCAGGCGGCGCGCCTCCTCGGGCGCCGCGCGTGACCCTCGAGGTCGACGTCGGGCTCACGCGCGGCGACTTCCGGCTCGACGTCGCCTTCGAGAGCGACGGCGTCACCGTCGTGATGGGGCCGAACGGGTCGGGCAAGACCACCCTGCTCCGCGCGATCGTCGGCGCGCTGACCCCGAGCCGCGGCTCCATCACCCTCGACCGGCAGATCCTCTTCGAGGCGGGTCGCGTGGACGTGCCGCCCGACAAGCGGCGCGTGGCCTACGTGCCCGAGGGCTACGGGCTCTTCCCCCACCTGAGCGCGCTCGACAACGTGACCTTCGCGATGCATGGCGCCAACCGCGCGGCCCGAGGGCGCGGTCTGCTCCGCCAGCTCGAGGTCGCCGACGTGGCCGATCGCGCGCCGGCGGAGCTCTCCGCGGGGCAGAAGCAGCGGGTCGCCCTCGCGCGCGCGGTCGCCGCGCAGCCGCGCCTGCTCCTGCTCGACGAGCCGCTCTCGGCGCTCGACCCGGCCGGCCGCCCTCGCGTGCGGCGCTTCATCGCCGACTGGCTCGCGCGCTACGGCTTCCGCGCGGTCGTCGTCACCCACGACCCGGCCGACGCGGCCACCCTGGCCGACCAGCTCCTCGTGCTCGAGGGCGGGCGCGTCGCCCAGCGCGGCTCGGTGAACGACGTCACCGTCCGCCCGGCCAGCGCCTTCGCCGCCGCCCTCACCGCTGCCCTCCTCGAGCGCCACCCGGGCAGCGTGCCTCCCCCGTCCTACGTCTCCGAGGACGAGTAGGCGGGCGCGGTTTCTCCGGCGGGTGAGCCGGCTCTGCGCCCCGGCGCGTCTGGACCTTCGATGCGACATACCCTCCTCGCCCTCCTGCTCCTGGGCGCGGCCGGCCTGCCCGCCGGCGCGGCGGCCGACGATCGTCCGACCTGCGTCGAGGTCCAGCCGGGGCTGCTGCGCTGCTCCGAGATCACCGTGGAGGGGCGCCAGCCGCGCAGCTTCTACGTGATCCCGCGCTCCCGCGTGCCGTGGGAGCCGCCGCCGCTCCGCCGGGACGCGCGCGGGGCGATCCGCGCGTCGGTCCGCCGCGCGCCTCCGTTCTGAGCGCCTGCGAGCAGGCCGTTGAAGAACCGACCGTGATGGGTCGCGGTTGCGAGGGCGGGCCTGCGTGACGCAGCGGGACGAGGGAATCCCGGAGGATTCTCGGGGAGCGATGCGCCGCGCAGGCGCGGGCTCCCGGCCGCGAGGCGCGCGGGGAGGTTCTTCAACGGGCTGCTATGCCGGGGCCATGAGCTCCGAGTACGACGCGCTCCGCGCGAAGGTCGACGGCTTCGCCGAAGCGGTCGCGGCGCGGCGTGGAGATCTCACCTGCCGCGCCGGGTGCTCGGCGTGCTGTCAGGTGGAGCTGGAGGTGAGCGAGGTCGAGGCCGCGCCGATCGAGCGAGCGCTCCGGGCGCTGTCGCCCGCGGCGCGCGCCCGCCTCGCCGAGCGCGTGCCGCGGGCCGGCGCCTGCGTGATGCTCGAGCCGGACGGGCGCTGCGCGATCTACCCCGCGCGCCCCCTCGTCTGCCGCACCCAGGGCCTGCCGCTGCGCTACCCAGCGGGCACGCTGCCGACCGACGCCGCTCAGGGCCGCGTCCCCGGGGGCGACGTGACCTGGTGCCCGCTCAACTTCCGCGACGGACCGCCGGCGCCCGAGGACGTCCTCGACGCCGAGCGGGTCGACGTGATGCTGGCCCTCGTGAACCGCCGCGCGAGCGACCGCCCGCTCCGCCGGGTGGCGCTCCGCGCGCTCGCCCAGGCGCGGGTCGCCGAGGATGCGCGTTGATGCGGTGAGCCTCGGCGTGCAATAAATCGCGCGCACATGACCACCGACGGCACCATGGACCGCGCCCGCCTCGAGGCCGCCCTCGCCGACGGCCGTCAGCTGACCGTGGAGGTCGCGGGCGACGACGCGGAGGACGCCGCGCACCGCGCCCTGGCCGCCGCCGAGCGCGAGCTGATCCGCGATCGTGACACCGACCCGCTCGGCGAGATCGAGTCCTACGCCGGGATCGTCGGGAGCAGCCCCTCGATGCGCGCCCTGTTCAAGATGCTCGACCGCATCAAGAACAGCGACGCGACGGTCCTCGTCCTGGGCGAGAACGGCACCGGCAAGGAGCTGGTGGCCAAGGCGATCCACGCCGAGTCGCGCCGCGCGGGCAAGGCCTTCGTCGCGACCAACTGCAGCGCGTTCAACGACAACCTCCTCGAGAGCGAGCTCTTCGGCCATCGCCGCGGCTCGTTCACGGGCGCGGTGGCGGACAAGCCCGGCCTGTTCTCGGTCGCCGACGGCGGCACCTTCTTCATGGACGAGGTCGGCGACATGTCGCCCGCCCTCCAGGTGAAGCTCCTGCGCGTCTTGCAGGAGGGCGTCTTCATGCCTGTCGGCGGGACGGAGACCCGCAAGGTCGACGTTCGCATCGTGGCCGCGACCAACCGCGACCTCTCCGCGATGGTCAAGGAGGGCACGTTCCGCGAGGACCTCTACTACCGCCTCCACGTGGTCAGCCTGAAGGTCCCGCCGCTCCGCGAACGCCGCGACGACATCCCCCGCCTCGTCGGCCACTTCCTGCGCCGGCTCGCGCGCCGCGACTCCCGCGAGAAGATCCTCACCTCGCGGGCGCTCGAGCAGCTCAAAGTGCACGACTGGCCAGGCAACGTGCGCGAGCTGGAGAACGAGATGGAGCGCGTCTGGGTGCTCTCGGGCGACGACGCGGTGATCGACGTCGACCTGCTGAGCGCGAGCGTCCGGCGCCAGCGCTCGGCCTCCCTCGCGCCGCCGCCGCCCAAGGCCGACGCGCCCGACCCGGCGCCGCTCGCCGCGACCCTGCCCGAGGCGGTGGAGGCGCTCGAGCGCCGCATGATCACCGACGAGCTGCGGCGGAACAAAGGCAACAAGACGCGAACCGCCGAGGCGCTCGGCATCAGCCGGCGCAACCTCATCCGAAAGGTCCAGGGCTACGGCCTCGAGGACGCGGGGCGTCGCGGCTCCTGAGCGATGCCCGGCCTGGTCCTGATCGCCGAGGGCGACC
>JAUHXR010000065.1 GCA_030426845.1 Polyangia bacterium | reverse complement strand
ACCGGCTCGCGGCCGATGTCCGGCGTGTAGGGGGTGACCACGATCAGGCCCTGGAAGGGCTGCCGACGGAGCGACTGGTTCAGGTAAGCCAGGTGCGCGGGCCGCGCGAAGCGGCGGTAGTCGGTGAGGAACACGCGCCCGCGCGAGAGCGTCGCGAAGGCCTCGGCGAGGCCGTAGCGGTTCGCCCAGCCCATGTAGCCGCGCTCGGCGCCCTGCAGCGCTTCGCCCCGGCCGTGGAGCGCGATGACCACGGGGTAGCGCTCGTCGGGCGGGTGCTCGAGCCGGTCGCCGCGCCGCGGGAACGTCATGAGCACGCGCTGCTCGCCCCACGGCGTCTCGAGGGAGAGGCGCCGGTAGTGAACCCACTCGTTGTCCGACTGCGCGCCGCCGCGCGAGGCGAGCGCGAGCAGGATCACCGCGCCGAGGCCGGCGAGCGAGCTGACGATCCGGGAGCGGGCGAGGCGGCGGTCCATCTCAGGCGTCGCTGGACGCGACGCCCCGATGGTACTCCTGCAGCGAGCGCACCGTCATCGGCGAGGTCCGCCGGGACTCGATCGCCTCGACGGCCGCGCTCGAGGCCGCGATGGTCGTGAAGTAGGGCACGCCCGCCATCAACGTGGCGCGGCGGAGCGAGTAGCTGTCGCGGATCGCCTTCTGGCCCTCGGTCGTGTTGATGACCATCGCGATCTCGCCGTTGGCCAGCATGTCGACGCAGTGCGGGCGTCCCTCGTACACTTTGTTGACGCGTGTTGCCTGCACGCCGGCCCGCTCGAGGGTGGCCACGGTGCCGCCGGTGGCGACGATGGTGAAGCCGAGCGCCGAGAGCTTGCGCGACAGCTCGGCCGCGGCCGGCTTGTCCTCGTCGCGGACGCTGACGAACACCGCGCCCTCGTTCGGCAGGTCGAGCCCGGTCGAGAGCTGCGCCTTGAGGAAGGCGGCAGGGAAGCTGTCCGCGATGCCCATCACCTCGCCGGTGCTCCGCATCTCGGGCCCGAGGATCGTGTCGACGCCGGGGAACTTCGCGAAGGGGAAGACCGACTCCTTCACCGCGACGTGCTTGGTCACGATCTCGTGGCGCAGGCCCAGGTCCGCGAGCTTCGCGCCGGCCATCACCTTGGCGCCGATCTGCGCGAGCTGGACCCCGACCGACTTGCTGACGAACGGCACGGTGCGGGAGGCGCGCGGGTTGACCTCGATGACGTAGACCGCGCTGCCGCGGATCGCGAACTGCACGTTCATCAGGCCGACCACCCCGAGCTCGAGCGCGAGCGCGCGGGTCGCGCTGCGGATCGTCGCGAGGACCTCGGGCGGCAGCGCGTGGGCCGGCAGCACCATGGACGAGTCGCCCGAGTGGACCCCCGCCTCCTCGATGTGCTGGAGCAGGCCGCCGATCACGACCTCGTCGCCGTCCGACACGCAGTCGACGTCGACCTCGATCGCGTCCCGCAGGAACTCGTCGAGCAGGATGACCTGCGAGCGGCCCTCGGCCGCCTCGAGCGCGACCGCGAAGTAGCGCGCGAGGTCGGTGCGCGAGTGGACGATCTCCATCGCGCGGCCGCCGAGCACGTAGCTCGGGCGGACCACGAGCGGGTAGCCGATCTGCTCGGCGACCTTCATCGCCTCCTCGCGGCCACGGGCGATGCCGCCGCGCGGACGCCGCAGGTTGAGCTGGGTCAGCAGCTCGTCGAAGCGCTCGCGGTCCTCCGCCCGGTCGATCGCGTCGGCGCTCGTCCCGAGGATGCGCACGCCCGCCTCGCTGAGCGGCACCGCGAGGCGCAGCGGGGTCTGCCCGCCGTACTGGACGATCACCCCGTAGGGCTTCTCCACGTCGACGATCTCCATCACGTCCTCGAACGTCAGCGGCTCGAAGTAGAGCCGGTCCGACGTGTCGAAGTCGGTGGAGACCGTCTCCGGGTTGCAGTTGACCATGATCGTCTCGTAGCCGAGCTCCCGGAGCGCGAACGAGGCGTGGACGCAGCAGTAGTCGAACTCGATCCCCTGGCCGATGCGGTTGGGGCCGCCGCCGAGGATGAGGACCTTCTTCGCGTCGGACGGCGCGGCCTCCGAGCCCCGCCCCCACGTCGAGTAGAGGTACGGCGTGTGGGCCACGAACTCGGCCGCGCAGGTGTCCACGCGGGCGTAGATGGGGGCGACGCCGTGCTCGGCTCGGAGCGCGCGGATCGTGGCCGGCTCGACCCCGCGGAGCGCCGCGAGCTGGGCGTCGGAGAAGCCGAGCTCCTTGGCGCGCCTCAGGACCGGCGCGGTGAGCTCGCCGGCCGCCTCGAGCGCGCGCTCCGCGTCGACCAGCTCCTGCATCTGGGTGAGGAACCAGCGGTCGATCTTGGTCGCGTCGTGGAGCTGCTCCACCGTGAGCCCGAGCCGCAGGCCGTCCATGAGGGTCCAGAGGCGCTCGGCGAGCGGGGTGCGCACGAGCTCGAGGATCGCCTCGCGCAGCTCGTCGTCGGTCGGGGGCGGCAGCTCGAGCTTGGCCGGCGGCGGGCTGCCCGCGGCTCCGTCGACCGACTTGAGCGCGCGGATCTCCGCGACCCGCTCGCGGTAGTCCACCTTGTCGCGCAGGCTGACCATGCCGCCGCGACCGATCTCGAGCGAGCGCGCCGCCTTCTGCAGCGACTGCTTGAAGGTGCGCCCGATGCTCATCACCTCACCCACGGACTTCATCTGGGTGGTGAGGCGCGGGTCGGCGCCGCGGAACTTCTCGAACGCGAACCGCGGCCACTTCACGACCACGTAGTCGATGGTCGGCTCGAACGCGGCGCTCGTGCCGGTGATGTCGTTGATCAGCTCGTCGAGCCGGTAGCCGACCGCGAGCTTCGCCGCGATCTTCGCGATGGGGTAGCCGGTGGCCTTCGACGCGAGCGCGCTCGAGCGCGAGACGCGCGGGTTCATCTCGATGACGATGACCTCGCCGTCCTCCGGGTTCACCGCGAACTGGATGTTGCTGCCGCCCGTCTCGACGCCGATCTCGGTGATCACCGCGCGGGCCGCGTCCCGCAGGCGCTGGTACTCGCGGTCGGTCAGCGTCATCGCCGGCGCGACCGTCACCGAGTCGCCGGTGTGCACGCCCATCGGGTCGATGTTCTCGATGGTGCAGATGACCGAGAAGTTGTCGGCCCGGTCGCGGATGACCTCGAGCTCGAACTCCTTCCAGCCGAGGATGCTCTGCTCCACGAGGCACTCGGACGTGGGGCTCTGGGCGAGCGCCCACCGGAGCTTGTGGTCGAGCTCCTCGCGGTTGTACGCGATGCCGCCGCCCGAACCGCCGAGGGTGAAGCTCGGCCGTAGGATCACCGGGTAGCCGATCTCGCCGACGAACGCGTGGGCGTCCTCGAGGCTCTTGGCCACCACCGCCTTGGCGACATTGAGGCCGATCTTCTCCATCGCGGCCTTGAAGAGCTCGCGGTCCTCGGCTTTCTCGATCGCCTCGGGCGTCGCGCCGATGAGCTCCACGCCGTGGCGCTCGAGCACCCCCGCCTTGGCGAGGGCGAGCGCCAGGTTGAGCCCGGTCTGCCCGCCGAGGGTCGGCAGGAGCGCGTCGGGCTTCTCCTTGGCGATGATCGCCTCGCCGATCTCGACGGTCAGGGGCTCGACGTAGGTGGCGTCGGCGAACTGCGGGTCCGTCATGATCGTCGCCGGGTTGCTGTTGACGAGCACGACCTCGTACCCCTCCTGCTTGAGCGCCTTGGCGCCCTGGGTGCCGGAGTAGTCGAACTCGCACGCCTGCCCGATGACGATCGGTCCGGAGCCGAGGAGCATGATCTTACGGAGATCGTCTCGGCGCGGCATGTCGGTGGAGGGTGCTACCGCGGCAGCCCCCCAGGCGCAAGCGGGGTCCCAAAAAGCGCGGCGCGTCGGGTCCTCGCCGCCGACGCAGTCTCTCAGCCGCCTTCGAGCGCCGCGAGCATCCTCTCGCCGCGCGGGTCGAGCGCGGTGAGGCGGGCGCGGCGGCCGACGCCGTCGTCGGGGATGGCCAGCGCGATCTCGAGCCCCCGGGCGCCGAGGGCGTCACGGAACCGCGCCCCCCACTCGATCACGACGATCGCGTCCTCGAAGAGCTCGCCGATCCCGAGCTCGTCCAGCTCCTCGACGTCGCCGAGGCGATACAGGTCGAGGTGCCGGATCGGCGCCCTCCCCTCGTGCTCGTGCATCAGCGCGAAGGTGGGGCTCGTGACGGGGATCGCCTCGGGCACGCCGAGCGCGCGCAGCAGGCCGCGGGTGAAGAAGGTCTTCCCCGCGCCGAGCTCGCCCTCGAGCCAGATCACGTCGCCGGGCGCGAGCAGCGGCGCCAGCGCGGCGCCGAGACGGCGGGTCGCGCGACGGGACTCGAGGAGGCGCTCCATGGCCCCGCGATCATAGGCGCACCGAGGGCGCTCGGCAGGCCGCGGCGCGGGCCGCGACGCGGGTCGCGGCGCGGGTCGATCGTGGGGGGGCGCGATGGTAGAGCAGGCCCGATGCGCCTCGTCCTCGCCGAACCGCGCGGGCCGGTCACCGTGCTCACGGTCAACCGCCCCGAGACCCGCAACGCGATCGACGAGCCCGCCCACGACGCCCTCGCCGCCGCCTACGACGCCGCGCTCGCGTCGGGCGCGCGCGCGATCGTGCTCACCGGCGCGGGCGACTCGTTCCTCAGCGGCGGGGACCTTCGCGTCATCGCGCGCGAGCCGTTCGACCGCACGCTCGCGCTCTGCCGGCGGATGGAGGCGCTCCTCGATCGGTTCGCGGAGGGGCCCGCGCCGGTCCTCGCGGCGGTCAACGGCCACGCCTTCGGCGGCGGCTGCGAGGTGCTCGTCGCCTGCGACTACCGGGTCGCCGCGCCGAGCGCGAAGCTCTCGTTCCGGCAGGCCGCGATGGGCGTCTCGACCGGCTGGGGCGGCGGCCGACGCCTCCGGCGGCTGGTCCCCCGCGGGGTGATGACGCGGCTCCTCCTCACGTCGGAGGTCCTGAGCGCCGAGGCGGCCCGCGGGGTCGGCCTGGTGGAGGAGGTCGACGACGACCCCGTCGGCCGGTGCGTCGCGATCGGCGAGGCGATCGCGGCGATGCCCAGCGCCGCGGTGGAGGGCCTGCGGCGGGTGATCGACGCGAGCGACGGCGAGGACGCCGCCGCGATCGAGCGCGACGTCTTCGCCACCCTCTGGGGCGGCCCGGACCAGCGCGCCGCCCTAACCGCGTACCTCCGCCGCCGCGAGCAATAGCGCGGCAGCAGCCCAGGTCCCCGTCACGCTCGCGCCGGCCCGCGGCGGAACACACCGCGGAACACACCGCGGAACAAGGCGCGCGGGCTCGGGCGTCCGGCTCGCATGCGGCGCTCCCACGCGCACCTCGGGCTCCTGATCCTGCTCGTCGCGAGCTGGGGGCTCCTCGCTCGGATCGCGGCGCCCGCGCCGTACGCGCTCGACGCCCGGTGGGTGCCCGAGCGCTGCCACCACGCGCCGGGGTTCACCGGGCGGCTGGCGGTGACGGGGGAGGCGCTGCGGCGCGCCGGCGTGCCCGCGGGGTGGCTCCCGCTCGGGGCGCGCGGCGGCGGCGAGGCGGAGGTCACCGCGGCGCGCGCCGGCGACCGGACCTACCTGGTCTGGGCCACGTCGATGGACCGGATCGTGGTCGCGCGCGCGGAGCTCGACCGGAGCGGCGCGCTGCGGCGGGTGCCTCACCGCGCCACGGTGCACGCGCGCGAGGTGATCGACGTGGCCGCGCACGACCGCGGGCTGAGCGTGTGGACGAGCGGCGATCACGGGGTGCGGCGGGTGTCGCTCGCGCGTGATCTCTCGGTGCGCGAGTTCGACCGCTCGGGGCGCGTCGAGGAGCTGGGCCCGACCGCGCACCGGGTCGACGTGCCGTTCCGGAGCCGCAGCCTCGCGGTCGAGGAGGACACGTCGGGGCGGCGCTCGCTGGTGTCACCGGCCGATCCCCTCCGTGGGGTGAGCGCTGCGCGGCTGCCGCTCGGCCGGGAGCGCCTGACCTGCGTACGGGCGGGCGACGAGGTCGCCCTGCTCGGCCGAGCCCTCGGGCCGTTCGACGGCGCCCTCGCCTGGCGGGTGCGCTACGGGTCGCCGCGCCTCGCGGGGCTCGGGGTCGCGGGCGCGCTGGTGATCGCGCTGCTGCTCGCGATGGCCGCGTTCGAGCGCCGGCTGCGCGGGCTCGAGGGGCCGATCCGCGTGGGCGAGCTGGCGCTGCAGGAGGGCCGGCTGACGTGGTTCGACGACGAGCAGGGCGCGGCCGCGCTCCGGTCGGTGGGCGCGCGTATCGGCGAGGGGCGCGGGCGCGCGGTGCTCGTCGGCGCGGCCAAAGGCCCGCGCGGGTCGAGCTATCGCGAAGCGGGGACGATGGCGGCCGACGCGGTGTTCGTCGGCTCGCCGCTGGGGTGGCGGCGGTGGCTGGCGCGCCGCCAGCGGGCCGTGTTCGCGGGATGGATCGCGGCCGCCGCGGTGAGCGCCCTGGGATGGGCGCTCCTCGCGACGGCGCGGTTCTGATGGCAAGAGGCTTTGGCGGCCGGGCGGCTCGGGGCGCTGCCTACGCGAGCGGGATCCTGATGCCCAGGAACTCTCGCAGCTTGAAGTACTCCTCGCTCACGCTGAAGAGGACCAGCTCCTTGACCTTCTCCTTCGGCGCGAGGTCCACCGGCCCGGCCGCGCCGAGCTGGGTGACCATCCGCGCCGCCGTGTCGAGGTCGTTGCACGCCAGCAGGCCCGCGCGGCACGAGGTGAGCTCGACCGCCTGCAGCCAGCGCTTGATGTCCGTCCGCGCGCCCGCGTCCACGAAGCGCTTGGCGAGGCTGCGGAGCGCGTCCCGCTGCGCCGGCTGGATCTTGCTCGCGATCTGCTGAGCCGCCTGCTCGGTCGCCGCGTCGGCCTGCGGCACGACGCCCGAGATGCGCAGCCCCGCCATGAGCACCGTCTTCAGCTCGGTGTTCGACTTGAGCATCGTGCGGATGTAGTGCTCGGGCCGGTAGTCCGCGAGGTGGCGGGCGGCCACGAACATCAGGTCACCCGGGCTGTAGCCGCTCAGCAGCGTCGCGCCCGAGAGGGACGCGAGCGGCCAGACCGGCATGTGCGTGAGCCCGCCCGGCACGTCCGTGCGCAGGAAGAGCCGCGGCGGCGGCAGACCCAGGACGTTCGCGCAGAACCCGAAGGTCCGGGCGAAAGTCACCGTGCTCTCGGCGAGGTTGACCTCGTGCTTGGCCGAGAGCTGCGCCTGCTTGTCGCTCTGGATGCGGAGCGACAGGACCGCGGGCCAGAGCTGCTCGAAGATCTTGCTCGCGAGCAGGTCCTGCTCCGGGTGCGCCACGTCCTTGAGCCAGCGCTCGTCGTTGAGGCGCGCCGTCGGCCGGATGGGACCGCTCGGCTTGTTGTCGGCGAAGAACTGCTGCTGCTCCGCGTTCGCCTTCTTGAGGAAGGTGAGCGTCGCGGCGAGGCACCACGCCTTGTCGTACTGGCGGGCGTCGAAGTAGAGCTTGTAGAGCTGCTGGTAGCTGTCGACGCGGTACGGGTCCTGGCGGATGAGCCACTGGTGCTGCTCGATCGCGCTCTGGACGTTGTCACCGCCGATCATCGTGTGGAGCTCGGCGAGGATCTGGTGATCGGTCGCGCTGTCCGGGCGGATGCGCTGCGTGACGGTCGTGAAGGCGGCGACCGCGTTCTCGTACTGCTTGAGCCGGTCGCGGTAGATCACGCCGAGGTTGTGCCAGAGGTTGTACTCCAGGTCGCCCTGGCCCTCCTTGCCCGCGACGCGGTGGAGCATCTTGCGGAAGGCCCGCTCGAGCTGCTTCCAGTCCTTCTTCTGGTTCAGGATCTTGTTGATCGCCTCGAAGGCCTTCAGCTGCGTGTGGTCGAGGTCCAGCGACTCGTCGAACATCTGCATCGCCTTGTCCGCGTCCTTGAGCTCGTCGCGGTAGATGACGGCGATGGTGTAGAGGTACTTCGACTTGGCCTGGGGACGCGCGTCGAGGTCGGCGACCCGACGGATGATCATGATGGCCTCGTCCCACTGACGCGTCTTCTGGTAGAGCATCAGGAGCTTGTGGAGCAGCCGGTGGTTCTCCGGCTCGAGCTCGGAAGCCTCCGCATAGGCCTCGATCGCCTTCTGCGGGTTCTTCGCCTTCTCGTCCCACAGGTCGCCGATGTCCTGCAGCATCGCGAAGCGCTCCTCGATGTCGGCGACCTCGAGGACCTGCTTCTTGTAGTGGATGACCTGCTCCCAGTCGCTGGCCTTCTCGTAGACCCCGACCATCGCCTCCAACGTCGGTCGGTGGTGCGGGTCCTCCTCGAGGGCCTTGTCGAACATGTTGAGCGCCTTGCGGCGATCACCCTGCTCGCGCTTCACCACGCCGAGCTTGAAGAAGACCTCGGTCGTCTCGTCACGCCCCAGCGAGTCGCGGTGGTGGACGAGGAGCATCTGGTAGTACTTGAACGCCTTGTCCCACTCCTGCTCCTGGTAGTGGGCGTCGGCGAGCTTCATGAGCGTCGGGAGGTGCTGCTGATCGAGCTGGTAGGCCTTGGTCAGCGCCTTGATCGCCGCCTGCGCGTCGTCTGCCAGCGCGCCGCTCTGGCGTAGCCGCAGCGCGACGTCCCCGAGCATGAACGCGAGGTGGTGCTGCTCGTGCTGCTCGCGCTTGCCCGAGCGCTTCACGAGCATGTCGAGCAGGGGGAAGGCCTCCGCCCAGCGCTCGGTCTTGACGTACTCCTCGGCGAGCGGGAGCGCGGCGTCCTCGTTGTCCGGGTTCTGCTTCTGCGCCGCGTCGTAGCACTGGACCGCGCGGTCGTGCTCGTCGAGGCGCTCGTCGTAGATCCGGCCGAGCTCGACGAGGAGCTCGCTCGTGCGCCGCGGGTTGTCGGTGTACTGGGTCTCCTGCTCCAGCGTCTTCGCCGCCGCGAGCCAGTCGCCCATGTCGAGGTGGATCTTCCGCATCGCCTCGAGCGACGGGAGGTGCCCCGGGTCGGCGTCGAGCGCCTGCCGGTAGCAGTCCACCGCGCCGTCCCGATCGGCGAGCTGAGCGTCGAGGATGCGGCCCATGCGGAAGCGCATGTCCACCGCCTGCGCCGGGTCGGTCTGCAGACGCGCGAGCTTGTTCATGAACTCGAGCGCCTGGCTGTAGTCCTCGCGCTTCTCGTAGAGCCGCGTGAGGGCGTCGAGCGCCGCGACGTTGTCCTCGTCGATGTCGAGGAGCGCAAGGTAGCTGTCGATCGCGCGGTCCACGTCGCCGAGCTCGCCCGCGTAGACCTCGCCGATCGCCGCGTAGCAGGCCGACTTCACGCCGCGATCCGGCGAGGCCGCGACGTGGCGCTCGTAGGCCCCGATGAGCCGCTCCCACTGCTGCAGGTTGCGGTAGAGGCGCTCGAGCCCGCGCAGCGCGTTCTCGTTGTTCGGGTCGATCTCGAGGACCGCCTCGAGCTTCTCCGCCGCGAGCTCCGGCTTGAGGAACTCCTCCTCGAGCATCGCCGCGAGGCGGATCAGGATGGAGACCTTCTCCTTCTCGGTGGAGACGAGGTGGTACTGGCGCTCGAGCACCTCGTAGAGGGGCTGCCAGCTCTCGCGCACCGCGTAGAGGCGCTCGAGGCCCTTGAGGGCGCGGATCTCGGTCGGGTCCGCGTCGACGATCGCGCGGAACTCCTCGATCGCCTCCTCCTGCCGGTTGAAGTGCAGCTCGAGGAGCTCGCCGACCTGGAGGCGCGCGTCGGCGACGTCGCTCGGGCCGTGATCGTCGGACGCCTTCATGCCCTCGACCTTGAGCCGGAGGACCTTGAGCAGCTCGTTCCAGTTCTGCTGGCCCTGGTAGACCCGCTCGAGGCTGGTGATCGCGCCGACGTGGAGGTTGTCCGCGTCGAGCGCGCGCTGGAAGTAGCCGGGCGCCTGCTCGGGCATGCCGAGGTGGGTCTCGCAGAGCTCGCCCATGTCGACGAAGACCGACGCGCGCTCGTGAGGCGCCTGGACGATCTCGCTCATGCGCCCGAGCATCTGCGCGAGCTCCTGCCACTGGCCGAGGTGCCGGTGCAGGTTCGCCTGGCTGTTCATCGCCCCGTAGTTGGTCGGGTCGAGGGCGAGGATCTGATCGTAGTACGGCGTCGCGTACTCGGGGTGGTTGAGCTGGATCGCGTACCAGTTCGCGCACCGCAGGCAGAGCGCGATCTTGATGTCCCGGCTCTCCTCGTCCTCGTGCCCCTGGAGGCCCGAGAGGGTCTCGTTGGCGAGGTTGAGGGGCTTGTTCCAGGGGTCGGTCTTGCCCAGCAGCCGCGCGTAGGCGGCGGTCACGCGCTCGAGCTCGTTGCCGGTCTTCTTGTTGGTGAAGTCCTGCTCCCACGCGATGATCAGCGCGTCCTGCGCCTGCTCGAGGTCCTCGAGGTGCTCCTCGTAGACGCCAGCGACGCGCAGGAGGAGATCGATGACCTCCTCGGGGTCCGAGTCCTCCGCCTCCGCGACGGTGTCCATCCGCGCGAGGTACATCTCGACCAGCTCCTCCCAGCGGCCGGCCGCCGAGTGGAGCTGCTCGAGCTGATCGAACGCGAAGCGGTGCAGAGGGTCGAGCTCGACGATCCGCTCGTAGGCGCTCGTGCCGCGGTCGGGCTGCTCGGCGTGGACCTGCCAGGCCTCCGCGATCGCGAGGTAGACCGCGATCTTGTGCTCGGGCTCCTGCATCGCAGCCGCCCGCTTCTCCATCACCTCGATCGCGTCGACCCACTCGCCGCTCTGGCGGTGCACGCGCTCGAGCGCGTCCATCGCGGCGTAGTTGTACGGGTTGACCTCGAGCCCGCGCTGGTAGGCGTCGACCGCGTCCATCGGCTGCTCGAGCGTGAACTCGTAGAGCGTGCCGAGCTGCATGTAGACCGTCTCGAGCGTGCGGTCGTCGAGCGTCGCCGCGCCCACTTCGATCACCCGCTGGAGGGTGTCGGCGAGCTCGTGCCAGCGCTCCGCGTTGCGGTGGATCTCGGCGATGCCGAACAGCGCCGTCGGGTTCGTCGGATCGATGTCGAGCACGCGATCCCACGAGTCGATGGCGTCCTGCTCCTTGTGGAGGCGCGTGTAGAAGATGCGCGCCATGTCCGCGAAGATCGCGCAGCGCGTCTCGTCGCTCTCGGCGACCGTGACCTCACGATCGAGGATCTCGACGAGCTCGCCCCAGCGCTCGAGGCTGGCGTAGATGTTCCCGAGGGCGTTGAGCGCCTCCGGATCCTCGCCGCGGAGGTCGAGGACCTCCTTCCACAGCTCGATCGCCTTGTCCGCCTCGCCGAGGTAGGACGAGGAGACGTAGGCCATCTTGGCGGTGACGTCGGAGCGCGCGGTGTCGCCCATCACCACGTCCATCTCCCGCTGGAAGATGGCGAACAGAGACGTCCAGTCCTGTTTCTCGGTGTAGATGTTCTGGAGCGACTTGATCGAGCCCTCGTGCTCGGAGTCGAGGTTGGCGAGCAGGCCGTTGTAGACCTCGACCGCCTCGTCGATCCGCGCGAGCTCGTTCTCGAGCACCTGACCGAGCCGGAAGCTCAGCTCCACGCGCTCCATGTCGTCCTCGGCGATCGCGACGCGCCGCTTGAGGGTCTCGGCGAGCGCCTCGTGCGCGCCGTGCTCGGAGTAGATGCGATCGAGGTTCTCGAGCGCCTCCGCGTCCGCGGGCTGCGCCTTGAGGACGAAGAGGTACGACTCGACCGCGCGCTGCACGTCGCCGAGCTCGTGCTCGTAGACCCGCGCCTGGGCCTTGCCGGTCGGGACGATCGTCTCGGCGTCCTCGGCGCCGGCGAGGACGTCCGCGTAGGTGTTGGCGAGCTGGCCCCAGCCGTCGAGCATCGCCGCGAGGCGCTCGACCTCTCCCACCGTGTGATCGTGCCGCGGCTGCTCGAGGAGCGCGCGCTGCATCCACTCGAAGGCGGTCTGGTGATCGCCCGCGCGGTCCTCGGCGATCTCCGCGATCGCGTGCATCCGCTGCACGCGCTCGTCGGGATCGGTCTGGTACTGGAGCTGGACGGTCTGCACGCCGACCAGCCGGTCCCAGGACTCGCTCATCCGGTAGAGCGGCTCGAGGATCTCGCCGATCATCAGCGGCTGCACGCCCTCGGCGAACAGCATCTCGAGCGCGCCGAGCGACTGGCTGTGATCGGGCTCGGCCGCGAGGATCTCGCGGTACTGGCCGATCGCGTCGTCCACCCGACCGAGGTGGTGCTGGTAGACCTGGCCGAGGCGGAACTGGAAGCTCAGCACGTCCTCGGGGGTCGCCGCGAGCTGCGCCTCCTTGGCGAGGATCTCCGCGAGGTCGGGCCAGCGCTCCGTCTGCTCGTACAGCTGATCGAGGGCCTCGATGGCCTGCGGGTGCGCCTCGTCCGCCTCGAGCACGAGGCGGTAGCGCGCGATCGACGAGTCGACGTCGCCGACCTGGATGAAGTAGTGCTGCGCGACCCGCAGCGCCATGTCGATCAGCTGGTCCGGCGCGCTCTCGCGGAGCTTCTGGATCTCCGTGTCGTAGAGCCCGGTGAGCTGCGGCCACGCGCCGAGCTCGTCCGCGAGCCGCTCGAGGCTCCCGAGGGTGTGCTCGTTGGCCCCGCCCGCCGCGAAGTCGTGCGGGAGCGCGCGCGCGAAGGCCTCGAACGCGGCCTGTGAGCGCTCGAGCTGAACCTCCTGGAGCTCGGCGATCTGGTGGAGCAGGTCCACCTTGCGCGCCGGATCCTCCTCGTGCGCGACCTGCACCTCGAGGACCGCGACGAGCCGCTCGAACTCGCCGTACTGGCGGTAGATCGGGTCGAGGACGAGCGCCGCCTCGTTGGGCTCCTTGCCCTCGGCGATCATCCGCTCGAGCGCCTCGAGGGTCGGCTGGTGATCGGGGATCACCGCGAGGATGTCGCGGTAGCCCTCGACCGCGCGGGCCGGGTCACCGAGCCGGTGATCCCAGAGGTCGGCGATGCGGTAACGGTAGGAGATGACCTCGTTCGGGTCGCCGGCGAGCTCCGCCTCGCGCTCGAGGATGTTGCGGAGCTCCTCCCAGTTTCCGCTCGCCTGGTAGAGGGCGTCGAGGCGCTGGATGGCGGTGAGGTCGTCGGGATCGATCTCGAGGATGCGCTGGTAGGTGTCGATCGCCTTGTCGACATCGCCGACCTCGCGCTCGTAGACCGCGCCGACCTCGAGGTAGAGCGCCTTCTTCTCGTCGGGGTCGAAGACGATGTCGGCCTTGCGCTCGTAGAACCCGAGCAGCTCCGGCCACTTCTCGAGGCGGAGGTGCAGCTCGATCAGCTTGTCGAGCGCGGGCAGATCCTCCGAGTCGACGTCGAGCACCTTCTGGTAGACGCCGATCGCGTCGTTCGGCCGCTCGAGGAGGTCCTCGTAGATCGCGGCCGCGCGGTAGAGGTGCGACTTCTGATCGTCGGGGATGTCGAGGATCTGCGCCTTCTTGAGGAGGATCTGCGCGAGCTCCTCGTAGCGCTCCGCCATCTGGAAGAGGCGCTCGAGGGCGGTCGCCGACTCGATGTGGTCGGGATCGATCGCGAGCACGCGCTGGTAGTGCGCGATCGAGGTGTCGTAGTCGGCGAGCTGGTCCTCGCGGATGGTCGCCGCCTTGACGTGGAGCTGCGCGGCGAGCGCCGGATCCTCGAGCCCCTGGACGCGCTCCTCGTAGACCTGCGCCAGCTGCTCGAAGGCGCCCGTCGCGCGCGCGATGCGCTCGAGCTGCTCCTGGGTGTTGAGGTCCGCCGGGTCGGCCGCCAGAGCCCGCGCGTACGAGTAGAACGCGTTTCCGTAGTCCTCGAGCGCGACCTCGTAGAGCTCCGCGATCTGGTGGAGCAGCTCCACCTGCATGTCCGGGCTCTCCGCGTGAGCGGCCTGGATCTCGTGGACCTGGATGAGCTTCTCGTACTGGCTCGAGTCCCGGTAGATCGGCTCGAGCACGCCCGCGATCGCGAGCTGCTGGTCCTCGCGCTGGATCAGCCGCTCGAGGGCCTCGAGCGCGGCCGGCACGGTGGGATCGCGGTCGAGGACCTCGCGGTAGATCTCGATCGCGGCCTCGATCGCGTCCATCCGCGTCTCGCGCAGGACCGCGAGGCGCAGCATGAGCGAGGTCTGCGCCTCCGGGTCGTCGGCGATGCTCAGCTGGCGGCCGATGTTGTCGGCGAGGTCCGTCCAGCGCTCGAGCCGCTCGTAGAGGCGGTCGAGCGCGACGAGCGCGCGCTGGCTGGTCGGGTCGAGCTCGAGGATGTCGTTGTAGACGCCGATCGCGCTCTCCGGCTCCTCGAGCATCTCCTCGTAGACCATCGCGTTCTGCGCGAGGAGCTCCTCTTGACGCTCGGGGTCGCTCGCGAGCTCGGCCTTGCGCCGGACCACCCCGAGCAGGTCGCGCCAGCGCTCGGTGCGCCGGTAGAGCGCGTCGAGCCAGTCGAGGACCTCGTGATCGCCGGGATCGGACTCGAGGATCTGGTTGTAGGCGTGAACCGCCTTGTCGACGTCGTTGCGCTGGTTGTCGTGGATCATCGCCGACTTCAGCCAGAGCGCGCGGCTCAGGTCGGGGTCGGTCGTCGCCGCGGCGAGCTCCTCCACGAGGGCGTAGAGGTCGTCGAAGCGGTTCTGCTCCACCGCGAGCAGCTCGAGGCGCTGCAGGGTCTCGACGCTCTCCGGCATCACCCGCAGAGCGCGCGCGTAGGCGTCGAAGGCGCGGGCCTGGTCGCCGATCTGCGTGCCGCAGACCTCGCCCACCTTGGTGAGGATCTCGAGGCGGCGCTCCGGGTCGTGGCTCGACGCGTCCGCGAGGACCTCGAGCGCCTTGACCAGCGCCTCCCACTGGCCGTTCATCTCGTAGATCGGCTCGAGGATCGTGGCCGCCTGGGCGGCGAGCTCGGCGCCCACCACGTTGCCGTCCTCGTCGATCTCGACCTCGAGGAACGACTCGAGGCGCTCGCGCGCGCCGTCGTGCTCGGGGAGGAGCGTGAGGACCTCGCGGTAGAGGCCGAGCGAGCGGTCCTTCTCGTCCAGGTGCTCCGAGAGCACGTTCGCGAGCCGGAACTTCAGCGCGGCCAGCTCCTCGGTGCTCTCGGGCCCGAGGTCGATGCGGCGCTCGAGCGTCTGCGCCATCTCGGCCCAGCGCTCCTCGGTGAAGTAGAGGCCGTCGAGCGCGGCGTAGGCGTCCGACTCGTCGTCGCCCCACTCGTCGAGGATCGCCTGGTAGGCGTCGATGGCGCGGTCCGCGTCGCCGAGCTCGTTCTGGAACAAGCCCGCGCGCCCGTAGGCGAGCTGACGGCGCACCTCGGGGTCACCCTCGAGCTCCATCCGGCGCTCGTAGACCTCGAGCAGCTCTCGGTACCGCTCCGTCTGACGGTAGAGCTGCTCGAGCGCGCCGATGGCCTCCATGCTGTCGGAGCGCGCGTCGTAGACCGCGCGGTACTGCTCGATCGCCTCGTCGACCTTCTCGACCTGGGTCAGCAGGCGGCCAAGCTGCAGGCGCAGCTCCACCTGGACGTCGATGTCGGTCGAGCCCTCGATCGCGTCGGCGTAGGCCTGGATCGCCTTGTCCCAGCCGTTCGTCGCCTCGGCGAGCCGCGCCACGTCGTCCTGGATGATCTCCTGGGTGGGATCGGCCTTGAACGCCTCGACGAAGCAGCGGAACGCGGACTTCGGCTTGCGCAGCTTCTCCTCGTAGAGGAGGCCCGACTCGCGCAGGAGGTGGACGCGCTCGGCTGGCTCCTCCGCGTGGTGCAGCCGGATCTCGTACACGCGCACGAGCTTCTTGGCGTCGCCCGCTTCCTCGTAGATCGGGCTCAGCGCGAGGGCCGCCTCGAGGTTGTTCTCGTCCTTCGAGAGGACCTTCTCGTAGGCGCGCGCCGCGCGATCGGGCTTGTCGTTCTTCTCGAGCCAGAGCCGCGCCGCGCGGAAGAGCAGCTGCGCGCGCTCCTCGTCGGTCGTGTCCTTGCCTTCGGCCTCACGCTCGAAGGTGCGGATGAGCTCGTCCCACTTCTCGGTGGCGGCGTAGAAGTCCTCGAGGTCGTCCCACGCGCGCAGCGCGACGTAGCGGCGCTTGAGCTGCTCCTGCGCGCGCCGGTCGTCCGGGTCGAGCATCAGGAGGCGGCGGAACGCGCTGACCGCGCCCTCGTCGTCGCCGATCTTGTCGGCGTAGATCATGCCGAGCTTCTGCAGCGACTGCTTGAGCTCGTTCTCGTCGTCGATCTGGCTGACGCGCTTGTCGAGCACGCGGGCCAGCGGCTCCCACTCGCGCGCGCGCTCGTAGAGCTGCGACAGCGACTCGAGCGCCTCGTGGCTCTCCGGATCCTCCTCGAGGACCTTCTCCCAGAGGGCGATGCAGATGTCCGGCTTGCGCAGGCGCTGCGTCGCGAGGTTCGCGATCTCGATGTACTCGAAGAGCCGGTCCGCCTCGTCCATGCGCTCGGCGGCGCGCTGCCGGATGCCCACGAGGGACTCCCAGTCGCGGCGCTTCTCGTACATCTCCTTGAGCTGCTCGATCGCCTCGAGGTTGTGGCTGTCGTGCTCCAGGACCTTCTCGAAGCACTTGATCGCCTCGGCCTGGTTCGACGACTTGTCGAGGTACATCCGGCCGGCCTCGGCGTAGAGCTCGACCTTCTGCGCCGGGTCGACGTGGATGTCGCCCTTCTCGACCATCGCCTTGATGACGTCCGTCCAGCGCTTCTGGCCGGTGTACTTCTCGATCGCTTCGTCCAGCTCGGCGAGCTTGGCGCGATCGTCGTCACTGAGCTCCGCGGGGGCCTCGTTCTCGGTCTCGGACACAGGAACCTCCTACGGTCTCTCTGCGCTCGCGCGCTCCGGGCTAGAGCGATCGGGGCTGGAGCGGTCGGGGCAGCAGAGAGCCAAAAAACAAGAGCGCGGATGGCTGCCAGGCAGCGACCCACGCTCGAAAGCGATCTTCACGCGTCGTCGAGCCTCGGGTGCTCGCGCATCGCTACGGACCCCCGAGGTCGTTGAGCCGATCGCGCGCCGCCTTGATGTAGTGCGACGGCGCGTCCCCGCCCGCCGTGTCGACGTAGCGCTTGAGGTAGCGCCGCGCCTCCTCGCGGTTGTCCTGCAGCGAGTAGGTCCAGCCGAGCGCGAAGAGCGCCTCGCGGAGGCTCGGCATCAGCCCGAGCGCGGCGCGGAACTCGCGCACCGCCGCGTCGTAGTCGCCCTGCTGCTGGAACACCGTGCCGAGCAGATGGTGCAGATGCGCCTCGTCCTCGGTGCCCTCGATCACGACCTGGAGGCCGCTCTGGAGGACCTGGACCGCCTCGTCGAGGTAGTCGAGGTCCGCGTACAGCCGGCCGAGGCTCCGGTAGCCCTCGATGAAGCGCGGGCCGGTCTGGACCGCGAGCGTGTACTCGCGCAACGCTTCCTGCGGGTTGTCGAGGCGCTCGTGGACCTGAGCGAGCTTGTAGTGCGCCTTGAACAGGCCCTCGTCGAGCTCGATCGCGCGGGCGAACGCGCGCTGCGCGCCCTCCCAGTTCTCGAGCTCCATGAGCACGGTGCCGAGCTTCTCGTGGTAGCCCGCGACGTCGCCGTTGACGTCGATCGCGCGCTGCAGGTCCTCGCGCGCGCGCTCGAACTTGTGCATCTCCATGTGCACGATCGCGAGGTTCCAGTACGCCTGGTCGTTCGTCGGATCGACCGCGGTCGCGCTCTCGAGCTTCTCGGCGGCCTGCACGTACTGCTTCTGGGCCGCGAGGACCACGCCCTCGTTCATCCGGTTGATCGACTCGACGCGCGTGCGCGAGCAGTTCCCCCCGATCATGAATACGAAGGTGAAGAGGCCGACGGACAGGGCCTGAAGGCGGTTCATCGAGTGTCTCCTCTTGGGCGCCCACGGCGCCCCGAAAACCGCTGCGATACTACGCAACACGGGCCGCGGGACTCAAGCGTTTTCCCGTGCGTTTAGGCGGCGTTATTCAATCTCGGCGGGGTCCGCGCCGCGCGCGCGCGTCCACGGCGCCTCGGAGACGCGATCTCGCGACCGCCACCGCCCCCGCGCGGCGGAGCCGATCGGCGCCTCTTGCCCGCGACGAGCCCACCGATCGGGCCGGCCCGAGCCCCCCGCGAGCCGCGCCCCCGGTCCCCCAACGCAAAGAGGCCGGGCGAGTGGCCCGGCCTCTTTGGCGCGGCGGCTGGGTCGCCCCGGCCGCGCTTGGGATGCGTGTCAGCCCTGGCTGGACAGGACGAACGGGTAGTTGACGCCGACCACGCCGCCACCGTCGGGTGCCGGGAAGGTCCAGCGGCGAACCGCCTGGACGATGCAGCCCTCGACCCGCGCGTTGCTGATGGTCGAGTTGCCCACCGTGGCGGACTGGACCGCGCCGGTCGGCGAGATGATGAAGCTGACCAAGACGCGACCCTCGAGGTCGGGGCGCTGGTTGAGCTCCTGCTCGTAGCAGAACCGGACCTCATTGATGTGGCGCCGGATGACGCGCCGGATGACCTCGCGGGAGAGCGAGCCGCGGACGTCCGCGTTGCCGGTGCGGATCCGCGGGACCCGAGCCGAGCGACCGCGCAGGCCGCCCGCCCCGCGGCCGTAGCCCGAGCCGGTGCCGCCGCCGCCGCCGTGGCCGATCGTGCCGAGGTTGCCGAGGCCGATCGTGCCCTCGCCGGTGCCGCCGCCACCGCGACCGGTGCCGCGAAGGCCCAGGCCGCCGAAGCCGAAGTTGCTGCCGATCTGGTCACCCATGAGCGCGCCGATCGCGCTCATCGGGTCGTTGCCCAGGGCCACGTCCGCGCCGTAAGGCGAGGTGGGCGAGTTCCACGAGCCGGTCATCGCACGGAGGACGCCGATCGCGCCGACGTTCGCCGCCTGCTCACGAGCCTGCTCGCGGGCCATCTGCGGGTCGGTGTTGTCGGCCGGACCCTCGATGCCGTAGCGGTTGTTCGTCTTCTCCGAGGACTCCTCGCCCATCGCGCCTTCCTCGTCGCGATGGCGCTTGCCGGTGCCGCCCTCGTTGTCGTCCATCTGGTCTTCCTGGAGCCACTCCGGAGTCTCCTCCTCGGCCGTCTCCGGGGGCTCCATCAGGTACTCGACCAGGCGGGAGTCCGCCGAGAGGAGGTCGAGGGACAGCGACGCCGGCCGCGGAGGCAGGAAGTAGAACATCAGCAGGAACGCCGCGTGGACGCCGAGCGAGACCGCCGTCCAGATGTAGCGCTTCCACTCGATCTCCATGCCGCCGCCGACCCGCTTCCCCATCGGGGTCGCCTTGGTGCGGAAGGTGAAGCCCTTGTAGTTGACGGTCGCGGTCGCGCCCTCGGGGAGCGGGTACTGCATCGCGCCCGCCATCTCGGAGCAGGGCTGCAGCTTGCCGCCGGCCTTGAGATCCGCGAACGACATCTGCTGGTCGCCGACCTGGACGAAGCCGTCCGCGCCGTCCGGCACGACCACGGCGACGCCGCCTCCCGCCTGGGTCACGACGGGCATCCGGCTGGCGCCGAGCACCGAGCTCTCGACGAGGTAGTCGGAGTCCTTGCCCTCACCGATGTAGAAGGGACGCGGCGGCGAGAGGTGCTCGACGTGGAGCACGCTCATGTCGCCCCACATCACGACGACCTCGGCCGCGGACTGGTGGCTCTCGACCTCGGCCGGGTTCACCGGCGGGCCGCTCGCGAGGATGCCGTAGCCGCTCGCGCCCGCCGCGGGGGCTGCGCTCGCCGCCGGAGCCGCCGGGGCCGCGAAGGGGTTGTGCAGCGGCGCGCCGGCCGGCTTCGCGGGAGCCGCGAAGGGGTTCGGCGGGGCCGACGCGGGCGCCGGCTCCGAAGGCATCGCCGCCTCGGGCGCCGCGCTCACCACGGTGGCCGGCTCGTCGTCGGAGACCGCCGCCTCGGCGGCCCCGATCTCGACCACCACGCGGGTGTCGCCGAGGACGATCTCGTCCCCCGTCTTCAGCTGGGTCTTGTTGACCTTCTTGCCGTTGACGATCGTGCCCGCCGCCGACCCGAGATCGATGATGAAGATCTCCTCGGGGGACGTCACCTCGATCACCGCGTGCATTCGAGAGACGTTGTCGTCCTCGATCCGCAGGTGGCTCGAAGGCAGCTTGCCGACCTTGATGATGTCCTGGGTCAAGGTCTCGGTGCGAGTGAGCTCGTCACCCTTGTAGACCTTAAAACTGATCGGAACCTTGCCGTCGCTCACCCTAGCCTCCATCTCGCCGCTCTCGCGACGATGACGCCCGCAAAGACGATTGCGATCTCCAAAAGAAGACTGCGCTCTTTACAGGTTCTCTACGGACTTCAACATCTCGGGGATGAAGTGCTCGCGCACCCGGATGAGCGACGCTCGACGGCCACGCCGGCGGACGTTGAGCATCTCGCCGTCGGGGCGGACCAGGTCACCCGTGACCAGGTCGTCCTCGAAGTCGTAGGTGGTCTCTCCACCGCCGTCCTGCGCCTCCACTCCCGTGGGGGCGAGCATGGCGAGCGAGACGCCTGCGACCATCGCGAATCCGAATGCAGTGAACAGCTTCTTCATGACGGGCTCTCCCGATCCAATCGTGTTCGACCTGAACTGCCCTCGATCACTACCGAAACGAGACCGATGGCGGTGCGAAGCCTACTCGCGGCGACCCACCTTGGTCAACGCCCGACTGCCACCGAGGGCCCCTGTCTTTCCCGTCGCCCGGTCCGACAGCGAGGGTCCGGACAAGTTCCGACAAAGTGCACGTTTCACTGAACGGGCGAGCGCCCCTCCTCAGCGAACGCGGACCGCCGATTCGACCCCCGGCGTGACGAAGGCCGCCCGCCGGCTGGCGAGCGGCCTCCCGGGGGCCGTTCCGGTGGAGTGGAGGGCTCAGCCGCCCTCGCCGCCACCCTCGGCCGGCGGGGTCGCCCCCTGCTGCTGCTGCATCTGGCGCTGCATCTCCTGCAGCTCCTCCTGAACGCGGATCGACTCGACGATCTGCTGGACGCGACCGGGGCGGCAGTCGCCGACCCACTCGCTCTGACCCTCGCGACGGCGGCCGCTGCGCTGCTGCCGCCGACGGCACTGACGGGTCACGTTCTCGACCGTCTCCGAGTAGCGCGGGGTGTTCCCCGCCCGCTGCGTGAACTGCTCGTAGAACTGCTGGGCCTGGCGCAGGTCGGGGACGTTGCCGCCCTTGAAGTCCTGGTACAGCAGCCCGAGGTTGAAGTAGGCCTCCGGCCGCTGGCCGTCGATCTCCATCGCCGCCCGGTAGGTGGCCTCGGCCTCGTCGAGCTGGTTGAGGCCGCGCTGGGCCGCCCCGAGGCCGATGACCGCGTCGTAGCTCTGCGGCTGCAGCTCGCGCGCCCGCGTGAAGGCCCGCGCCGCGTCCTGGTAGCCACGGAAGCTGATCGTGAGCTGGCCGAAGTTCATGTAGGCCTCGAAGAAGTCCGCGTCGAGGTTGAACGCTCGCTCGAACTTCGCGAGGGCCGCGATGATGTTGCCCTGGCGGACGTTGATGAGCCCCCAGGTGTTGTAGATCGGCGCGTAGTTCCCGTTGATGATCTGGGCCTGCCGGCAGACGACCTCCGCGAGGTCGAGCATCTGCTGGTTGTCCTCCGCCTGCCCGAGGTAGAGCAGCGCCATCTGGTTGAAGGCCGGGAGGTAGTCCGACTCGATCGCGAGCGCGCGGCGCAGGTTGTTCAGCGCCTCGCGGACCTCGCCCTCGTTGCTCCGCTGGATGATCGCCAGGTTCACGTACGCGGACGTGCACTGGTTGTCGTCGCGGATCGCGCGCTCGAAGTGCTGGCGCGCGGGGCCCGTGCGGCCGGCCCGCATGTCGGCGATGCCGACACCGACCCGGGCGCCACAGTAGTTCTCGTTCGTCTCGAGCGCGCGCCGGTAGTGACCCAGCGCGGTCTCGTCGTCGCCGCAGCGGCCCGACACCACGCCCATCATGTAGATGGCCTCGGTGAAGTTACCGCCCTGCGCGCTGTTGGCCTGCTCGAACTTGCCGAGCGTGGCCTGGCAGGTCTGCGGGTTCCAGGTGCCCTCCGCGCCGTCGTTGGTGCGGAACATGGCGATCGCCTCGGTCCAGTGATTGTGCGCCTCCTCGGAGACGGCCGCGCCGCCGGCGGTGCGGATGACGTTGCCGCCCTCCCCCGTGGCCACGTTGTCGTCGCCCGAGCCGCCGCCGCAGCCCGCCCAGCCCGCGGCGAGCGCGAACGTGGCGAGCAGCCCCAGCCGCTGGATCCAGCGCGTACGGATGACGGAGCTCATTCGGAACCTCCCTCGACCGGCACTTCGTTCTCGCCAGCCCCGCCGACGTCGTCCTCCTGGTTCGCGTCGAGGGTCACCGCACCCGGGCGCGCGATCTGGCGCTGGATGTAGCTCGCCTCCCCGCGCAGCTCGGCCGCCATCGGGTAGCGGGCGCGATCGAGCTGGTTCAGCTCGGTCTCGCACTGCGTCGAGTACTCGTTGAACCAGCGGACGCGCGTCGCGGTGGTCAGGCAGAACTCGAACTTGTCCATCGCCTGCGCCTGCAGGGGTCGCGCCGCCGCCTCGAGGGCGTCGACGTAGATCCCGTACAGCTCGTCGTCGTTCTCGATCTCCTCGGGGATGGGCGCCTCACGGATCTGATCCATGAAGCTCCGGTACATCTCCCCGACCCGCGCGGCGCCAGCGATCTCCCACTCCGGGATCTCGAGCTCCGCGATGAGGTTGTAGGCCGCCTCGGCCGCCACGAGAGCCTCACGCTTCTGGGTCAGCCACCCGGCGAAGTCGTTCTCCGCCCAGCGCTGGACCCGCTCGAGGTTTCGACCGCCGTGGAACCGCGGGAAGCGGATCGCCCGGAAGTCGGCGTAGAGGTACTCCGCCAGGTAGAACAGCGCCTCGCTCGTCGCGTCCTTCGCGCGCACGAGGTAGAGCTGCCGGTCGGCGTCGCTCACGTCGTCGAGCCCCGCGATGCGCTCACCGGCGTTGCGCTGCCACTCCCGCGTCGCGGCCTCGAAGTAGCGCCGCGCCTCGCCGCGCTGATCGAGCCGCCACTTGGCGACGCCCATCTGCACGTTGGCCATGATGACCTCGTGCGGCAGGGCGCTGCGCCCGTAGGAGCGGAGCCAGTTGCGGTAGTGGTTGAAGAGACGGTTCCAGTCCTCCTGGCGCTCGTAGATCGAGCCGAGGGAGAACTGAACCTGCGAGGTCTCCTGCGGCATACGCCGCCGGTAGTTCCGCTCGTACAGGTTTGCGTTGGCGATCGCCTCGTCCTCCTGGCCCAGACCGAGCCGGAAGAACACGGCGTTCTGTAACGCCTCGTGGGCGATGGCGCAGGTGCCGGCCTCCCGCTGCTCGTCGGTGCAGCTGCTGCCGTCCTCGCCCGGGTACTCGCGCGCGAAGCGCTCGTACCACTCGGCCGCCTGGTTGTAGATCGCGAGGGCGTGGTAGTTCGCGCCGACCAGGAAGATCGCGCGCCGCGCCAGCTCGCTCTGCGGGAAGTTGCTGATGAGGACGGTTCGCGTCCGGATGGCGCGGCCGAGCAGGCGGGCGGCCTCGTAGTTGAGGGCCGCGTTGTAGAGCACCTCGTCGAGGCGACCGCACTCGCGGTGCTCGCGCGCGATGCTCACGTAGATCCCCGCCGCGTCGCGGAACCGCTCCTCGCGCTGCGCCGCCTCGGCCTGGAGCCGGAGGGTGTCGCAGCGGAGCTGATCGAGGACCTGACAGAGGTCAGGGTGCTCATCGCGGGCCGAGCTGTTGGCGCAGTAGGCGCCGGACAGCGGCTCGATGTTGTCGCGGATGTCGTTGATGCACTGCGTGCGCTGCCACTGCGTGCCCAGGATGTTCAGCGAGTCGAGGTAGAGGTTGGCCGCGTACTCCGCCAGCTCGCTGTCCCGGTGGTTCAGCGCGATGTCGCGGAAGAGCAGCGCCGCCTCCTCGTAGCGGTTCGACTCGTAGAAGATGCGGGCGCGCCGGTACTTGATCGTGGGCAGCTCGTCGCTGTCCTGGACGAAGCACACGAAGCGCTGGAACGCGTTGAGCATGCCGCTCTCGGTCGCGGTCAGCTCGCGCGGGACGTACTGGTTGGCCTGCTCGGCCTCCTCGGCCGCGCGCTCACACGCCTGCCGTCGCCGGCCTCTCAACCGTGAGCAGTCCTCGCCTCCCTCGGCCCCGCTCTCGCGGGTCGTACGTTCTCGGGAGGAGTACTGCTGCTGGTAGAGGTTGTTGTAGCAGAGCACCGCCGCGTAGGCGGCGTCCTGTGTGAACTCGCCTTGCGGGTTCTGCTCGACCACCGAGTCGAAGGCCGGGCCGCATTGGGCCCAGTCCTCCATCCGCCAGAGGAGCTCCGCGTAGAAGTAGGAGACGCGGTAGCGCGTCGGCCAGTCCCGCCGGTCGATGTTGGGGAACTGCATCTCCTCCATGTCGGGGAACCGGTCAAGCACGACGCGGTAGAGCGCCGCCGACGCACGCATGGTGTTGCGGTCGTTGGTGCCCGGCTGGTCGTCGGTGCCGATCGCCTCGCGGTGCCAGGCGGTCGCGAGCGACACGAGGATCGCCGCGGTGGCCTGCTTGCACTCGGTGACCGACTCCCGAGGGTGGCTGCCCTCGGTGAAGTTCTCGTAGACGTCCACCAGCCGCCGGACCTCGGTGACCTGGTCGTCCTTCGGCCGGCTGGATATCACCGCGTTGGTGACGCGGCTCTGCCAGTAACAGAGCCGTGGACCCTGGGTCCGTTCCGCCATTAACCGGTGGTAGACCTCGATCGTCTCTGGCCAGTTGCCTGTGTCGTAATAGAGCTCAGCTAAGCTCTCGAGCATCTCGAGGGCTTGGTCTTCGTCAGCCGCGTAGCGACGGAAGAACTCCAGCGCGCGTCTCGGTGTCCCGACGCGAGAGTAAGGTAAGACGAGCTCGCGCCTCGCCTGTCGAGAGAGGTTGGCGGAGTCGCGCGCGTCCGGGTTCTGCTGGGCGAATTCGATCACCCGCACGAACTGGGTTAGCGCTCCGCGGAAGTCTTCGAGGTTGTAGAGCGCCCACGCCTGTTTGTAGAGCGCGTACCCGTAGACCGGGTTTCGCTCGGGTGGGATCTCCGTGACCTTGTTGTAGAACTGCTGCGCGGCCCGCATGTCCCCTTCGCCGAAGTAGTACTCGGCGAACGAGAGGTAGGCGTGCGGGATGAAGCGGCTCTGGGGGAAGCCCTTGATCAGCCGGTGATAGACCTGCCGCGCGCGCTGGAACTGCCGCATCTCCTCGAGGCCGAAGGCCAGCGAGAAGAGGACCTGGTCCATGTTGCGGTAGTTCGGGAAGTCGCGGACGAGCCGCGCGTAGGTGCGGATCGCCTCCTGCCGGAAGCGCTGGAGCTGCTGCTCCGCGCTCTGCTGACGCTGACGAAGCTGGCGGACCTTCTCGCCGTTCTTCGCCTCGCGCGCCTCGAAGATCGGCTGGTCGAGGTTGCGCGCCTGCGTGTTGTAGAACTGCTGCATCTCGAAGTACGTCTCCGCGAGACGCAGCAGGTAGTCGGCGCCGCGCGGGTCGCCGGCGCGCGTGCGGCTGACCAGGCGCTCGAGCACCTGGACCTCACGCTGGAGCAGCCGCTGCGCGCGGACCTCGATCCGGTCGCGGTTGCGGCGCGTCGCGGCGTCGAGCTCGATGCTCGGACCGGTCGGCCCACCGCGGCTCTCCTCCGCCTGGCGCTTGGTCTCGCGGAAGTGGGAGGCGACGTCCGTGTCCCCGGTGCCCGGCCGCGCGCCCCCGCGCTTGCTGGGCGGCGGGGCGTTCGCCGGACAGTCCTCGACGTTCGAGTTCGCCGCCGGGCGGATACAGACGCCCCGGGGCGCCGGAGGGATCCCCGTGGGTGCGCCGGAGGCGCCCGAGGATCCGCTCGATCCCGAGTCGTCCTGCGCTCCCACCGCGAACGGGAGGCCGGCGGCCAAGAGGGCCGAGCACACCACGAGGAGGGCCAGTTTGCGACGCATGCTGCTCACCTTTTTTCGCTGGCGCGCGGCTCCGAGGTCGTGGACGCGCGCCGTTGAGTCACTCAGCAAATCTCAAGCAAAGAGGGGCGGTCGAGCGTCCCGACCGCCCGCGAGCCAATGCTCGCTAACGACCGCACTGCGACGTGACCTGCTGCCGGTAGAACCCGAGCTCGTCACGCCAGTACTCGCCGTCGAAGGGCCACATCTGGTGCTCCTCGTCGACCTCGACGTTGAGGCCGCCGGAGCGCGCCACCTGCGTCTGCTGCTCCTGCATCTCCTGCGAGAGCTGGCCACGCTGGAAGGTCGCGATCTCGAGCTCGACGGTGTCCACCTGGTTCATGAGCTCGTTGAGATCGTCGATCAGGCGGTTGTACCGGCCGCGGGCGAGGTCGCCCGTCTGGTCGATCGCGAAGGACTTCGCCACGAAGATGTCCTGGAGGATCCGGCTGCCGAGGCTGCTGTCCTTGAACTCGCTCGGGGCCTGGTTGAGGCGGGCCTCCTCGGCCTCGAGGAGCCGGACGTACTCGACGTGACGCAGGAGCGTGCGGTCGGAGAGCGCGGAGCTCACGACGCCGCGGATCCGGGGCGAGAGGTTCGCCTCCCCGGCGCGGACGCGCTGGAGGAAGTCGAAGAACTGCTGGTTGTCCTCGAACTGGCCGAGGGTGGACTGCAGCTCGGCCTGGACGGGGTCGTACCGCTCATGGAACTGGAAGATCATCGCCTCGGCGTTGTCGACCTGACACGCCGAGAAGAAGATCACCGCCTTGAGGACGAGCGCCTCCGGGTAGTAGGCGTCGTCGAAGTAGGGCGAGAAGAGCGTGTGGATGTTGCCCATCGCGCGCGAGTACTCGTCGGCGAGGAAGAAGGCCCACGACTCCTCGAAGAGGGCGTCGAGCCAGTACTCCGAGCCGGTGCCGATCTCGTTCCAGGCGATGACCGCGTTGCCGAGGAGCGTGCCGTCGATCGTGCGCTCGCCGGTCTCCGCGTTCGTGCGGTTGGCCGCGGTGTAGTAGACGCGCGCGAGCGAGAGCCACGCGAGATCGCGCATGCGGCTGGTGTCCTCGACGCCGGTCACGCCCTCCTCGATCGCGTCCACGATCGCGCGGAACGCCTGGATGGCCGGCTGCGCGCGGCGGGTCCGGACGTGGGCGATGCCCTCGAAGAAGCGCGCGTAGACGTAGTAGTCGCTCTGGCGATCCACCTGCTGGAAGAGCCGGATAGCCTCCTCGAACTCGCCCTGCGAGTACTTGAACCGACCCATGAGGTAGATGAGCTGGTTGTAGAGGCCGCTGCTCTCCGCGGTGTTGAACTGCTCGAGCTGGTCGGTGCCGTAGCGGCCGACCTTCTCGATGATGCCCGCCGGCTCGGGGAGCTGGGTGGCGAGCTGGGCCAGCCACTGCAGGGTCTGGCCGAAGTAGTTGTGGCCCTGCCCCTGCTGGGTGATCTCGTCGAAGATCGCGAGCGCCGACTGGTAGAAGCGCAGGTGGTAGAGCGCCTTCCCGAGGAAGAACTGCGCCTTCTGCACGTTCGCCGGCGCGTCCTGGGTCTCACCCTCGACCACGCGCTGGAACTGGACCGACGCCTCCATGTAGCGCTCTTGCTGGTAGAGCCGGAGGGCGTTGGCGAGAGCCTCGGACGGGGGTCCCTCGGCGGGGGGCGCGGGCGGCTGCCCCGTCTCCTCCACGTTGAACACCATGTCCTGGGCGTGGGCCGTCGTGGCGCTCCACGCGCCCAGCGCCATCGCCACCATCGCGCTCGAAAGACCGATGACCGTCGCAACCCGAAGGTGTTGCCTCATGGGCTCGTCCCCAATGCTCGAATGACTAACAGGCTCGAAAGACTGTCGAAAAAGGTGTGGCATGAAGCCGAAAATCACCTGTAATATCGAGGCCATACAACCTCGAAGGGCGCCATCGTATTGAGTACTCGCGATAATTGTCAAGGGGTTACGCGGGGTCTTGACACCCTTCGCCGCAACGACGTAGCGTTCCGCCGGTTCGCTGGTGGCCCCAAAGGCCGCGCTCTCGCGAATGCAAGTCACGATCGAGAGGGAACCCTCGCCTAGGGGCGACCTTGGGTCTCAAGATCCGGGGTCCCAAGATCTGGAGTAGCTCGGTATGCATCGGTCGGTCAGGCTCCTGTTCTCCGCTTCCGCCCTGTTCGCGGTGGTTTGCGCCGCCTCGGCCTGCACGGGCTCGCCGGTCGGCGATCCGTGCGTCCCCGAGTCGATCCCGGCGGGCGGCTTCGACCCGCAGGAGGTGTACCTGGAGACGAGCTCGGTGCAGTGCCGCACCCGCGTCTGCATGGTCTATCAGCTCAGCGGCAACCCCGAGGTGGTCTGCGACGCGACGGGCGGCCCCGCGGGCTGCATCGATCGCCAGACCGTGAACAACCAGGTGTTCTGCAGCTGCCGCTGCAGCTCCGACACCGGCGACACCAACATCCCGCTCTGCGACTGCGGCGACGGCTTCCGCTGCCTCGAGGGCGGCGAGCGTGGCTTCGTCACCGCCGGCGGCGAGGGCGTGCGCGGCGGGTACTGCGTGCCCTGCCGCAAGCCCGAGGACGAGCGGAACCTCGACCCGACGATCTTCGAGGCCTGCCCGCAGGAGTAGCGCTGGCCTCTCCGAGGTCGATCGCGGCGGCCCGCCTCCCCTCGGAGGTGGGCCGTTTCGCGTCGTGGGCCACGAAACCGCCGCCCCCCCAGCCCGATGGGGGTCGCATGTCACGCACGGAGCGCGCGGCCGCGGCCGCCTTGGGAGCCCGGGCCGAGGCGATCGTCGCCGAGCGACTCCGTCGTCAGGGCTTCGCGATCGTGGCGCAGAACGCGCGCGTCGGCCGGGCGGAGATCGATCTGATCGCGCGCCGGGGCCGGCTCTACTGCTTCGTCGAGGTGCGGGCCCGCCGGCACGCGCGTCTGGTCTCGCCCCTCGAGACGATCTCCCCGACCAAGGTGGCGCGGCTGCGGGCCGCGGCCGCGACCTGGATGCGCGCACACGGCCTGCGCGGCGCGGCGGCGCGCTTCGACGCGGTGTCGGTGACCTTCGACGGCGAGGAGCCGGCGGTGGACTACCTCGACAACGCGTTCTGAGGCGACGGCTCAGCTCGCCAGCGCTCAGCCCCGGCGCTCGACTGTCCGACGCTCGACTGTCCGGCGCTCAGGTGTCCAGCGTCGCGCGCAGGCGCTCGCGGAGCTCGGCGATCTTGGCAACCACGTCCTCGTCGACCTCGCTGTCCCGCGCGGCCTGGAGGATCTCCTCGACCTGGGCGAGCTCCTCCTCGCGGCGATCGCGCAGGGCCGCCACCATCGACTTGAACGCGTCGCCCACGTCCTGCAGCTCGTCGCCTTTGCGCAGGCCGCCCTTGATGTTCAACTTGCCGCTCGCGACGTCGCTCAGCAGGAGCTTGAGCTTGTAGGCCGGGCCCACGATCCGGTGGGTGATCACGATGCCGGTGATGCCGAGGATCAAGGTCAGCACCAGGGTCACGCTGATGACCATCTGCACGATGGTGCTGACGATCTGGTCTTTGACCTCCTCGTCGCGCTGCCGGGCCTCCTCCTCGAGGAACTCCTGCAGCTCGTCCGAGACGTCCATCGCCCCGCCCTGCTGCATGGTCAGCATCTCGGACTGGCCGCGCGAGAACTCGTAGGCCTTCTGGCCGGCCCAGCCGCCAACGATCCCCGTGATGATGACGGACGTGATCACGGTCACGATGACGACCGCGCCCGTGTACTTGAGCTGGAACCGCGAATCGAGGAGGAAGTTCCGGAGCCTCCGCTTGGGCGGGCTCTGGGGCTTGGGCAACGGCTGTGCCTCAGCGGTCATCGGGATTCCGTCCTCATCACCACGATCTCCGTGATTCGAAAAAATAGCGACCGCGGGGCGCATGTGTCCACTTCGCGGCCCGCGGCGGCTCGCGACCGCTTCACCGCCGGAGTCATCGTCGCCTCCCGCGCCGGGACCGTCTGGACGACCCTCCGCCGCCGGGCCCAGCGCCCGCCGCGGCCGCGCCCGCGGCCATCGCCTGGGGCAGGCTCCGCAGCGCGCCGCGGAACGCCCCCTCGATGGCCTGCTGGCGCAGGGTCGCTCCCGAGCCGCCGGTCACCGTGGCGGCCCCGCTGAGCATGCTGCGGATGTTCCGGTCGGGGTACGACTGCAGGATCACCGAGACCTGAGCCCGCAGCGCGCCGCCCGGCCGCTCCTCGACCGCCACGATCGAGCTGTCGATGAAGAAGCCGACGAGGCCGTCCTCGCTGATCACCCGCTGGGCTGCGCCCGGACGCTCGCCGTCGGGCGCGATCCGGACGCCGCCGATCTCCTGCGCGCTCCGCTCGATGGCGGCGCGCGCGGACCGCAGCGCCTCGCGATCGATCCCACGAACCTTCGTGCCGGGCGTCCCGACGGCCACGTAGTACTGGGCCTGTCCACCCGAGGGCCGGCTCGGCCGCGGGTCGGTCGGGGTGGAGCGAGGGCGCGTCCGCGCGACCCGCTCGAGCGCGCGCACCGCTCGGGTCGCCGCGCTCCGGACCACCGCCTCGCGATCGCGCGCCGCCTCGCGGAGCGCTGGGAGCGCGTCGGGATCGCCGTGACGCTCGAGCGCGGCCGCGGCCGCGGCGCGCACCGCGGGGTGATCGTCGCCGAGCGCGCCGGTCAACGCCTCGACGACCTCCGGTGACGTCTCGGCCCCACCGAGCGAGATCGCGGCCTGGGTGCGCACGCGGAACATCTGCGAGGTGCGCAGCGCGCGGATCAAGTAGTCGGTGCGCGCGTCGGCGTAGGCGGTCACGCCCACCGCGAGCAGCGCGGCGAGCGCGCTCAGCGACAGCAGGCGCCCGAGCCTCGCCGTTCCGCTTCGCCGTACCGGCGCCATTCGCCGATCGCCGGGGGTGGTGCTCACTCTCCGACCTCTTCTCCCCCGAGGATCAGGGACGCTCCCCGGACGGAATCCTTCACGCCCCTCGGATTATCGATCGAGGCGGGCTCGCGATTCAATCGACATGCGCCAGAGCCGGTCACGTCTTGCTTGATAGCGTACGGCACGAGCGGCACGGTCCTGAGGTGCGCGCCGGGCTCAGAGTGACGGACCGTGCGGCCCGCGGGGTCGCGACAATCGGGATCGCGGGGCTGCTGGGAGCCGGGCTGCTGGGGGCCGCGTGCCCTGCGCGCGCACAGCCGATCGTCCACGTGCGGGCCGAGACGCGGATCGAGCTCCAGGTCGAGCGGCTCCCGACCGGCGCGCGCCTCGTCGGCACCCTCCGCGACGATCGGGGCGACCCCCTCCCCGACCGCGCCGTGACGATGCGCGTCTACCCGATCGACGACCGGCTGGCCGTCGGCCGGGCCGAGGGCCGGACGGACGGGCGCGGCGAGGTGAGCGCGGCCTTCGAGCTCGCCCAGTCGGAGTACCGAGTGGAGGCGGACTACCCGGGCGACGAGAGCTACCGCGGGGTGCGCGTCGAGCAGCGCCTCGATCTGGCCCGCGCGCACGTGCGGCTCGGGATGGCGCTCGAGGGTGTGGGCCGGCTGGATCGGATCGATCTGAGCCGGTCGACCCACGCCTTCCGGGTCCACGCCGAGTCGCGGCTCGGCGGCGCGGGGCTCGCGATCACGCTCGGCAACGAGCTGCGCGAGGTGCTGGCCGAGGGGACGACCGACGAGGACGGCGCGGTGGTCTTCGTCGTGCCGAGCGACGCGCTCGGGCCGCCCGCGGCCGGGCGGCTCGTGGTGCGGACGCCGGGGGACGAGCTGCGCGCGGCGGCCCAAACCGAGGTCCTGGTGGTGAGGCTGCGGCCGACCCACCTGACGCTGACCGCCACCCCGTCGACGATCGCGAGCGGGCAGACCGTCCAGATCGCCGGGCGCCTGTCGACCTCGGAGCGACCGCTCGCCCGCAAGGCCGTCGGGATCTTCCTCGACGAGACCCACCTCGTGACGCTCCTGACGGACGACGACGGCCGCTTCGCCCGTGACCTGACGATCGACTCCGTGGTCGAGGCGCCGAGCCTCACCGCGCGCTTTCAGAGCGACGCGCCCTGGCGGCCGGCGGCGAGCAGCCCGCCGGTCGCCCTCCACGTCGAGCTGGGGGGCGGCGCCCCTTGGCCCTGGCTGGTCGGCTCGATCCTGATCTGCCTCGTTGGGGTCGCCCTCGCCTCGCGTCGCGGCCGCCCCTCGACGCCGGCGCCGGCGTCCGGCGCGGACGAGCTGCCCGCGCCGCCGGGGATCGCGGCCGCCGCGGCCACCGCGCGCACCGCGACCAGCCGCGACGTCGGAGGGCGCGTGTTCGACGCCGACGAGGCCCGACCGATCGGGGTCGCGCGCGTGTCCTTGAGCGGCCCGGGCGAGCCGCGCGAGGCGACGGTGGACGCGGCCGGGGCCTTCCGCCTGGACGGGCTCGCCGAGGGCGAGTGGACCCTCACCGCCACCGCCCCTGGCTACGAGTCGGCCACCGCGCGGGTGCGCGTGCCCCACCGTGGCGAATGGAGCGACGCGCGTGTCGGCCTGCGCAGCCTGCGCCAGGTGGTGCTCGGTGGCTACCGGCCGCTCGCCGAAGCGCTCGCGCCGACCCGGCGATGGTGGGCCTTCTGGACGGCCCGCGAGCTCGCCACCCGCGCAGCCAGCGAGGTGCGCGGCGAGGTCACGCACGTGACCCGCGACGTCGAGCGCGCGGCCTACGGCGAGGCGCCGCCGACCCGCGAGGAGGCGAGCGCGATCGAGCGGCGCGCGCGGGCGCTCGCCGACCGGATCGATCCGGGGTCCTGAGAGCCGAGCGGCGCGTTGACTCGCGTCGCGGCCGCTTCCTATAGTGGGCCGCCCTCGGCCCCGGAGGATGGGCCTGAGACGGGTAAGGAGCCCCTGATGGAGACGATAATCGGCGTCGTCGCGGCGGTCGTAGTGGTCGCCCTGATCGCCTGGTTCTTCCTGCGCAAGAAGGAGCCCGAGCTCCCGGCGCGCACCGAACCGTCCGAGCGGCGCGAGCCGGCCCGTGAGGCCAAGCCCAAAGCGGCCAAGGCGGCCAAGGCGGCCAAGCCCAAGGCCGCGAAGCCCGTGCCGGAGCCCGAGGCGCCAGCGGCGGAGCCCGAGGAAGAGGAAGAGGCGCCCGCGGACGAGCCCGAGGAAGAGGAAGAAGAGCCCGCCGCGTTCGAGCCGGACGAAGACGAAGACGAAGACGAAGGCGAAGACGAAGCCGAGGAAGCGCCCGCGGCGCCAGCCGCCAAGCGGGGCGCGAGCGCCGACGACGTCAAGGCGCTCCGCAAGGGGCTCGCCTCGACCCGGGGCGGGTTCATCGCCCGGCTCGCGCGCCTCTTCGGCAAGAAGCGGGAGATCGATCCGGAGCTGCTCGACGAGATGCAGGAGGTCCTGCTGACCGCCGACATCGGGGTGAAGACCTCCGAGAAGATCCTCGCTCAGCTCAAGGAGCGGATGGGCAACGACGAGCTGCGCGACGAGGACGCGGTGTGGG
>JAUHXR010000064.1 GCA_030426845.1 Polyangia bacterium | reverse complement strand
TCCACGCCGCCGCGGCCGGCGAGGCCCCGGTCGAGGAGCGCACGATGGTGGAGGCGCGCACCGACGACGGGCAGCGGCTCGCCGCGCTCAACGAGATCTTCGTCGGCCACCGCACCCACCAGAGCGCGCGCTACCGCATCGCCTGCGCCGGCGCCGAGGCGCGGCACTCCTCGAGCGGGGTGATCGTGGCCACCGGCACCGGCGCGAGCGGCTGGGCCTGCAGCATCCACCGCGAGCGCGGGCTCGACTGGTCGCTGCCGAGCCCGGGCGCGCGGCGCCTCGCCTACCTCGTGCGCGAGGCCTGGCCGAGCGTCGCCACCTCCACCGAGCTGACCGCCGGCCTCCTCGAGGAGCGCGAGCCGCTCGTCATCCGCTCGGAGATGAACGACGGCGGCGTGGTGTTCGGCGACGGCATCGAGGCCGACGCGATCGAGCTGCGCTACGGCGCGGCGGTGAAGCTCACCTGCGCGGCGCGCCGGCTCCACCTCGTGATCTGAGCCGCGATCGGGTCACGCGAGCGCGGCGCGGAGCGCGTCCGCGACCTCGGCCGCGGCGTCGAGCGCCGGCACGATCGGGACCCGCCCGTTGGCGAACCGGCGCGCGACGACGCCCGCCGCCTTCAGCCGCGCCAGGACCTCGCCGTCCGGATCGTCGATCACCCGGTAGAGGCCGAGCCCGTCGCTCGTGACAGTCGACAAGGCGTCTTCCAGCGCCGCGGACGCCGCGCCGACGTCGATCCGACGGGCCGCGCGGAGCTGGTGGTGCATCTGCACGAGGCTCAGCTCGTCGCCGTCCCACGTGCTCACGAGCGTGAAGGGCTTGTCGACGTTGAGCGCGCTCGAGCAGTGCACGAAGCCCGCCTGGCCGCCGGTCCACCAGATCATCGCGTCCGGCAGGAAGCCGCCGCCGCTCGCCGCGAAGGCGCCGCGGCCCGAGCGGTAGTAGGCCGACGCGGTCTCGTCGACGACCACCGGGATCGAGGTCTCGGCGCGCAGCGCCTGGAGGGCGTCCCAGAACGCCGCCGGGATCACGCGCCCCGTCCGCTCCTGGACCGGCGCCACGTAGACCCCGAGGACGCGCTCGGCCCCGCCCGCGCTCGCGATCGCGGCGCGGAGCCCCTCCACCGCGGCGTCGACTCCGTCGGCCGGATGCGGCACGCGCGGCCAGTCGAAGTAGGGGCGCCCCTGGGCGTGGGTGGACGGATCGCTCAGCGACCGCGCGCCGGCCGCGGTGTGCCCGTGGTAGGCGCCCTCGAAGCCGATGACGACGCTCGCCTCGGTGCGGTGGTGACGCAGCATCTTGATCGACTTGTCGACCGTCTCGTCGCGGCTCGAGCAGAGGAACGCGTGGGGCAGCTCCGGCACGAGCGCCGCGACGTGCTCGGTCGCGCGGACCGCGGCCGGGGTGAGGTAGTTGAGCAGCGTCACCTTGGTGACCGCGGGCCCGTAGAGGCCGCCCGCGTCGCGGAGCGCGCGGAGCGACGCCGGCGGCGCGGCGAGCGGCCGAGCCAGGCCCGAGGCGACGTCGACGGGGCGCGGCGCGTCGTCGATGGGCGCGGCCGGGACGAAGGCCCGCAGCGGCAGGCGGTAGTAGCGGGCCACCCCGTCGCCCTCGTACTGACCGGCGAGGGTCGCGACGGTGTAGGCGCCGAGCGAGTCGTTGAGGCGGGACATCGTGGACGCGTCGGGCAGCCGGTTGCGCCCGCTCGCGTGGTGGTAGCGCGGCGCGCCGTCGTCCCGCGTCAGGTCACGCGCGGCGCGGAGCTGCGCGAGCTTCAGCGCGCGCCCGATGCCGTGCCCCTGGAGCTCCGGGTCGACGGTGATCGAGAGCGAGTAGAGCGTGTCGGCGCGGAGCGGATCCTCGGCCACGCCCTCGACGTGGGCCATCGCGTCGGCCGGCGCGGCGAAGGCGATCCCGACGAGGCGGGTGGCGTCGCCCTCGGTCAGCTCGGCCACCGCGGCGACCCCGCCCGGGCCGAAGGCCTTGCGCAACGTCTCTTCCGAGTCGCGGCGCGCCGGCTCGTAGACCCGCGCCTCGAGCGCGAGCACGTCGGGCATCAGCGCGTCCACCTCGTCGGGCGACGCGACGCGCACCCGGTAGGGCGCGCGGACGCGATCCTCGCGCGGGGCCGGCTCGAGGTCCTCCCACGCGGGCGGGCGCTTGCGCGGGTGCGCGTCGAGCCACGCGAGGGAGCGGTGGATGCTCTCGAAGAGCAGCGCGATCTCGCGCTCTCCGAAGCTCGAGCTGAGGCGGTAGCGCACCGTCCGGCTGCCCGCGCCGAACACCACCACGCCGCGCCAGAAGCGCTGGCCGAGGTAGGCGTTGAGCTCGTCGGCGTCGGCGAGGTCGAACGCGAGCGCGTAGCCGAGGCTCCGCGGGTTGCCGATGCGGTGGCCCCAGCGCCGCTCGAGCTCGCGCAGCCGCGGCGCGACGAGCTCCTCGACGCGGCGCGCGTCGGCCGGGTCGATCCCCTCGGCGTGGAGGCGGCCGCGCACCAGCGACGCCGCGAAGGCGCTCGTCGGCTCCGGGTCCTCGAAGCGGCTCAGGCACACGCCGACCTGCGCGCGCTTCGCGAAGCAGACGCAGTCGGGCCCGTCCTCGCCGCCGTCGGCCGTCACGTAGCCGAAGCGGGGGTGCCAGAGGAACGTGCCGCCGAGGCCGTGGCCACACTGGACCTCGTCCATCACGAGCGCGACGTGGCGGGCGCGCGTGAGCAGCCGGAGCGCGCGGTGGAAGCGCGCGGTGAGGTAGCGGTCGCCGCCCTCGGACTGCATCGGCTCGACCACCACCGCGAAGTGCTCGCCCAACGCGAGCGCGTCGGCGACCTCGGCGAGGGCCCGCGTCTCGGCCGCGAGGCCCGGGTCCTCGCTCTCGGCCCAGCGCGCCCGCGCCCCGGCCGCGTCGCCCGCGCCCCACACCGCGGTCCACTCCGCCGGCTCGGCCGGCTCGCCGTCCTCGAAGTGCGCGCGGGCCGGGGCCGGCGCGAAGTCGACCTCGTAGCCCGCGATCTCGAACGGCGCGCGCTTGGACGGGTTGTGGCTCGCGTAGAGCGCGAGCAGCGTCCGGCCGTGGAAGCTCCCCTCGAACGCGAGGAGCTTGCGGGCCAACGCGGGCGCCTGGAGCGCGCAGAGCGCGTAGGCCTTCTCGTTGGCCTCCGCGCCGCTGTTCGCGAAGCAGACCGTGGGCAGGCCGGGCGCGATCCGGCGCAGGGTCTCGGCGTAGGCCTCGACGTAGGGATCACCCGGCAGGGTCGTATCGGTGTTGGCGAGCAGCGCGTCGCCGAAGCCGCCCTCGACGTAGGCCTTCACCACCGCGTCGGGCGCGAAGCCGGCCGGGAGGGTCGCGGTCTGGCTCATCGCGTCGAGCACCGACAGCGGCGGCTCGTCGATCGAGGTGAGCCACGGGCCCGCGCTCCGGAGGTGGTCGAACACCGGCGGCTTCTTCTCGCCGCGCACGTACCGCCCGCCCGCGTAGTAGCGCTCGAGCCACGCGTCGCTGTCCGGGAGCGCGCCGCCCGGCGGGAGGCTCACCTTCAGCGGCCGCGGCGCGTCGAGCAGGGTGCGCGCCGCCTCGGCCCGCTCCTCCGCGTCGTGCTGCGCCTCGAGCCGGTCCAGATCGGCCGCGGGCAGCGTGGGCTCGATCATGTCGTGCCGGTCGTAGACGCCCGCGTCGTTGTGGATCTGCGACATGACGTAGACGAGGTTGCGCCCCGCCCACGCGCCGGCCGGGCGGAAGTTGCCGCTCTTCTTCACCCCGCCGAAGGGCAGCCGCGGGCTCGCCTTGTTGGTGCTGCGGTTGCGGTTGAGGATCCCCGTCCGCACCTCGCGCTCGTAGCGGCCGAACGCCTCGAGGTCCCGGGTGAACACGCTGATCGCGAAGCCGAAGGGCGTCCCGTTGAGGGCCGCGATCGCCTCGTCGTCGTCGTCGAAGACCTCGACGCAGAGGTCGGGCCCGAACAGCTCGGTGTCGGTGTAGCCCGCGACGTGGTGCTGGCCCGCGGGGAGGCGGTGGAGCGAGGGCGCGACGAAGGCGCCGCCCGGGCGCGCGCCGCCGGCCACGATCGGCTCGGCGCCGCCGGCCCGCGCGACCTCGAGCGCGGCGAGGAACCGCTCGGCCGAGGCGCGGTGGGCGAGGGGCCCGGCGAAGCTCGCGGGGTCCTCGGGGTCACCGAACGACAGCGCGTCCAGCGCGGCGCGGAGGCCGTCGATCAGCGCGTCCGCGCGCGAGGCGTGCACGAGCACCCGGTCCGAGCAGGTGCAGCGCTGGCCGGTCGTGAGGTAGCCGCTCGTGACGACCTCGTGGATCGCCTGCCGCAGCTCCGCGTCCTCGCGGACGACGCACATGTTCTTGCCCCCCATCTCGAGCGCGACGAGGACGTCGGGCCGATCGACGGTGGCGGCGCGAATTCGGCGGCCCGTCTCCCAGGAGCCGGTGAACGCGAGGCCGTGCACGCGCGGGTCGGCGGTCAGCGCCGCGCCGACCGCGCCGCCGCCCTGCACGACGTTGAGCACGCCGGCCGGCAGGCCCGCGGCGTCGGCCGCCTCGGCGTAGCGCTGGCCGGCGAGGGGGGTGACCTCGCTCGGCTTGATCACGACCGCGTTGCCGAGCGCGAGCGCGGGGAGCGCGTGCGCGTGGCAGAGGTGGAGCGGGAAGTTGAACGGCCCGAGCACCCCGACCACGCCGTGCGGACGGTAGCGGACGACCTCCCGATCGAAGCCGGCGAGCGGGCCGCCCGCGAGGTCGCGCTGGACCTGGCCCTCCACGAGCGCGAACCGACCGACGAGCGCGCCCACCTCGACGCGCGCCTCGCTGCGGATCTTGCCCATCTCGCGCGTGATCGCCTCGGAGAGCTCGTCCGCGCGCGCGGCGATCGCGGCGCGGAAGCGACGCAGCGCCTCGAGCCGATCGGCCATCGAGAGCGCGGCCCACGCGGGCTGGGCCTCGGCCGCCGCCTCGCAGGCGAGCGCCACCCGCTCGGGCGCCCCCGCGCTCTCGAGGACGACCCGGTGGTCGTGGGCCGGATCATGGCTGGTGAAGGCCTCGCCCGTGGGGGGGTGGAACCGGCCTCCGATGTAGTCGCCGCGTGCTTCCATGGGGCGCGGAGTCTAGCAGGCTGCCGTGAGACCAGGTCGCCGCGGAAGGACGGACAGCACACGCTCACCCAACCCGTGTACCCTCCGCCACCAAGACATCCCCCTGGAGCCGGTCCAACCCCCATGCGCCACCTCTTCGCCACGATCGCCCTGCTCAGCCTGCTCGCCGCGTGCGGATCGCAGCAGGATCCCGCCCCTACCGAGACGACCGAGACCGAGACGACCGAGACCGGGTCGACCGAGACCGGGTCGACCGAGACCGGGTCGGCCACCGGCTGCGGGGCCCACACCGACTGCACCTCGTGCCTCGGCGCCGACGGGTGCAACTGGACGGGGGGCGAGTGCGCGACGGGCTGCATGATGGACACCTACTGCATCGGACCGGCCAACCCGTCGGCGCCCACCTGCTCCACCGACGTGCAGATCCTCGGGCGCTGGCAGCACGACGCCTCGGCGAGCCAGGGCTCGGACCTCACGTTCGTGCCCGCGGACCGCGAGCTGGGTCCCGCGCGCTTCCGCCGGACGCTCGCCTTCTACGACGCGACCGAGGACGGACCTCCGACCGTGACCACCAACGTGCTCGCGCCGAACGACGCGCACTACGAGGTCCAGGGCACCTGGTCGGTCTCCGGCCAGACGCTGACGCTGACCTACCGGCTCCGCGACGCGAGCGAGGACACCGTCGAGGTGTTCGAGGTCGTCGAGGCGAACGGCTCGACCGTCCGCCTGCGCCCGACCCCCTGATCGCGCCGGCCGCGCGCGCCCGCGGCCGGGATATCATCCGCGTCGGGGATGCGCTGGCTCGACATCGAGGTCCAGAACATGCGCCACGCGGTGGGGGCCGGCGCCACGCTGTTCCTGCTCCTCGCCGGGCACACCATCCTCGAGGTCGCGCGCGACGCGCTGTTCCTGTCGCAGCTCTCGGCCGACCAGCTCCCGTTCACCTACCTCGCGATCGCGCTCGCGGCGTGGCTCGCCGCCCAGCTCGACCAGCGCCTCGCGCGCCGCTTCGACGGCCGGCGCCTCGCCGCCGCCACCCTCGCGCTCTCCGCCGCCGGCACGGCCGGGTTCTACGTCCTCTTTGGCAGCGCCGCGACGTGGGTGCCCCACGCCTTCTACGTGTGGACAGGCCTCGTCGCGACCTTCGCGGTCGCCCAGTTCTGGCGCCTCCTCGCCGACATCTTCACCGTCGCCGAGGCCAAGCAGCTCTACTCGCGGATCGCGGCGGGCGGCTCGCTCGGCGCGGTCTCGGGGGCCGCCGTGGCCGCCTTCGCGCAGGACGCGCTCGACGCCCGGACGCTGCTGCTCTTCGGCGGCGCGCTCCTCGCGCTCACCGGCGTCGTGCCCGTCCTCGTCTTCCCCAGGGTGCCCCCGCCCGACGCGTCGGCCCGCGGCGCTCGCCCCGCGCGCGAGGGCGGCGACCGCGCGCAGGTCACCTACGTCTACCGGCTGCTCGCGCTCGTCGCGATCACCTCGGTCACCGCGGTCCTCGTCGACTACCTGTTCAAGGCGACGATCGATCGGACGCTGGAGCCGGGCCAGCTCGCCGAGTTCTTCGGCGTCTACTACGTGGTCCTCAACGCGGTCTCGCTCCTCGTCCAGCTCTTCGTCGCCCCGCGCCTCCTCAGCTCGCTCGGCGCGACCCGGGCGCTGGCCGTCTTGCCCGCCTCGTTCGCGCTCGGCTCGGTCGGCGTGCTGGTGAGCGGAGGGCTCATCGCCGCGGCCGTCCTCCGAGGGGCCGACGGCGCGCTCCGCCACTCGCTGCACCGGAGCGCCTTCGAGCTGATGTACCTGCCGCTGCAGAAGGCGGTCCGCGATCGCTACAAGACCCTCATCGACGCGCTCGGCCAGCGAGGCGGTCAGGCGGCGGGCTCCCTCGCGATCCTCGCGGTGACCGCGGCCGGGGTCGGCTCGAGCGGGCTCGCCGCGGCGGCCCTCGCCCTCGGCGCGGCCGGCGCGGCCCTCGCGCTGAGCCTGCGCGGCCGCTACCTCGACCTGTTCCGCGAGAACCTCCGCCGCGGCGCGGTGGAGACCCGCGTCGAGGTGCCCGCGCTCGACCTCGGCTCGCTCGAGTCGCTCATCGGCGCGCTCAACAGCCAGCGCGACGACGAGGTGCTCGCGACGCTCGAGGTCCTCGTGGACTACCGGCGCGCCAACCTGATCCCCGCGCTCCTGCTCTACCACCCGTCGCGCGCGGTGGTGCTGCGCGCGCTCGAGATCTTCGCCGACCATAGGCGCACCGATCACCTCCCCATCGCGCGCCGGCTCCTCGAGCTGGACGACGAGGAGATCCAGGCGGCGGCGATGCACGCGCTCGCGAGCCTGCTCGGCCCGGCCGAGCTGCGGGGCGAGCTCGAGCACGGACACGGCCGCCCGATCCGCGCGGCGGTCCTCGTCGCCCTCGTCTCGCGCGGGCTGGACGACGACGGCGCGGCCACGTCCGAGCTCGACGAGTGCGTCGCCTCGGGGGACGACCGCACCCACCTCGCCCTCGCGCGCGCGGTCCGCCTGCAGCGGGATCCGTCGCACGGCTCGCGGCTCCTCCAGATCGCCGGGCAGGACGCGTCCGCCGAGGTGCGGCGCGAGCTCGCCCGGGCGTTCGGCGCGCTGAGGCTCGAGGCGGCGATCCCCACCCTGATCGGTTGGCTCGGTCCGCGCGGGGCGCGGGCCGACGCGCGCGACGCCCTGATCGCCATCGGCGCGCCCGCCTTCACCGCGCTGCGCGACGGCCTGACGTCGGCGTCGCTCCCGCGTGGGGTCCGCGGCCACCTGCCGCGCTCGATCAGCCGCTTCGCGACGCCCGAAGCAGCGGACGTCCTCTTCGCCCACCTCGCGCACGAGCCCGACGGCTGGATCCGCTACAAGTGCCTGCGCGGCCTGCGCGCCCTCCGAGAGGCCGAGCTCGAGCTGCGCTTCCCCTACGCCGAGGTGCGCGCGCTCTGGGAGAAGAACCTCCGGCGCGCGGTCCGCGTGCTGGGCATCCGCCTCGCGGTGGAGGCCCGCGGGGCCGAGCGACCGACGCGCGGCGGCGCCCTGCTCGCGCGGGTGCTCGCCGAGAAGGAGTGGCAGGCCATCGACCGCACCGTGCGCCTGATCGCGCTCTATCACCCGGGCGAGGACCTGCGCACCATCAGCCATTCGCTCCGCCACCAGGATCGGCGCCGTCGCGCGGAGGGGCGCGAGCTGGTGACCGCGCTGGTGGACGGCGCGCTCGCGCCGGCGCTCGACGCGCTGCTCGGTGACGGGGACGACGCCGTTCGCCTGGCGCGGGCGCGGGCGGTGCTCCCGGACGAGCCGCTCCCCGAGCGCTACGAGGCGCTCCTCGTCGAGCTGGTGTCGGACCACAGCGAGGCGGTGCGCTGCATCACCGCGTACCACGCGGCCGAGGTGGGCGCGGCCGAGGTCGCCGACCACCTCGGGCCGCTGCTCGCCGCGGCGGACGTCCACGTGGCGGAGGTGCTGGAGCGCGCGATCGAGACGCTGCGGCCGGAGCCGGAGGCCCGCGGTGCCTGACGTCACGCTCGGACGCGTCGAGCGCATGGTCACGATGCGCGGCTTCCCCGGCTGGAGCGACGCCTCGGCGGGTGACCTCGCGATCCTCGCGAGCGCGACCCGGGTGCGCGCGTTCGCTCGCGGCGAGATCCTTCAGCCGGCCGACGACCCCGCCGCCCGGCTGTGGATGATCGTCTCGGGGGAGGTCCGGGTCGTGGCCGACGGCGTCGAGACGGGGCGCTTCGGCGAGCAGAGCGCGGTCGGCGGCCTCGCCGCGTTCTCCGGTCGAGAGCAGGGCTACGAGATCTCGGCGCTCGAGGACACGGTCGCCCTCGAGATCACCTCGGCCGACATGGAGGAGGTCTTCGAGGAGCGCTTCGGCCTGTTGCTGCGCGTGCTCCGCGCGATGGCCGGGATGTGCGTCGACCTGAGGCTTCAGCTGCCCCGCGCGGGCTTCGACCACGAGGCGGAGGTGGGCCCGGTGTGCCCCGCGCGGCCGCTCGATCTGGTCGAGCGCATCCTGACGCTCGGGGACAACCTCGCGATGGGCGGGCAGGTCGACAGCCTCGCGGTCATCGCGCGCTACGCGCACGAGCTGCGCTACGACCCGGGCCACGTGATCTGGGAGGCGGGCGAGCCGGCGAGCCACTTCGTGACCCTCGTGTGCGGCCGGGTCCGCTGCACCACGCCCGCGGGGGCCGAGTGGATCATGGGCGCCAACGACATGATCGGCGGCCTCGGGTCGCTCGCCCAGCGCCCGCGCTGGTTCCGCGCGGAGGTGCTGGACGGCGTGGTCGGCCTCTCGCTCCGGCGCGACGTCACGATCGACATCTGGGAGGACCACCCCGACATCGCGATGCGCGTGCTGCGCACCTTCGCCGGGAGCGCCCTCGATCTGCAGCGTCGGGTGGGCGCGCACACATCCCCCTGACGGCCCCAGAGACGCGAAGACCCCCTTCCGGGGAAGGAGGTCTACGGGGTCCGCCGGGGGATCGAGTGCCGATGAGTGGAGTCGAACCACTGACCTAGCGCGTATGAAACGCCCGCTCTGGCCACCTGAGCTACATCGGCAGGGTGGCGGATTATTCGCGACCGATCGCGGCCTGTCAACGGGCCCAGGGACCCCCGCTCGCAGGGGCCGTGGAGGCCCAAGAGGAGGCGCGAGCCGGGGCCGCGGCCTCCCCCCGGTGGGCTGCAACGCGTGGCGCCGCGGTCCCCACTACCGGGCTCGGCGCGGCGGTGTCGCCTCGCCACCTCCCAGGAGAATCGAGCTCAGCGTGAATCGGACGACCTTCCCCGCATTCCTCCTCGTCGCCTCGCTGCTCGGCGGCTGCTACGCGTCGAACGGCGAGCGAGATGCCAGCCCCGCCGACGACGCCGGGGCTCCACGACCGGGGTTCGATGCGGGACCTCCGGTTCGTGCCCGCGACGCCGGGCCCGCCCCCGACGCGGGCGTGGTGACGGGGCCCGAAGTCTGCCTGCGCGTGCTCACCGCGATCTGTCAGCGGGACGTGGCCGTCGGGCGCTTGCCCATGGACGACCTGGACGCATGCGTCGCCGAACGGACCTCGGGGTGCCCCGACGCCCAGCTGTCCTGCGCGCCCCCGCACCGAGCCCGGCTCGACGCGTGCGTGGCCGAGCTCCTCGACGAGGGGAACCTCGCGCTCCCGGCGGACGTCATCCTCGACCGCCCCGCGTGCAGGCTCTGCGACTGACCCGCCTTCGCCGAGGAATGGATCGAGGCGGCCGCGTCTGTTAGCCCTCGCGCGAGATGGGCGGTCGGTGGAAAGCGGCGATCCCGATCGCGGCGCTCGGGGCGGCCGCGCTGGGGTTGGTGGTGTTCAGCCAGCTCGCGGGCGAGGCGCGAGTGAACCGGGCCGACGACGCGGTCGCCGCCGCCGAGGGGCTCGACGCGGGGGCGCCGGAGCCGGAGGGCGCGCCCGACGCGGGGCCGGGGCCGGACGCGTCGTGGCGCTACGACCGCCGGGGCGAGCTCGCCCGGCCGCCGGCCGACGAGGACTTCCGCTGCGTGCAGCTCGCTTCGATCGCGGTGCCGCAGGCCGACGCGTGCGAGCGCGGGCGTCCGTACCCGGCGTGCCGCTGGCAGCTCCCCGAGCCCGGCGAGGGCGACCCGTGGGAGATCTGGCGCAACACCACCGACGAGCACCGCTGGGCGCGGCCCGGACTGGTCTCGCTGATCCTCGCGGTGGCCACCGAGTACGGCCGGCGCTGGCCCGGTCACCACCTCACGGTCGGCGACCTCGACGCGCCGGGGCCGCGCCACCAGACCCACGACCGCGGGGTCGACGTCGACCTCTACCTCACCGAGGCGATGATCGCGCGCAACGAGGGCGGCGGTCGCTACCCCGACAACTACGAGGGCCGGCCTCGCTCCGAGGTGCGGATGCTCCGCGCCCGCGTGATGGACCTCGCCAAGATCATCGCGACCTGCGCGGGCGGCCAGATCCGCATCTACTACAACGACCCCGACCTCATCCGGCCGTTCCGCGCCTGGTTCGAGGAGCGTGGCTACCACTCCGACGTCGGCCGGCCGATGCGGATGCACAACGACCTGCACCGCTTCCACTTCCACCTGACGATCCCCGAGGACCTCGCGCCGCAGCCGGTTGAATAGCCACGCGGCTGATCCGTCCGAGTCCCCCATGCTCGGGCGCGCCCTCGGTCTGTGGCTGCTCTCGCTCGCGGCTCTCGCGCCGCGGGCCGCCGCCCAGGCCCCCGAGCCGCAGGAGCTCAGTGACGGGCTCGAGGCGGACGCCGCCGGCAACCCGCTGCCCCCGCTGGACACGCTCACGCTGCCCGCGCCGCCGGACATCCTGATCGCGCCGCCGCCGGACTGGCGTCCGCACGAGCTGCACGCGTCCGAGGAACGCCGGGACCGCGCGACGCAGAACGGCAGCGGCCGGGCGCTCGGCTACGGCATCGTGGGCGGCCTCGTCGGCGAGCTCGCCGCGATCGCTTTCGCGTCCCTCGCCGCGCTCACGGTGGGGAGCACCGCGCTGTGTTCCCCCGCGCCGGGCGCGCCGGAGCAGGACTGCGAGACCGCGCTGAGCGAAGCCGCGTTCTTCTCGGCCGCCGCGGCGACCCCGCTCGGAGTCATCGCGGGCGTCCTGGTGGGCAACGACCTCGCCGGCGAGGACGCCGACGTCGGATGGACGGTCCTCGGCACCTTGCTCGGCTACATAGTCCTCGGGATCCTCTCCCCCATCGCCGCCGCCACCGAAGACGAGGCCGTGATCCTCGGCGTCGGCGCCGCGGTATCGCTCATGACCGGCCCGCTCTGCGGTGCCCTCGGCGCGACCGCCAACTGAAGGCCCAAACAAACGCGCGGCCGCCGCCCCGAAGGGCGACGGCCGCGTCGAGTGGGGGGGAGGAGGATCAGTTGGCCGGATACGCGGTCCAGCCCTCGGTCCAGTCGGTGCCGGCGGGGTCGATCGCGCCCACATAGGTCGCGCTCGTGTCGCCGAAGCCGCTGGGGGCGTTCGAGTTGAACACCGGCGTTCCACCGGCCGGGAGGCTCGCGTTGCCCGGCACGTAGCTCGGCGCGCTCGCGGTGATCGAGCTGAACATCGGGTCGACGCCGAAGGTGTTGTTGCGCGCGGCGTCCATCAGCTCCATCGACTCGTCGAAGCCGAAGTCGTCGTTGAGGCGCTCACCCGCGACGTCGTCGTAGTGGTCCTCCTGAGCCGACTCGGCCGAGAGGTCCGCACAGGTCGCGTCGACCCACGCCGGGCTGCCGGTCCAGGAGCTCATCGCCTCGGCGCACACGGCCGCCTCGTCGAGGTCCTCGGCCGCGAAGGCGCCAACCTCGTTGAACACGCTGTTCTGGTAGACGAAGCGCGCCGGCCAGTAGTTGTTCGGGTCCTCGGTGTTCCCGCGCACATCCACGGGCGCGCCGTAGTTGTGAACGAGGAAGTTGCCCATGATCCCGAGCATCCCCTCGCGGTGGAGGGCCCACTTGTTGTCGGTGGTGCCGATCATCGTGACATTCCAGAGGTTGACCTCGGTGCGCGGGGTCGCCGCCTCGTTGCTCCCGAGGTTGTCCGACTCGATCCCACGGTCGCCGAGGCCCTCGAACTGGTGGATCACGATCCACTGACCGTTGCCACGCCAGCCCTCGTCGAAGTCGAGCGAGTCGTCGGACGCGCCGCTGATGACGATGTGCGACAGGCTCGCCGTCCCGCCGAAGAACTCGATTCCGTCGTCCTTGCCGCGGTGGACCTGGACGTAGTCGAGGGTCGTGCCGCTGCCGCAGCCGCCGACCGTGAGGCCGTTGAGCTCGTTGTTGGGGCTCAGCTCGCGACCCGCGAACTCGATGCGGACGTAGCGGAGCGTGCCGCAGCTCGACGCGTCGTCCGTTCCGCCGTAGCGACCGCGCGGATCGGTGACCGGGATGCCCTCGATGTTGTTCTCGAAGTAGTCCCCGTCGCCGCCGGTGCACGCGCCCGCGGTGTTGCAGTCGGTGCCCGAGTTGGTCCCGGCCGCCCCGAGGAGCGCGACGCCCGCCCAGTCACCGGTCGCCCGCGCGCCGAGGTTGGCGCCCGAGGTGAAGACGATGGGAGAGGCCGCCGTACCCTGCGCGTCGATCTGGGAGCCGCGGGTCACGATGAGCGCGGCCGCCTCGCTGCCGCCGGTGTCGCCGACGATCTCGACACCCTCGGTGATGGTGAGGGTCGCGCCGTTGGTGACGAACACGTTGCCCTGGAGGATGTACAGGTTCGGACACTCCCACGTCGTGTCGGCGTCGATCTCGCCCGTGACCATGACGAGGTTGGACGGGCTGGAGCACGAGCCCCCTCCGCCGGGGCCCGCGTCCGTGCCAGGTCCGCCGTCCACACCGGGAGGCAGCGGACCCGCGTCCGTGCCGTCGGGCGGGCCGGAGTCCGTCCCACCGTCGCCGTCGTCGCAGCCGGCCGCAACCAGCCCTCCGAGGCCGCAAATAAGCGCCACGCTAATGAACCGTTTCATTGTTCCTCCTCGCGGGTCTACCGCTGGATCAATCGTCTTTTCAGTACTCGAAACCGAGGCTCAGGCTCGCCGACATTCCGGGGTCGATCCTCTGGGTGAGGAACCCACCTTCGTAGTCGTCATTGGATTGGAAGACGAACTCCTGAGCCTGGAAGAGCAGATTTCGAAACTTCAGCCGAAGACGCCAGTGCTCTTCGAATCGCCAGCCGAGGATCACGTCCAGCGAGTGAAACGCGGATCGCTCGATGTTTGGAAGGAGCACGGTGTTCTGTCGGGTCCCGACATCCGTCAACCTCGGACCGGTGAGATTGTAGACCACGCTCGCGCTGATTCCCGTCTCGGGCTCGTCAAGGACGAGTGACAGGTTCGCGACGTAGGGGGACTGGCCGAAGAGCTGCCGGCTCGAGGTGACCGCGCCTGAGACGCTGTCGGGCAAGGTCACCTGCGACCACACCACCGCGAATGTTCCCGAGAAGCTCAGGAAGCTGAGCTCGGGCGCGAGGTGACGGAAATTGAACCGAAGCTCGGCCTCGCCACCCAGATTGTGAGCATAGGACGCGTTGACGAATGCCGAGTCGTACGTCGTCGGGTTCTGGATCTGCAGCTCGATCGGCTGATCGAGGTACTTGTAGAACACACTGAACGCGAGGATCTCGCCCTCGTCGAAGAACCACTCCCAGCGCAGGTCCGCGTTCTGGATCAGCGTGCGCTGGAGCATCGGGTTCCCGTTGATGTTCCGGTCCCGGACGAAGTCGTAGTACTGGTAGGGCGCGAGCTCGCGGATGTTCGGGCGCCGCGCGGTCATCCCGTAGGCGGCGCGCAGGAACATCCCGTCAGCCACCTCGAGCCGGAGCGAGGCCCCCGGGAGGACGTCCATGTCGGTCCGGTCCGTGAGGTCGGCCGGGTCGGGGTCGATCTGCTGCTCGGCCTCGATGGGGCTCGCGCTCGCGACGAGCTGCCGAAACGCCTCGAACCGCGCGCCCGCGGTCAGGCTGAGCGCGTCGCCGAGCGGCGTCTCGAGCATCAGGTAGCCGGCGTAGTAGTCCTGCTGGGAGCTGTAGCTGTCGTTGTCGCGGGTGAACTCGCGCAGCCGCGTGAGCGGACCGTTGCCGTCGGGGCCGAGGAGCTCTTCGACCGGCGCGGTGTAGGCGTTCTGATCGGTTGCGCTCGGCGACTGCTGGAAGCGGAAGCGACGGTTCGCGAAGTCGCGGCTCGAGGTCCGAAGGTGCCCGCCGACCGAACCGAAGGCCTGCGTCCAGAGCGGGAACCGCAGGTCCAGCGTCCCGCCGAAGTCCAGCTGCCCGAGCTCGCTGTAGAAGCGCTCACCCGACTGCGACTTCTCGAGCCAGCGGTCGCTGATGTCACCCTGCTGGCCGTAGGCCACCGTCCGGCGGTCGGGCTCGTCGCGCGCCGCGTACGCGCCGTAGGCGCTCCAGCGGAGTCGGAGCCGCTCACCGAACAGGTTGCGGTGATCTCCGCGGAGCTGGTTGAACCACATCGTCCGGGAGACCATCTGGAGCTGCCAACGCTCGAGCGGGCCCTCGAGGTCCTGGTCGTAGCCGGTCGTCCGGCTCGTCTCGTCGGTGGTGGTCCGGTTGAAGAGGCTCAGGAAGCTGATCAGGTGCTCCTGACCGAGCTCGAGGCTCGCCGTCCCGAGGCCGAAGAGCCGCACCTCCTCGCCGCCGACCTCGTAGTTGTAGTCGTTCGTCTGGACGAGGTCCTGGAGCCGGTCGTTCTCGACCACGGCGGTCGGCCGGGGCCGACTCACGCCAACCGCGCGGCGCTGCTGGTACTCGTACCCCGCGGTGACGAGGTAGCCGAAGCGGTTGTCGCCGCCCAGGTCGAACGAGTCCCCCATGACCGCCTCGACGTCCACGTCGGGGACGCCCATCGCGCGGCCGAACTGCCAGATGTTGGGGAATCGCTCGGCGATCGGCTCGATGTCGGCGTCGCTCATGTAGGGGCCGGGGTTCGGGTCGAACCGCCCCGACACGGTCAGCCGCTGGTCGAGCCCATCCGGCATCGCGCGGGTGCCGTCGTCGATGCCGAGCACGTCGAGGCCGCCGCCGCGGTAGGTGAGCTGGTCCTGGAACGTGCTGAGCGTGTTCGCGCCGGTCCCGATCCCGAGCTGGAGCGTGAACTCGCGAGGGAAACGCACCGTGCGAATGTCGAGCACACCGCCCGCGAAGTTCCCCGGCAGGTTGGGCAGGAACGCCTTCGAGACGAAGAGGTTGTCGATGATGCTCGTCGGGAAGAGGTCGAGGTCGACCGACGGGCTGTCGGGATCGGTGCTCGGGAGCTGGACGCCGTTGAGGAGCACGAGGGTGTAGGCGCCGCCGAGGCCCCGGATGTTGAGGTTCGTGCCCTCGAGGCTCACGCCCGCGACGTTCCGCGCCGCGGACCCCGCGTCGGACGCGCCGGACTGGGACATCTGCTCGGAGCCCATGCCCTCGCCGATGCCGCTCGACGCCGCGCGGAGCTGGTCCTGGGCGGCCGCGCTCGCGGTGTCGGCGCGGTAGACGATCTCGACCTCTTCGGCGACCGCGTCGGCGTCGATCGGCTCGAGGGTCAGGGTGAGGTCACGCCACCGCGCGCTCCGGACCACCACGCGGCGCATGCGCGCGCCGTGGTACAGGTCCGTGTACGAGAGGACCGAGTAGGTCCCGGGCGGGACCACGAGGACGTAGCCGCCGGTCTCGTTGGTGACCGTGTTCTCGACCTGCCCCTCGCGGCGCGCGATGACCACCGCGTCCGGGAGCCCCTCGCCGGTGTGGGCGTCGACGATGCGGCCGCGGATCCCCGTGTCGGCGGTCGGCGCGTCGGGGTCGTCCACCACGTCGCCGTCGCCCTCGTCGCCGTAGTCGCCGCCCTCGTCGTCGCCGCCCTCGTCGTCGGAGTCAGCGTCATCGGAGTCAGCGTCGTCGGAGTCAGCGTCATCGGCGTCGCCCTCGCCCGGATCATCGCCGGCCGGCGCGCCGCCCTCGGGCGCCTCGTCCGTGTAGCCCGCGTCGGCGTCCGGCACGCCGGCGTCCTGCGCCGCGGCGCTCGCCGCGTGGAGGAGCGCGACGGCCCAGGCGAGGAGGGCGATGGTGGTTCTCGCAGACATGAGGAGCCTCTCAGCGCAGCCGCTCGGTCATCACCGCGATGTGCGCGGCCCCCGCCCCGCGGGCGAGGTCCATCGCGTCGATCGCGCGGTCGTAAGGGACGTTGTCGGCGGCGTCGAAGTAGATCTTGCGCTCGTTGGCCGCGACCAGCGCGCGGCGGAGCCGGGTCGGGAAGACCGCGTCCTCGTAGACGTCCTGGTTGATCCGGATCCGCCCCTCTTCGTTCACCGTCACGACGATCGGCGGCTGCTGGTCCGGGTTCGGCTCGACCCGCCCCTGGCTCGCCGGCGGGACGTGGATCCAGAAGAACTTCATCATCGCCGGCATCGCGACCATGAAGATGATCAGCAGCACGAGCACCACGTCGACGAGCGGCGTGACGTTCATGTGCGGCGCCGACGCGCCCTTCTTCTTCGGTCCGGTCTGTACGTCCATCGCCATGGCGGCTACTCCTGCCCCTGGGGGGCGCCGACGCGGACGTCGCCCTCGTCGTGGTTCACGCGGAGCGAGATCCCGGGGAAGCCGACGGTCTGGGCGGCCGCGAAGGCCTCGCGCGCGCGGACGTAGTCGACGCCGCGGTCACCGCGCAGCACCAGGCGGGCCCGCGGCGCGCGGCGGTGGGCCGCGACGAGGTGCGCCTCGAGCTCGTCCTCGGGGACCAGCCCGTCGTCGAGGAACAGCCCGCCGCTCCGCGTGATCGACAGGACGATCGGCTCGACGCCGTCCTCCGTCTCCTCGTCCGGGTTCTCGATCGCGGGGAGCTCGAGCGACACGCCCTGCGACGCCGGGATCACGATCATGAAGATGATCAAGAGCACCAGCACCACGTCGACGAGCGGCGTGACGTTCATCTCCGGCCTCGCCTTCTGGCGAGATTTGCGACCGAGGCCCATGGGTCCCTCAGGCCATCGCGGTCGCCGGCGCGCCCGTGCCCGCCGGGACCTTCGCGTCGCTGCCGTTCTTCTTGGCGCCCTGCTTCGGCTGGACCGCGACGTCCGCCTCGAGCTGGTCGACGAGCTCGCTCCCCGCGTTGGCGAGGCCCGCCTCGTACTTCGCGATCTTCCCGCTGAGCCAGTTGAACACCAGCACCGTCGGGATCGCGACCAGGAGGCCGTAGCCGGTGACCACCAGCGCCTCGGAGATCGCCGGGCCGATGGTCGCCATCCCGCCCGACGACTCCTCGCCGATGAGGCGGAAGGCGTTGAGGATGCCGAGCACCGTGCCGAGCAGGCCGATGAACGGCGCCGTCGACCCGGTCGACGCGAGGATGTTGAGGCCGCGGTTGAGGCTCTCCGAGAGGTTCTCGCCCTTGCGCTCGAGCGCGCGCTTGGCGAACTCGGCCGCCTTCTCGCGGTCGTGACCGTCCTCCGCGCGCGCGAGGAAGACCTCGACGCCCGTCTCGATGAAGCTCGCGAGGTGGCTCTTGTCGTGCTTCTTCGCGATCGCGGCGACCTCGGAGAAGCGACCCGCCGCGAGCTTGGCGCCCGCCTCGGCGGCGAAGGCGCGAGAGCGCGACTGGCTGCTCATCAGGAGGATGAGCCGGTCGACCAGCACGTAGATGGTGGCGAGCGCCTGCAGCGTGAGGACGACCACCACCGCCTTCACGAGGGCCGGCATGTTGGCCCAGAGCTCGACAAGATCGATTTCCATCGTTGATTCCGGTGCTAGAGGATGTCGGGGCGGAAGGTGAAGACGTAGGAGAGGACGTAAGGGACGGGCGTGCCTTCGAGGCTCGCGGGCTCGTAGAGCCGGGACTCGACGCAGCTCAAGATCGTGGGCTCGGGGATCAGCGGGTGACCCTCGGTGATCGTCGCGCGCATCACCCGGCCGTCCGCGCCGATCACGACGCGGACGCGGACGCGGATCGTCTCCGCGGTGGCGCCGTCGAGGCTCGACGGCCGCTCGGGGGTGTCGCAGCCGCTGAGGCGCCGCGGCGGCGTGACCTCGACACGCTCCTGCTGGGGCGGCGGGCGCGGCCGGCGCGGCGGGCCCGGCGGAGGCTCGGGCGGGGGCGGCGCGACCGGCTCGGGCGGCGCGATGTCGGCGCCGCCCTCGACTCCGTCGAGCGTCCCGCCGACCGGCCCGACGTCGCCGGGGTCGGTGAGCTCGCCGTCCGACTCATCGGGGCGCTGATCCGGGATCTCGGTCGGGGGACCGTCGCTCGCGGCCGCGGGCGCGGCGCGTCGGGGCTGCGGCTCGGGCTCCGGCTCGGGCTCGGGCTCGGGCTCCGGCTCGACCTCGGGCGCGTCGAGGGTGGCGAACTGGACCGCGAGCTCCTCCTCGCGCCGCTGGATCTCGTGGCGGATCGCGAGCGCCGCGGCGAGCGCCACCGCGAGGAGGGCGAAGATGCCCCCCGCGATCACCGCCGACGCGGTCCGACGACCGCGGCCCTCCTGCGGCGCCTTGCTCTTGTCGAAGTCGCTGAACATCGCCCGTACCTGGACGACCCCAGAGCTAAGCCAGGCAGGTTTCCCGCCTGTGTCAGTCGAGGGTCGGTCTACGGGCGGATCCGTGTCGGAACATGGCGCGCCAGCAACGGGACGGAAACACGCCCCGCCGCGCGCGGCCTCGCTCGCGCGCGCTCAGCCGACCGCGCGGACGGACGGAGCGCGATCCCAGCACGCGAAGGCGTACATCGCCTCGACGTCCGGGTGGGTGGTCGCGCGCCACTCGAGCACCGTGCGCGCAGCCTCCGCCTCGAGCCCGACGAACACGCGGAGCCCGCGCTGGCAGGCCAGCTCGACGAAGCGGCGGGGGTGATCGTCGTGGGCCAGCAGCGCGTTGACCGCCTGCACCACGTGACGCGGCGATGTCAGCGCGACCCGATGGACGCGCGTCCTGACACGCGAGTGACGCACCACCTGGGAGACCGTCACGGTGTGCCGGTCGTTCGCGACCGCGAGCGCCTCGCGGCTGAGCGTGAGCTTGAGCGAGCCGATGTCAGGCATGGCGTGGAGCAGCGCCTGAGCGACCTCCGACGGGCGCTCGGTCTTGTGCGCCTCCGCGTAGGCGTCCGACTGGCGGCGCCACAGCGACTCGACCGCGTCGCCGTCGGCCGCGTAGTAGAGGCGAAGCAGGTCGGTGATGGGGGCGCCGCGGCCGACCGCGTCGTAGAGGCGCCAGGCCTCGTCGCCCTCCAGCCCGTGGAGGAGCCCGACCTTCTGAAGCTGCTTGATGGTGCGGGGCGCGCGTCGCATGCGCGCCTGGCCTCGCAGGTGCTGTGCCAACGTTCAGGGTGGTGGAACATGACGCTATGGGTGGACGGATCGTGTCGCTTTGGCGCGGCAGGTGGAGGGTAGAGGCGCCACCTGGCGCGTCGCGCGCTCCGATCCGGCGAGGCGCGGGTGGGGACAAACGCACGAAATCAGGGGCTTCGTTGACAGTCCACGAGCGCACTGACACGATCCCGGCCGGTTTGGACCGGATTGCCAACTGCAGGGTCGTCTCCGAGATCGGCAGCGGAGGCATGGCGGTCGTCTACCGAGCCGTGCAGGAGCCGCTCGGGCGCGAGGTGGCGATCAAGTCCCTCAAGCCCTCGATCGCGGTGGACAGCGGGTTCGCCAAGCGCTTCGAGCGCGAGGCCCACTTCATGGCCTCGCTGCAGCACGAGAACATCCTGCACGTCTACGACTTCGCCAAAGACCGCGGGACGATGCACATCATCATGGAGTACGTGCAGGGCATCGACCTGTACGACCTCCTGGAGATCACCCCCCGACTCCCGGTCGAGATCGCCGCCATCATCGCCCTGCAGGTCGCCCGCGCGCTGGACTACGCCCACTTCCGGGGCGTCATCCACCGCGACATCAAGCCGGCGAACATCATGATCAGCAAGCACGGCGAGGTGAAGCTGATGGACTTCGGGATCGCTCGCGACGACAAGCTGAGCGACCTGACCGAGACGGGCACCGGCCTCGGCACGCCGAGCTACATGAGCCCGGAGCAGATCCTCGGCGACAAGCTCGACTTCCGCAGCGACATCTTCTCGCTCGGCATCGTGCTCTACCAGATGGCCACCGGGCAGAAGCCGTTCGTCGAGGACGAGGCGCGCACGGTGATGCAGAAGATCCGCCTCGACCGCTACGTGAGCCCGCGCAAGCTCAACCCGAAGGTCCCGCGCGCGCTCGAGCACATCATGGCGCGCTGCATGGAGAAGATGCCGGCCAACCGGTACCCGACCACGCAGGCGCTGATCGACGACCTGATGGACTTCCTCAGCGCGCGCGTGCCGATCAACCACAACGCGCGCGTGGTGATGTACCTGCGCGAGCTCGGGGTGGTGTCGGAGGACGAGGCCACCGAGATCCTCGCCGCGAGCACGCCCAACCGGACGCGGCGCACCGGGGACGGCTCGGCGCTGCGGGTGAACTGGCTCGTGAACCTCGTGCTGTTCCTCGCGATCGTGGGGACCGGCGGGGCGATCCAGGCCGCGACGGGCACGCTCGCGCCAGACGCGGAGAGCTTCACCCGGGAGGACACCGGCGGGGTGGTGCTCGAGCGCGCGGGCTACCTGCGCTTCATCGTCTACCCCTGGGCCGAGGTCTACATCGACGGCGAGCACGTCATGACCACGCCGTCGGCGCGCGCGATCGCGCTCGAGCCCGGCCGGCACTGGCTCAAGCTCCAGAACCCGCACTTCCCGGAGGTGAACCGTGAGGTGTGGATCGTCGACGGCGAGACCCAGCCGATCGACGTCGACCTCTCGGGCGGCGAAGGCGCGACGCCCGAGGAGCCGGAGGAGGCCCAGCCGTGACGGCGACGCGGGTACTCTCGATCTGCGCCGCGCTCCTCGTGTCGTCCGCCGCGTCGGCCGCGGCCCAGGGCGACGGGACGGGCGGCAGCTCCTCGTACATGCACGTCGTGCGGCCGGGCGAGACCCTCGCCTCGATCGCCCAGCGCTACTACGGCGACCCGCGGCGCGAGAGCGTGCTGGTGGCCGAGAACGGGCTGACGACCCAGGGCGGCGCCGCGATCGTGGTCGGCCTCCGGCTCGCGATCCCGCGGGTCTCCTACCACCGCGTGCAGGAGGGCGAGAGCTGGGCCCAGATCGCGACCCAGCACTACGGCGATCCGCGCCGCGTCTCCGCGCTGATCGAGGCCAACCCGGACGCGGGCGGCAACACGCCCAACGTCGGCGCGGAGCTCTTGATCCCGTACCCGCTCCGCCACGTCGCGCGACAGGGCGACACGATGCGGCGCGTCGCGCAGCTCTACTACGACGACCAGGGCGAGGCGTCGCGCCTGATGCGCTTCAACTCGATGCGCCGCCAGCGGCTCGCGCGCGGGCAGATCGTCCTCGTGCCGCTCGCCGACCTGCTGTTGAGCGACGAGGGCCGCGCGCTGATCGAGCGCACCACCGGGGACGACGTCGAGGTCGGCGCGACCCGGGACATGCAGCACGAGATCGACGAGCAGCTCCCTCAGCTCCGCGAGCACGTGCGGCGTGGGCGCTACGCGGAGGCGGTCGCGCTCGGCAACCGGCTGCTCGGGGTCGGCGAGCTCACCGACATCCAGATCGTGCGCATCTTCTCCGAGCTCGCGGTGGGCTACGTCGCGCTCGACCGCGGCGACCTCGCGACCGACGCCTTCGCGCGGGTGCTCGAGCGGCAGCCCGACTTCCGGCCCGATCAGCGCGACACCTCACCCACCGTGCTCGCGGCCTACGAGCGCGCGGTGACGCGGCGCGACGAAGCGGCGGCCGCGGCGGCGACGGCACCCGACGACGGGGGCGTGACGGACGCGGACGCCGGGCCCGCGCCGGCGGAGTGAGCGCCCGCGCGCTGCCTACGCTGTGGCCCCGGGCGCGCCTGCCCTGGGTCGAGCTCGGCGACTTCCCCACGCCGACGCGGCACGTCCGCGGAGACGTGTGGGTGAAGCGCGACGACCTCAGCTCGCCGATCTACGGCGGCAACAAGGTTCGCACCCTCGAGGCGCTCCTCGGGGACGCGCGGGCCCGGGGCAAGCGGCGGATCTACGCGACGGGCGCCTACGGGAGCAACCACGCGGTCGCGACGGTGCTCCACGCGCCGCGGGTCGGCCTCGACGTGGGCGCGATCCTCTTCCCACAGCCGGCCTCCCCGGCCGCGCTCGAGAACTGCCGGGTGATCCTCGCCGCGCGCCCCGCGCTCGTCGACCTGCCGCACTGGTCGGTGCTCCCGTTCGCGATCGCGCTGGAGCAGGCCCGCGCCCGCGACGCCGCCGTGATGGTCCCGGGCGGCGCGACGGTGACCGGAGCGCTCGCCTACGTGTCGGCGGGCCTCGAGCTGGCGCTCCAGGTCGAGGCGGGCGAGCTGCCCGCGCCCGAGCGCGTGGTCGTCGGCGTCGGCTCGACCTGCACGAGCGCGGGGCTCCTCCTCGGCCTGCGCGCGGCCGCGACCCGGGGGATCGGCTGGCGCACCCCCCCGCGGCTGAGCAGCGTCCGCGTCACGCCCTGGCCCGTGACGAGCGCCTACCGGATCGTCGGGCTGGCGCAGCGCACCGCCGCGCGGCTCGCGGAGCTCACGGCCGATCGATCCCTCGCGTTCGACCGACGCGCGCTCGGCGCGGGGCTCGAGGTGGACGGCGCTCAGCTCGGCCGCGGCTACGGCGAGCCGACGGAAGCGGGCCGGCGCGCGATCGCGTGGTGGCGCGAGCACGCCGGCTTCGAGCTCGACACGACCTACAGCGCGAAGGCCGCGGCCGCGATCCGCGAGGACGAGGGCCCGGTGGTGTTCTGGTCCACCAAGAGCACCGCGCCGCTCCCCGACGTCGCGCGGACCGACTGGGCGTGGGCGCCGCGGCGGATCCGGAGGTGGGTCGAGCGCGCGGAGGCCGCCGATCTGGCGTGAACGCCGCGGGTGGTTACGGTGCCCGCCATGACGGCGTGTTTCGCGTGCTCCAAGCCGCTCAGTCCCTTCGACGGAGTGGGCGTAGACGGACGGACCTTCTGCCCCACCTGCGCGCCCGCCACCTCGCTGACGCAGCAAGATCACCGTGAGCAGGGGACGCTCGCCGCGCAGAAGATCGCGGGCGGCGTGGTGCTCGCGCTGACGATCCTCGGAGGGCTGGTCAGCCTGTTCAGCGGCGTCGCCGGCGCCGCGCTCCTCTCCTGCGCGGTCACGACCCTCGCGGTGTTCCTCGTGGGCCAACGACAAGGCTGGTGGCGCGGCTGATCACGCGAGCGCGCGCACCGCGTCGGGGCTGACGCCGTCGACCTCGATCGTCTTGGTCTTGGAGGTCTCGCCGGCCACGATGCGGACGCTCCCCTTGGCGACCCCGAGGCGGCGCGCGATCAGGCGCTGGATCGCGGCGTTGGCCGCGCCGTCCACCGGCGGGGCGGTGACCCGCACCCGGAGCGCGCCGTCGTGGACGCCGCCGACCGCGTCGCGGCTCGCGCGCGGCGAGACGCGCACGGGGAAACGCACCGCGCCGTCGCGCGCTTCCACCTGGAGCTGGTCAGTCACAGCGCCCTCGCGCATGCTCGGCCGGTGGTCACGAAGAAGAGCCTCCCACGCGCCGAGGGCGCGGTCGACGGGCTGGGCCGGAGCACGATCATGGACCGTGGGCTCGCGTCGAAGCACGGCGTCCCCTACGTCCACCTCGCGGCCTTCGCGATCGACGTCGACCGCATCCGCGAGGAGGTCGAGGACCTCGACGATCCGCGGCCGTTCGGCTGGGAGGTCTTCCTCACCGAGCGCTACCTCTTGAGCCGCTTCGATCCCAACCGCCGCCCCGAGCAGGTGGCGATGTTCGAGGACGTGGTGCTCGGGGTGCTCGAGGGCGCGGGCGACGCGCTGGGCGGTCAGATCGTCTTCGCGATCTGGGACGCGATCGTGCGCGAGCGCTTCCCCGCGCGGCTGCGGGGCGCGTTCGGCGGCTGGCGCGGCCGCCCCGACGCGCTCGTGAAGGACCTCGCGAAGCTCTGGGCGCGCGAGGACGCGCTCGGCCGCGAGCTCGCCGCGGGCTGCCTCGAGGTCCCCCTGGAGCCGCCCTGCGCGCCGCCGACCGTCGAGGCGCTCCGCGCGTTCGCCGCGCCGGAGTGAGCGCTGCCACGGTGAGCGATACGGACTGAGCTACCGGGTCCGCCGCATCACGAAGTCCCACTTGAGCCCGCGCACGTTGAGCCCGCGGCCGCGGAGCTGCGCGGTGCTCGTGACCGTCGCGCGGTAGGTCACGTAGCGGTCGTTCATCGTGATGACGAGCTCGGCGCCCTCCTGCGTCCACGCGTCGTTGTTCGGCGTGGTGTCGACCGGGTCGCCCACGCGGGCGCGCCCGCCGGGGAGCAGCTCGATCTCGAACTCGCGGTGCCCGCCCACCGGCAGGTCGGTGGCGAACCACCACACGGTGCCCGCCGCGCTGAAGCAGCCGCCCTCGACCTCGGCCTGATCGGGCGCGCACCGGGCAGCCGGGGAGGCCTCGGAGGCGGGCGCGTCGCCTTCGCGGGCGACCGACGCGGTCCCGGCCGGACGCGCTCCGCCGCACCCGGCGGCGGTGGGAAGCAGGGTCGCGAGCAGGCCGAGCGCCCACGTGCTTCGCCGCCACCCTCGCGCGCGCGCCCCGTCCACGCCCGGCAGGGTAGCCACGCCCGCCCGCGTCGGCGAGCGCCCGCCCGGCGTCTCGGCCGGACACTGCTACCTTGCGGCGCGATGCACCCCGTCCTCTTCGAGATCGGCGGCCGCGAGATCTACTCGTACGGCGTGATGCTCGGCCTCTCGCTGGTCGTCGCGTGGTTCGTGATCATGGAGCTCGGCGAGCGGCGCGAGGGCCTGTCGCGCGAGGTCATGGCGACCACCTTCATCGTGACCGCGATCGTCGCCATCGTCTTCTCGCGCGTGCTGTACATCGTCACGAACCTCGAGGAGATGGGCGACCCGCTGGAGTGGCTCGACCTCCGCAAGGGCGGGCTCGTCGCCTACGGCGGGTTCCTCGGCGGGCTGCTCGGCTCGTGGCTCGTCCTGCGCCGTCACCCCAACGTCTCGCTCAACGGCTGGGCGGACGTCACCGCCCCGACCCTCGGGCTCGGCCTCGGGCTGACGCGCATCGGCTGCTACCTGTTCGGCTGCGACTTCGGGGCCACGCTCTCGGCCGACGCGCCGAAGCTCCTGCGCGACTGGGGCACCTTCCCGCGCGAGTCGCCGGCGTGGGTCCACCACGTCACGACCTACGATCACTCCCCCCTCTCCAACTACAGCCTGCCCGTCCACCCGACCCAGCTCTACGAGTCGGCGTTCGGGTTCGCGCTCGCGGGCTTCGCGTTCTGGCTGTGGAGCCGGCGGCGCTTCCGCGGTCAGGTGATCCTCGCGGTCACCGGCCTCTACGGAACCTGGCGGTTCCTCATCGAGTACGTCCGCGACGACCCGGAGCGCGGCTTCTACTTCGGCTTCTCGACGTCGCAGCTCATCTCGCTCGCGCTCGTCCCCGCGGTCGGCTTCGCCTACCACGCGCTGTCGAAGGCGGCGCGCGCGAAGGGCCGTGCGCCCAGCGCGGCCGACGAGACCGATGAGGAAGCAGCGCCCGACTCGGCGCCGGCGTCGACCAAGAAGCGCGCGCGCAAGAAGAAGAAGCGCTGAAGAAGCGGCGCTGAAGAAGCGGCGCTGACACGGTGTCCGGGCTCCGCGCGGGCGTTTGACAGAACGGCAAGCGCCGCCGGTCGGGGCACCCCGGATCCCGAACGGATCCGGCCTGCGCTCCCTCGGCACGCCGGCTGCACTGTCCGGGACCATGACCCGCATCGTCCTGTACTCGCTCCTCGGCGCCCTCGCGATCGGCGGCACCGCGGTCACCGCGGACGCGCTCGTGGAGACCGACGAGGAGCGCCTCGAGGCCCTCGCCGACGAGCTCGAGGAGGGCGGGCCGGCCGCGGTCGACGGAGTGCTCCGCTGGACCGACCTGGCCCGTGAGCCGGTGACCGTCCGGGACGACCGGCGCGACCGCGAGCTCGAGGAGGGTGAGGACGGCGCCCTCGCGGACGCGGTGACCGACGCGCTCGCCCCTCTCGGACGCGGCGAGGTCGACGTCGTGCAGCGCTCGGTCGAGGTGCGCGGCGACCGCGGCACGATCGCGCTCCGGGCCCGCGTCGACGGCGAGCTGATCGACGCGAACCTGCGCCTCAGCCGCAGCGGCCAGGGCTGGCTCGTGACCTCGCTCCGCGTGCGCTGAGCCGCCGCGTTCCGACCGCTCGTCGACCGCGTGCCGGTTGTGTGACGGTCACCGCCAGGCCCGTTGATCTCGGCCTCGTGGAGGGCATGGTCGGCGTGACTTGAGCGCCGAACCTCCCGCCGAGCCTACCGACGGAAGCTCCCCCGGAACCGGGGGGCTCGCGACCCTGGGGCGCCAGTTCCTCGAGCTGGTCACCCGCGAGCGCGCGTTCCTCCTGGTCCTCCTCGCCGGCTTCGTCGTCTCGGCGCTCACCTACCAGACGCCGTGGATCGCGATGTGGGTCGGCTTCGCGCTCGCCGGCTACTCGGCGGTCGCCAACGACAGCATCCAGACGATCGGGACCTTCATCGCGTCCAACCGCGACCAGAAGTGGTGGGTCCTCTGGCTGTTCATCGGCGGCATCTTCGTCGCGACCGTGGGCTACTCCTTCTACGCCTACGACGGCGACGTCACCTACGAGCGGCTCGCGGCCAAGGGCTTCGCCGAGGCGCCGACCGAGTTCTCGTTCCTCCAGGTCGCAGCGCCGCTGTTCCTGCTCATCCTCACCCGGCTCAAGATGCCGGTGTCCACGACCTTCCTCCTGCTGTCGAGCTTCAGCACCTCGGCGAGCGGCATCGGCGGCGTGCTCCTCAAGAGCGTGTCCGGCTGGCTGGTCGCCTTCGTCACCTCGATCCTCGTGTGGCTCGCGTTCGCGAAGGTCTTCAAGCGCTGGTTCAAGGGCACCCCGCACCCCGCGTGGCGCGGCGCGCAGTGGATCACGAGCGGCCTGCTCTGGAGCGTCTGGATCATGCAGGACGCGGCCAACATCGCCGTGTACCTGCCGCGGCAGCTCTCGCTGTGGCAGCTCGTCGCCTTCGCGGGCGTGATCTTCGTCGGGCTCGGGCTGCTCTTCCGCCTTGGTGGCGAGAAGGTGCAGGAGGTGGTCGACGAGAAGTCGGGGGTGGTCGACCTCCGCTCGGCCGCGATGATCAACCTCGTCTACGCCGCGATCCTCTGGGTGTTCAAGGTCCAGTCCAACGTCCCGATGAGCACCACTTGGGTCTTCATCGGGCTGCTCGGCGGGCGCGAGCTCGCGATGGCGATCCGCGGCACCTCGGAGCTGACCCTCAAGAAGGCCGCCCGGATGATGGGCAAGGACCTCTTGGTCGTCTCGATCGGGCTCGCGATCAGCATGCTCCTCGCGTTCGCGGTCAACGACGCGTTCCGCGCCGAGGTTGCTAGACTGCTCGGTCTCTAGAATGCTCCGCGCATGACCGACGAGCGCATCCAGTCGTACGAGGAGTTCTGGCCCTTCTACCTGTCGGAGCACCGGGACCCGGTCTCGCGGCGGCTCCACTTCGTGGGCACCACCGGCTTCCTCGCCGCGGTGGTCGGCAGCGCGGTGACCCAGCCCGCGACGTTCCTGCCCGCGCTCGCGGGCTTCGGCGCGGTGCTCCGCGACGGCCTCAAGAAGGGCGAGTCCGAGAGCCCCTCGTTCAAGCACGTCGCGGGCATGCTCGGCCTCGGGACCGCCGGCTCGCCGGTGCTCTTCCCGGCCGGCGTGGTGTTCGCCTACGGCTGCGCGTGGGTCGGCCACTACGGCTTCGAGAGCAACACCCCGGCGACCTTCAAGTACCCCCTCTGGTCGCTCGCGAGCGACTTCAAGATGTGGTCGCACATGCTCCGCGGCCAGCTCTGGAGCGGCGACCCGCTCGAGGAGCTCGGCCTCGAGGATCCGCACGCCGAGCCCGAGCCGGAGATCACCGGCGCGCGCGTCAACGCGTAGGCGGCCGCGCGGCCGCGCGCATCGGCGCGATCGGGGGCGCTCGGCCCGTCCACCGCTCGAGCGCGAGCGCGGCCTGCCACACCAGCATGCCAAGGCCATCGATCGCGCGGAGCCCCCGGGCGCGCGCCGCCGCCAGCACGGTTGTCTCGAGGGGCGCGTAGACGAGGTCCACCACCGCCGCGTCGGCGGGCAGCGCGGCGATCGGCAGGGCCGCGGCGAACGCCACGGCGGCGGAGGTCATGGTCGCGCTGGTCGCCTGGACGAGCAGCCCCGAGCCGGAGGCCGCGGCCTCGAGCGCGCTGGCGTCGCCGAGCCCGATCGCGCGCCACCCCGGCGCGAGCCGCGCTACCTCGCTTGCCTCCTCGATCCGGCGCGCGGCCACCACCCCCGGCGCGCAGCCCGCGTCGTCGAGCCCCACGACCGACGCGCGCGCCGCCCCGCCAGCGCCGATCACGAGCGGCGCGACACCCGTCAAGCTCACGTGCGAGTCGACGAGCGCGCGCGCGAGCCCCGGCGCGTCGGTGTTCGTGCCGACGAGGCGGCCGCCCTCGACGACCACGGTGTTCACTGCGCCGATGCGCACGGCCGCCGCGTCCACCACGTCGAGGAGCGGCAGGATCGCGACCTTGTGCGGCACGGTGACGTTGAAGCCGCGGACCCCGAGCGCTCGGAGCCCCCGGAGCGCGTCCGCGAGGTCCGCCGGCGCGACGTCGAACGCGAGGTAGACGGCGTCCTCGCCGAGCGCCTCGAGCGCGGCGGTGTGGATGAGCGGCGATCGCGAGTGGGCGACCGGGTGTCCGAGGAGCCCGAAGAGCGCGGTCGACGCGGCGCTCACGGCTCCTCCGGCGCCGCGGGCGAGGCCGCCCCGGACGACGCCACGACCTCGGCCTCGAGGCGACCCTCCGCGAGGCGCAGGACGAGGCGGTCGCCGGCCCGCGCGTCCCCGGCGCGCACGAGCGCGCGGCCGTCCTTGAGCGCGATCGCGTAGCCGCGCCCCAGCACCGCGAGCGGCGACAGCGCGTCGAGCCGGGCCACCCGCGCGCCGAGGCCCGAGCGCTCCCGCTCGAGGCGAGCCCGCGTGACCTGGAGCAGGCGACCGGTCGCCGCCTCGAGGGCGCGGCGCTCGGTCGCGCCGAGGGTCGGGCCGACGCGGGCGAGGCGCTGGGCGAGCGCGTCGAAGCGGGCGCGCTGCGCGGCGAGGCGGGCGCCGGGAGCCTGTCGATGCAGCCGCGCCTCGAGGGCCCGCAGCCGCGCGTGGGCGTCCCGCAGCGACGCGCGCGCCCCGTCGAGCAGCCGCCCGCGCGCCTGGTCGAGGCTACGCCGCGCCGCGTGGGCCGCGCGCCTCGGGTCACGGAGCTGACGCGCGAGACGCTCGAGGGCGAGGCGCTGGCTCCCGAGGTCGCGCTCGAGGGCGCGCTCCATCCGGCGGTGCATCGCCTGGAGCTCGGCCACCAGCGCGTCGCGCTCCGGGACCACGAGCTCGGCCGCGTTCGACGGCGTCGCCGCCCGCACGTCCGCCACGAGATCGGCGATCGTGTCGTCCACCTCGTGGCCAACGCCCGAGACGACGGGCACCGGACAGGCCGCGACCGCGCGGGCGACCCGCTCGTCGTTGAACGCGCCGAGGTCGTCGCTCGCGCCGCCGCCGCGCGTCAGGATCACCACCTCGATCCCCGGCACCTTCGCGATCCGTCGGAGCGCGGCCACGATCGTGCTCGGCGCGTCGGGGCCCTGGACACGGCAGTCGCTCAGCACGAGGCGCACAGGGGCGCGCCCGCGGGCCACCCGCACCACGTCACGCCACGCCGCGCCCGCGCGGCTGGTGACGAGCCCGATCACCGAAGGGACGCGGGGCAGGCGGCGCTTTCGCGCGGGGTCGAACAGGCCCTCGGCGTGGAGCTTCTTCTTGAGGCGCTCGAGCTGCTCGCGCCGGTCGCCCTCGCCCGCGGGGAGCGCGACCCGGGCCACGAGCTGGAACGAGCCGCGCGGCTCGTAGAGGGTGAAGCCGCCACGCACCCGGACCCGCTCGCCCTCGGACAGCCGCGCGCGGCGTCGGCGTGCGTCGCCCGAGAACATCACGAGGCGGAGCTGGGCCGGGCGGACGCTGTCGTTCAGGGTGAAGTAGACGTGCCCGCTCGCGGCCTCGGTCACGTCGCTCACCTCGCCCTCGACCCAGACCTCGCCCCAGCGATCGAGCTTCTGCACGATCTTCTGGTTGAGCTGCGCGACGCTGTACACGCGCGGCGGCGGCCGGCCTTGCACGACGCCCGACCCTACACCCAAGCTGCGGCGGGTGACGCGCTACTTCGTGGTCGGCCTCGGCGGCAACCTCGGCTCGCGCGAGGCCTACCTCCGCGCGGCCGAGGCGCTCGTCGCGAGCGAGCCGGGCTGGCGGGTGACCGCGCGCAGCGGCCTCTACCGGAGCGCCGCCGTGGGCCCGCCCCAGCCCGACTTCCTCAACGCCGCGCTTCGGGTCGAGACCGACGACGCGCCCCACGACGTGCTCGACCGGCTCCTCGCGATCGAGGCCGCGCTCGGCCGGGTGCGCCGCGTGCGCTGGGGCCCGCGCACGATCGACCTCGACCTGCTCGCGTGGAGCGGCGGCGCGGTGCGGAGCGAACGCCTCACGGTCCCTCACGCCGAGCTCGCCGGGCGCCCCTTCGCGCGCCAGCCGCTGGCCGATGTCGCCCCCGAGCTGGACGTCGACGCGCCCGCCCTCGCCCCGCCGACCCGCCTGGCCTGGACCGAGCCGAGCTGGACCGGAGACGACCGCCTGGAGGTCCGGGCGCTCGACGACCTCGACGCGTGGGCCCTCGCGGCGAGCGCGTGGCGCGGCGATCCCGGCCCGATCGAGGCGGTGGTACCGTTCGCGATCCCCTCGGCCGGGGTCCTCGAGGAGGCCCTCGACGAGGCCCTTGCCGGGGCCCGGGCGGTGCTCGATCGGCTGGACGAGGCGGGCGCCACGGGGCGCTGGCTGATCGGGGCGCGGGGCCCGCGGCGCGCGGACCGCGCGACGGTCGTGACGGAGCGCGGAGTCAGTCGCGTGACGGCGGCCAAGTTGTTGTGATCGCAGGGCCCCGGGAGGTAGAGTAGCGGGCCGCAGAGACCCCGTTGCCCGGAGCTGGCGAATGGCTGATACGCGCAAAGACAAGCGCGCCCCCATCTCACTGAAGGTGCGCTTCAAGAGCGCGACCCTCGACGAGTTCATCGAGCAGTACAGCGTCGACATCAGCCGCGGCGGCATCTTCATCAAGTCGAAGACGCCCATGGCCGTGGGCACTCTGCTCAAGTTCGAATTCCAGCTCAAGGACGAGTCACGCCTGATCCACGGCGTCGGGCGCGTCGTGTGGAAGCGCGAGGCGGGCGGCGATGAGGCGCCCGGGATGGGCATCAAGTTCATCAAGATGGACCCCGACTCGCGGGGGCTGGTGGACCAGATGGTGAAGGCCCGCGGCGACGCCCCGGGTCGGTTCGAGCAGGGCCAGCGCGGCAGCGTGCCCGCCGCGCCGAAGCGCTCCGGCGGGTTCTTCCCGGAGACGACCCCCGAGGAGGACCTGCCTCCGCCGGAGGACCGCACGCAGGTGCGGCACGCCTCGGAGTTCCTCGCGAGCGCGCTCGCCGAGGGCAACGCCTCGAGCGCCAAGGACGAGGCCGAGAAGAACGCCGAGGAGGCCCGCAAGCGCACCGAGGAGATCGAGCGCAAGCGGCAGGAGGCGGCCAAGCGCAAGAAGCGCAAGCCCCGCATCAAGAAGACGCTCGTCGGGATGGGCATCCCGACCGCCGAGGACGGCGACGAGGACCTCGCGGCGGCGATCGCGCGGGCCAAGCAGCCCGAGCCGCCGGCCGAGCCGCCGGCGGACGAGCCGGCCGAGGAGGCGCGCGACGAGGCGCCGACCGGCGGGCTCGCCGCGATGGAGTCCGAGCTCGACCAGATGCTCTCCGAGCCGCCGTCCCCGCTGGCCGAGGACGAGGAGGAGGCGGACGAGCCGAAGCAGGACCTCGCGCCCCCGCCGCCTCCGCCGAAGCCGGAGCCCGAGCCCGAGCCCGAGCCCGAGCCCGAGGCGCCGTCCACCGCGCTGCCCGAGCCCGAGCCGCCGAAGCCCGCGCCCAAGGCAGAGCCCGTGAAGCCGCGCCCCGAGCCGGCCGTCGCGGCCCAGCGCCCGCTGCGCACCCCCGACCCGGAGCCGGAGGAGGAGCCCAAGTCCAAGGTGGGCCTGCTGATCTTCGCCCTGATCGCGATCGCCGCGGTCGGGGTCGTGGTCTACCTCCAGATGCAGCCCTCGGGCGGCACCGACCCGGGGACCGACGACGCGCCGGTGGTGGACGACACCCCCGTCGAGGACCCGACCGAGGAGCCGGTCGAGGAGCCCGTCGAGGAGCCCGTCGAGGAGCCGACGCCCACCGTGACGGTCAACGTGACCACCACGCCGGCCGGCGCGACGGTGTTCGTGGGCGACGCCGAGATCGGGGCGAGCCCCACCGACGTCGACCTGCCCATCGGCGAGGCGGCCACGGTCAGCGCGCGGATGGACGGCTACGTTCAGGCCTCGCAGGAGGTCACCGCGGCGGCCGAGGGCACCGAGCCGGTCGCGCTCACCCTCGAGGCGATGCCCTACGTCGTCGTGGTCACCACCGACCCGGAGGGCGCGAGCGTTCGCGGGCCGCGTGGCTCGGAGGTCGAAGGCCAGGAGGTCACCCTCGAGGGCACCCCCGACGCGGCGGTCCGGCTCATCGCGACCGCGAGCGGACGGCAGCGGACCACCGCCGACGTGGAGCCCGGCGCGTTCAGCGTCGAGCAGGACCGCATGGTCGCGCGCGTCACCATCTCGCTGCCCGAGCGGCGTCGGCCGACCGGCGGCGGCGGCGGCGGCGGCGGTGGCGGTGGCGG
>JAUHXR010000447.1 GCA_030426845.1 Polyangia bacterium | reverse complement strand
CGCAACGAGGCGCGCTTCTCCCGCGCGCTCGCCGCGGCGGAGGCGGCCCAGGTGGTGCTCGCGCCCTACCTCATCGGGATCGAGAGCTTCTCCCAAGCGGAGCTCGATCGGTTCAACAAGGGGATGGACGCGGCCGACAACGAGGCGTTCCTCGCGCGACTCGACGACTGGGAGGCCGCCCACCCGGCCGCGCTCGACCTGTCGCAGGCCTCCTTCGGCTTCGTGCTGTTCACGCCGTGGACCACGATGGAGGACCTCGCGGCCAACCACCGCGCGATCGTGCGGACCGGGTTCGAGCGGTTCCGGGGGAGCCTCCTCTTGTCGCGCGCCCGGCTCTATCCCGACACCGCGCTGTACTGGCTCGCCGAGCGCGACGGGCTGCTCGCGGACGTGTGGGACGACGCGGGCGAGGACAACGCGGCGCGCTACGGCTACTTCCCCGGTCAGCCCTGGCGGCACGCCGACCCGCGCGTCGCGCGCTTGAGCCGGCTCGCGACGACCCTCGCGACGCGGGGCGGCGGTCGGGACCAGGCGCGGCTGCTCGGCGCGCTGCTCCGCGCCTTCGAGCGACGCGACGCGCCCACCGAGGCCGACGTCCTCGCCGCGCTCGACGACGCGCCGGTCCGCCCGACCGAGGCCGAGCTCCGCGCGCGCCTCGCGCCGCTGCTCCGACCCATCCCGCTCGACGCGCCCTTCGCGGGTGGCTGGCGTATCGGCGAGGTGACCGCGCGCCCGGGCCGGATGCGGCTGACGGTGGACGGCGGCGAGCGCCGGCTCGTGGTCGACCTGGTGCCTCGATCGCGAGAGGGAGGCTACGCGCGCAGCCGCCACTACGACGTCCGGCACCACGGCGGCGAGCTCTCGACCGACGCCCGGCGGGCCCTCGACGCCCTGTGCGCGGCCCTGTGCTCGAACGATCGATAGGGCGCTCCGGCGGCTCCCCGCAGGAGGAGCGATGGCAGAACGCAATCGGCCCGACCGTCCCTCCCTCTCGGGTCCCCCGGACGGCCGGGCCGTGCGCGCTTGTGTACGGGCCCCGAGGGCGGGACCTTCCTCGCGCTTCCTCGCGCTTCCTCGCGCGCGTTAGCCTTCGGCCATGCACATCTTCGCGGAGGGCGGCATGGCGACCTACCTGCTGCTCTGCTTCAGCCTCCTGTCTCACCCGCTGGCGATCGTCGGGCTCGTCCTCGCCTTCGCGCAGCGGCGCCGCGGCGGCGCGATCGGGATGGGCGCGGCCAGCCTCGCGCTCGGGGGGCTCGCGCTCGTGCTCGGGATCGGCGGCTACCTCTACGGGATGCACCAGGTCGACCAGGCGCTGATGTTCGCGGACTCCGACCAGATCGAGACGATCCGGGCGGTCGGGCAGTCCGAGGCGATGATCAGCGTGTGGTGCGGCGTCGCCTCGTGCCTCGTGCCGTCGGTCGGCGGGCTCCTCGCGCTCGCGCGCGGCCTGACCCTGCCGCGGGAGGGCGCGTGACGGACAGCCGGGCGAGGTGAGCGCCGACCTCACGGTCGAGCCCGACGACGACGGCATCCGTCTCGACGTGCTCCTCGTGCGCCGGGTCGATGGGATGAGCCGGGCCAAGGCCCGCCGTCTCATCCAGGACGGGATGGTGCGGCTGAACGGCCGGCGGGCGGCGAAGGGCACGCGCCTCGCGGCTGGTGACCACGTGCACCTGCGGGAGCTGCCGCCGCCGAGCGACTTCGACGCGCTCCCCGACGACGACCCGCTCGACGTCCGCTACGAGGACGCGCACCTCGTGGTCGTCGACAAGCCCGCGGGCCTCCCCTCGCACCCGCTCCGGCCCGACGAGGCCCGCTCCCTCGCGGGCCGCCTGGTGGCGCGCTACCCGGACATGCGCGGCGTCGGCTACGCGCGCCGCGAGCCGGGGATCCTCCATCGGCTCGACAACGACACGTCCGGTCTCGTGGTCGCCGCGCGTCACGCGGAGGCGTTCGATCGGCTACGGCTCGCGCTCCGGGAGCGCGAGATCGACAAGCGCTACCTCGTCCTGGTCGACGGCGAGGTGGCGCCCCAGACCATCGCGCACCGGATCGCCAAGCACCCGAGCGACCCGCGCCGCGTTCACGTCTGCGTCGACGGGCTCGACCGGCGGCTCCCCGCGTCGCGCCCCGCGGAGACGGAGATCCTCGCGTCGCGTCCGGTCGGCGCCCGGAGCCTGCTCGAGGTGTCGGCCGCCTGCGCGCTCCGCCATCAGATCCGCGCGCACCTCGCGTCGATCGGCCACCCGCTGGTCGGCGACTGGCTGTACGGCGGCGCGTCGTCGCCGGCCGGCCGGCACTTCCTCCACGCGGCGGAGATCCACCTGCTGCACCCGATGAGCGGCGAGCCGCTGCACGTGAGCGCGCCGCTGCCTCCCGAGCTGGAGGCGCTGCTCTCGTGACCCCGTCCGGCGCGACGTCCGGCGCGGCGGCAGGGCGCGCCCGGATGGTGAGGGAGCACCTCGCGGCCCGCGGTATCGCCGACCCGCGGGTGCTCGACGCGATGGGGCGCGTCGCCCGGGAGCGCTTCGTGCCGTCGCCGCTGAAAGAGCGGGCCTACGACGACCGCGCCCTGCCGATCGACGCGGGCCAGACCATCTCGCAGCCCTACATGGTCGCGCGCACGCTCGAGCTGGCGCGGATCGGTCCAGGCGCCCACGTGCTCGACGTCGGGACTGGCTCCGGCTACCAGGCGGCGGTCCTCGCGGAGCTCGCGCGCTCGGTGGTCTCGATCGAGCGGATCGAGGCGCTCGCGCTCGCGGCCCGGCGCGCCCTCGCGCCGTGGCCTCACGTGGAGGTGGTGCTCGGTGATGGCTCGCTCGGCTGGCCGGCGCGGGCCCCCTACGACGCGATCGTCGCCGCCGCGGCCGCCCCCGCCTTGCCGCCCGCCTGGCTGACCCAGCTTCGGCCCGGCGGCCGCGTGGTGGTGCCGCTCGGCCCACGCGATCAGCAGCGCCTGACGGTGATCGAGGCCGACGGCAGCCGCGAGGTCCACGACGCCTGCGTCTACGTGCCGCTGATCGGCGCAGAAGGGTTTGCAGGATAGACCCCGGCGGGGCCAGGCTCACGGGTCGGGCGGCGGCGCGACGCGGGCGACCCAGTGGAACGGAGGGTAGCCGCCGTGGCCCGCCACCTGGACGCGGCCCTGGACCAGGAGAGTGCCGTCCGGGCCGAGGGCGACCGCGTGGATCCCGAGCGGGAGGACGCAGAGCCGGCCCTCGGCGCGGAGCCCGGCCTCGTCGCACTCGGCGTCGGTCGCCTCGCACCAGTAGCCGTCGCCGTCGCACGGCCCGAGGGGTGCGCTCCGCCGCGCGAGCGCGCGCGGGGCCGCGTCGGGCGCGGCGAGCCACAGCACGTGGGCGGGCGCGTCGAGGTCGTGGACCGTCTCGATGTAGAGGAGCGCTCCGTCGAGGGGGCCGCCGAGCGCGACGAGCGGGGCGTACTCGTTGAGCGAGAAGTCCTCGATCGCGACGCGCTCCACGAGCTGCGTCGGGGTGGGGAGGTTCGTGGGGGCGGCCGCGGCCGCCGCCGCGACGGAGGCGGGGGTCACCTCGCCCGAGACGAGCGCGCGCTCCTCGTCGGGCGTCACGACCGAGAGCGTGAGGTGCTCCGGCCCGCCCTCGGAGTAGTCCACGTCGAACACCACCCAGGCCGCGCGCGCCGGGTCGAACGCCGCCGTGCCAGAGATCGCGCAGTCCTCGTACCAGGCGAGGATCGCGTCGTCCGACTCGCCGACGTCGGTGGGGCACTCGGCGCGGAGCGCGGAGAGCGGCGTGAAGTGCCGCGGCCGCTCGGGGTCCTCGAGGGTCAGCCGCCGGCGCAGGATGTCCGCCTCGATGCCGCCGGGCGTCGCGGTGGGCGCCGCGGCCGGCTCGATCGCCTCCGTCGCGGGGGCCGAGTCCACGCGCGCCGGCTCCGGCGTCGGGGCGCCGCCGCAGCTCGCCGCGAGCGCGGCCAGCGCGGCGAACGTCCACTTCGGCGCGTCGATCACGGGCCAGCTTCAGAACGGCGCGCGGATACCCGCCTGCGCGAGGATGCCGTCGCCGAACCGGCTCGTCTGGTTCCAGTAGTTGAAGCTCATGTCGATCCACGAGCGCTCCAGGAACGACAGCGGGGTGCGGTCCAGGAAGTCGAGGGCGAAGCGGAGCTGGACGCCGAAGAGGTGGCTGTAGAAGCGGTCCATCTTCTGGTCGGCCGAGAGAAACTCGGGGTCGCCGTCGTAGCTGTCCTGATAGAAAAACGAGTTGACCTGGTTGTAGTGGCGGTAGCGCAGCCGTACGACCACCGACGGACCGATCATCTGGTAGACGCGCACCTCGGGCGTGATCGCGCCGATCTCCCAGTCGTCCATGTACGCGCGGTACATCAGGTGGAAGGCGGTGGACGTCTCGGGCACGAAGTAGGCGAGCCGCCCGAACAGCACGTTCCTCGTCCGCTCGCCCGGGTGGACCTCGGGGACGAGGTTGTCGCTGAGGCTCGCGCGGCGGTACGGGTTCTGGAGGAACCCCCAGTTCTGCACGAGCTGGTAGCCGACCACGACGGTGGCCTGCGGCGAGAGCACCTGGCTGAGGGTCAGCCCGGCGGTGATCCCCTCGAGCTGGCCTTGAAGGCCGCGGTCGCTGAGGTCGCGCCCGGTGTCGTCGACCCGTGCCTCGCCGCCCCGCACGACCGCGCCGACGTTGTCGTGGATGTAGGTGAGCGAGAGGCTCAGCACGGTGTTGCGCTGGTTGAGCGACAGCGTCGAGTAGGCGGTGATCCCCGTCGCGAGGTAGTCGGGCTCGTGCGAGACCCGTCCCGAGGTGCCGAGCCGCAGCTGGGCCTCGCCGAGGTCGAACTCGCGGCTCACCCCGAGCGTGCCCTGGTTGCGCACCTCGGTGAACCGGATGTCCTCCTGCACGCCGGCCGCGATGCTCGCGCTGGTGATCGCGTCGAGGAGGTAGCTCCCGTCGACCTGCACGCCGTCGGGCGAGACGAGGCGCGCCCGCACCTCGGGGGCGACCACCCGGGTCGACGTCTCCCAGTAGTAGTTGGCGCGCAGCTCGACCGCGCCGGTCCAGGTCCCCGACGCCTCGTCGGCGCGGGTCGCGGTCGGGGTGAGCGTCGCGGCGAGGATCGCGGCGAGCGCGAGGAGCCCGGCCCGCGTCGGGGCGTGTGCGTGACGGCCCATGGCGCTCAGTTGCAGCCGCAGCCGCCGCCGGTGCTCCCGTGGCCGCCCGTCGCGCCCTCGCGCGAGTCGAAGACGTGCGCCTGGAACTCGCCCTCGCCCTCCTCGAGCTCGGCGTTCATCGCCGGGCTGGCCAGGTACTCGCGCTCGTACGGCGCGACGGTGACGCAGCCGCCCAGGGCGGTCGCGAAGAGCAGGGTGAGGCCGAGGGCGCGCATGACGGCGCGCACTCTAGCAGCCCGCGGATTCGGGCGCCCCCGCCCGCGCGGTCAGGGCGTGAGGGTGATCGCGCCGGTGGTGGCCATCGCGCTGTCGGACGGAGTGAGGGTTCCGCCGAGGCTGACGCCGCCGGGCCCGAAGCCGTTGACGCGGATCCGGCCCGCGCCGCCGCCGCCGCCGCCGCCGTTCTCGGCCGCGCCGCCCGCCGTGGCCGACGTGCCGGTCGCGCTCGAGCCGTCGCCGCCGCTGCCTCCGCTGCCCGAGGCCGCTGGGCCGGGGGCGGGCACCACCGCGACGGCACCGGCCGCGCCGCTCGGCGCGCGCCCGGTGCACGAGGAGGTGTCGCA
>JAUHXR010000063.1 GCA_030426845.1 Polyangia bacterium | reverse complement strand
GGTGCCAGGCGGCGACCAGGCCGTTGAGCTCGCGGCGCAGCACGGCCAGGTGCTCATGGGTGGCCACCTCCGTCAGGGCGTCGGCCTCGCTCGCCACGAGATCCTCGCGCCGGCGCGCCCGCTGCCGGTGGCTGAGCAGCTCGCGGACCTGCGTGAGCGACGCCCGGACCGACTCCAGCGCGCTCGCGTCGTCGCGCGCGGCGGGGTCCTCGGCGGGCGGGGCGCCCGCGAGCCTGGCCAGGTCGTCGGCCGCGGCGCGGAGCTCGCCCGACACCTTCGACACGGCCCCTGCGTCCTGCGCGCCCGCCCCCAGCGCCTCGACCGCGTCGGTGAGCGCGGCGAGCGCCTTGGTCGCGACCTCCAGCGCGGGCGTCGCCGCAGGGGCGCCCTCTGGCGACGGGTCGTCGTCGTCGAGCTCGTCGTCGTCGTGGGTCTCGTTCAGATCTGCCATGGCGTGGTCGCTCTCTCCCTCGGCGCGCTTCACGATCAGGAAGCGGTGGTTGTTGGCCGCGCGGTCGACGAGGCTCACCTCCTCGACGACGATCTCGATCAGCCGGTGGACGCCCCGATCGCGCGCGCTCACGCCGCGCCCTCGGCCTCCCGGCGCGCGGTGGGCTCCGGCACCTTCCGCGCCGAGCCGCCGATCGAGAAGCCGGTGAGGCTGCCCTCGGCGACCCGCGCCCACAGCGCGTCGGACAGCACGCGCACCGCGAGGAGCCATGTGCCCTTCTTGACGGCCACGTCGCCGACGCCGAAGTCCACGGGGGCGATGAAGCTCTCGAGGATCTTCACCTGGTCGTTGACCCGGAGCTGATGCTGGAGGCCGAGGCCGCGGTACTCCTCCATGAAGCGGTGCGCGGCCTTGCGGACCTCGTCGGCTGAGTAGACGTCGCCCTGCGCGTCCACCGTCTCCGGCTCGAGCACCACCCCGAACACGAACCGCTCGTCCGCGGGGTCCGCGCCCTTGAGGAGCGGGATCGACTTGGCGAAGGCGCCCTCCGTCGTGGTGGACGGGCCGACCGTCGGGACGTGGTCGCCGAGCTCGAGCTGTCCGTCCCACGGCTCGAGCCAGCCGTCCTTCCGGGTCGGCGGCGCGTAGTTCGTGACGACGAGCTGCGTCAGGACGCTCGAGCCGCCGACCCCGCGCATCGATCGGATGCCGCGCGGCGTGCGCACGCGCTGGATGTGGAAGCCCGACCCCTTGAGGAGGCCGGGCAGCTTCCCGCGGATGCCGTAGGTCAGCAGGAACTCCCCGCGGAGGCCCTTGAGCACCTCGTAGAAGCGCTCCTCGTCGAACCTCGACTCGCCGACGTTGACGTCGTAGCCGGCGTACGGCGGGTCGAAGAAGAACGCGGTGCCCGCGCCGTCGTAGCGCTTGACCACCTTCAGGTAGTCGCCCGAGTGCACGCGCACCTTCGCGAGCCGCGGCGCGCTCTGCTCGAGCCGCGCCATCGTGCGCGACTCCTTGCCCGCGGAGCCGGGGTTGAACGACGACCCCCGGAGCTTCCCGTAGCTGAAGGTCGCGAGGTAGAGGAAGCGGTGCAGCCGCTCCAGCTCCCCGCTCGGGCTCGAGGAGTAGACCCGCTTGTACGTCGCCTCGTCGCCGGTCCACCGCATCCGGCGGAGGCGCTCGAGCTTCCTCGGGTTGAGCCGCTTGATGAGCCGGTACGCCTCCGCGATGTCGGCGTCCGCGTCGTTGATCGCCTCGACGCTGGACGGCTCCTTCTCGAAGAGCACCGCGGCGGAGCCCGCGAACGGCTCGACGTACGTCGAGTGCGCCGGAAGCATCGCCACGAGCCGCTTCGCGAGCCGCTTCTTGCCCGCCGGGCTGGCGAAGATCGTCTTGGCGATCGGGCCGCGCGAGGCGACGTCCAGGACGAGCCGGGCGCGCGCGAGCGCCGCGTCAAGGGTCGCGCTCATCGGCGCGGGTCCTCGGGGAAGCGGAGCGTCGTCGCGTGGTCGGCCGCGTGCGCGAGCGCGGCGCTGAACCGACGCGCGGCCCAGCGGCTCCGGCAGGAGCGGAGGCCCCGCCGGAGGCGGCGGACCGCGCGGCGGAGGGCGTCCAGCGCGAGCGGATCGGATGTAAGGAGGGCGTGCGTCCTCGGCATATCGTTCGAGGCCGACAGGCATCGGCGTCTCGGACGAGGAAAGGCGAGGAGGCAAAGAACGGGACAATCTGTCCGGGGGCCCCTGACGGGGAGCTACAATCCGGCAGTCGCAGAAGTCCCTCTCGCCCATGTTCCGGTGGTCAGGCGGGATGACGGCACCACCGATGCCACTCGTCCATGCAGCTCGGTTCTATTCCCGGTGGGTAGCGGCCTGAAAGAAGCCCTCCGTGCACTCTGCGAGACGTCCCAGTGGATCGTCAGAAGTTACGTAGTTCTGAACGCGCAGGAAGCGCTCATCGAGATGCACCCAGAAGAGCGGTGGCCAGAAGAGCTGGTCCTGAAGTGCATTCGCGATCGCTCGGCGCTCTGCCACCTGGCACATGTGCAAGGCTAAGGCCTCACCCGAGTTAGGAGCCTCAAGATGGGCCGCGTTACCCACGACAGACCGGGGCAACCCTGTACGGTCGATCATCAGGGCGTCCTGTCGTGTCTGATACTCGTCAAAGGCCGCCTCCTTGTACGGGCCGACGACACCAACTACAACACCGGCTGAAACGACTAGAGTTGCCAGAGTCAGACTCGCGCCGGAAGCGAGTAGATGAATGGCTACCGGCGCCCGTCTCAACGTAACAGTTGCGCCAATCACCGCGGCAGTGGACATCAATCCCATCGCGGCAAGTGATCCGGCGCAGATGAGAGAATCAATAATCTGTGTGGCGACAACAGGAGCGATCGTGGAGTTCTGATTCCAGATCCAGAAGAGCAAGTCGGGAATCCATCTCGGCGCCAGAATCAGCGCGCAGATTACCCCCGCTAGCGCTGAGGATCTGACTGAACGTCGAACCCCGTACCACCGGATATGGCGTATCGGCGAGCCGCGTTCACCCACCTCTCTAACCAGAGATGTGTGAAACGGCCATATGAGAAGGACTGAGAAAACGAAGATCCATGGAAGGATGGCGCCCAGTGTCGGCCACGGCCGGCCCGCATCATGGTCCAGGACCAGGAGGCGACATACAGCAAGGGCAATCAGTGCCAACGTAAGCCCGGCGGCGGCGGTGTTCGGTACGGAGCCGTCTCGCGAGTTTGCGAGGGCCTTTCTCCTCACCGCTACCGGTGGGTGCCAAAGTCCAGCAGAGCGGCCGGGGTCGCCGTGGTTGTCCTGGATGAGACTGTCGAGCGCCTCGAACGCAATCCGGCGGTCCGGGGCAGCCTTGAGGGCGAAGGCATCGGCCAGCAACTCTCTTGTCCTCAGGTATGCGCGGAAGGACGCATACACCTGCGCAAGCAGGAGCCCAGATGTCAGCGCGACAACCAACAGTACGAGCCACCAGGAAAGAGGTAGACTGCTCGCGATCTCGATTCCAGGCACTTGCTCCACATGCTGGTGGACTGCGCTGGACTGCGAGACCCCAATTGTGGTGAACTCTCCGACGGCTTCGTAGCGCAGGAGGCCGGGCGCCAATCGTGAGAGGAGCGCCCCGTACTCAGCCGGCCAGAGAACAGCGAGGACCAAGCGAAATGGAAGTAGAACGAGTGGAGCGAGGATGAGGATCCGAAACCAACGATAGGTCCTCGCATCACCCGCGAGAACATGAGCCACCTCGTGGTCTACGAGTGCGCAGAATGCCGCTCTGTTCTGTAGCCAAAGGCTCAAGCACGGGCGCGTGAGGACAATGGCGTGGCCGCCTGGGACATCCGCTACGCTCGCGTCTACTACCCTCGTTGGCTTCCGAAGTACCACAACGTCGATGCCGACGTTGGTCACGCTGTGAGCTGCGAGTCTGTTGCCAACGAACTCGCGAATGACGGCCGGAGCGGGATCGCCAGCTAGCTGGCGTATGCCGACGGCCCTCGCGAGCCATCGTGGCGCTGAGCTCTGGGTGGCGCGCAACTGCAGCCAAGAGCCAAGGGCGCAGACTGCTGCGAAGAGACCTAGCGGGAGAAGCACCCAGCCCTCGCCGTGCGCACGGGCTATTCCTAGCTCGAGACCAACCCCCGCCACCACGCTGCTTCCGAGCATGGCCACCGCAATTGGGGACGACAGCGCGGTATCACTGTTCATGTTATGAGTCCCCCTGCCGGCGTGGGGAGGGGGCGATGCCGCTACTCGAGTTCGCGCTCCACCGTCTCCGCGATCTCGTCCTGCTTCGCGGCCGGAAGATCCGCGCGGTGGCGACGAAGCGCCTCCCGTGCGGCGACGGCCACAAGTGCTGAGGCCGTGCCAGACGCGACACCCTTGATGATTGGTACCAGCACGACGTCCACGAGCGGAGCGAGCTCGGCTAGTAGCCCACCGCCCGCAGGCGCGGCGTCCTCCGGCGCCGCGGACAGCGCGGCCTCATGTTCGGCCAGGTTGATCGCTTCTAAGCTCGCTACGACATGCTCGACAAGTAGCATCTCGTCGGGAGCATGTGCCTCGGCAATCCGAGTAAGGACTCTCTCTACGCGGCGTCGTTGTTCGGGGCTCACGAGTCCTCCGCACATTGGTTCACAGCTTGAGCGTCGATAAGGGTACCGCAGATTCCCGGGATTGCCTTGGAGTTTCCTTCTCCATGTACGCAACGCTGGTTGCTACTCGGTCCCCGTTCAGCTGCTGGCCGCCCCGTCCGTGCTGTTCTGGATACCGGCCAGCGTCAGGGTGATCGGCTTCTTCACCCACTCGTCCGGCAGCTTCCGGAGCTCGGTGTTGAACACATCCTCCGCGAGCTGTCGTCCCTCCTCGGGGGTGAGCACGCCGACGCGCACGAGCTTCTCGATGGAGACCGTGAGCCGCTCGGGGTCGCGGGTCACCGGGGTCTGGGAGCGGAAGCTCCAGAAGCGGATGCCCAGGTCGGCGAGGATCCGGCGGTTCATCACGTGATCGAAGCTGTCGCGCTCCGGCGCGAAGACCTGGTCCTCGGCGAAGATCAGCTGGGCGTCGGCGACGGAGCGGTTGAAGTCCTTGCTGTCGCCGCGCAGCAGCGCGGGGACGCGGAAGCTGGAGCCGACCTTGTCGATGTTCCTCGAGTCGTACCCCTGGAAGAGCGCGTCCTGCTGCTGCGCGCCGGTGAGGGGCTTGATGTCGACGCGGGTCCGCGCGCCGTCGCCCTTGGCGAACGGCTCGGCCTCGATGATCAGGAGCTTGTGGAAGTTGTCGCGGCCCTTCAGCTCCTCCTCGACGAAGCGCTCGATGCGGGGCGCCGAGGTGGGCGCGATCTTGCCGCCCGAGACGAGGAGGGCGAGCGGGGGGACGCTCTTGTTGTCGAAGTAGGCGTGGTTCACCTCCTCCATGGCGCGCGAGCCGAGGACGGAGAGGAGGGTGCCGATCCAGCGGGGCACGCCGTAGGGCGAGCGGGAGCTGTGGATCGCGAAGTGGAGCAGCTCGGTCGCGGGGCCGTCGGTGAGGTCCTCGCGCTTCAGCGCCTCGACGCTCTCGAACACGCGGCCCGTCTTGCGCGAGATGACGCGCGGGTCGCCGAGGCTCTTGAAGTAGGTCCGCTTGTCGCCATCCGTTTGGACGAACCGGCGGAGCCGGCGGCGGCAGCGGACGGTGTGGAGCGAGACGGGGGAGACGCGGACGCGCTCGTCGACCTCGACGGGGTCCTGGTCGAGCGCGAGCAGGCGGACGGTGAACGACGGAACGTAGACGAAGCGGGCGAGCCGCCCGCGCGCGTCGCGGAGGCACTCCCAGGTGGCGTTCCCGGTGACCTCGAGGTCCTGGCGCGTCATGCGGCGGAGGTCGACGAAGCTGTGGTCGAACGTGCACGAGTCGAAGAAGGACCGCAGCCGCGCGCGCTCGACGCGGGCGAGGAGCCTCAGCTCGTCCCGCCGCGACCGGACCTCGGCCTCGGTGGGCTCGAGCGGCGCGCGCTCGTCGAGCTCGCCGCGCTCGCGGGCGGCCACGCGCTCAAGGAACACGCACTCGGCCACGCGCTCGTCGGCGTCCTCCGAGTCGAAGTCGATCGCCGCCTGCAGCTTGTGCCCGAAGCCGTCGATGTTCGTGGCGTAGGCGTCCACGTTCGGGCGGAGCGAGTTGCTGTGCTCGAGGAGCAGGCAGAGGGTCTCGGGGTCGTAGGGCGGCTCGATGATCGCCTCCGCGAACGAGAAGCCCCGCGCGTCGACGCCGAGCGCCGCGCCCATCTCTTTGAGGACCGCGTTCGTCGCGTCGCCGCGATCGCGGGTCGCCCGCTTGGGATCGATCATCCGCGCTCCTCGACGTAGGCGACCAGGCCGTCGGGGGTGAATGAGACCGCGCGGACTCGGTAGCCGTCGGCCTCGAGCGCGGCGCGCGCGGCCTCGCGGAGGGCGTCGGTGGTGCGCGCCTCCACCTCGCGGTCGTCCGCTGGCCGCGGCGACCCGCTCGGCCCCTCCGCGGCCGCGATCACGAACACCTGCAGCCGTCGCCTCATCACGCCCTCCTCTCGCTTCTGCCCTTGGGTCGACCTCGCCGCACCGCGCCGGCGGGGGGGAGGCGCGCCGCGGTCCGCTTCGGCCCCGCGCGGGGAGACGCCGGCGCTTCGGCCTCACCTGCGGTCGCCTCCGTCGCGCCCTGCGACCAGCCGATCAGCCGGTCGAGGCTGCGCTCGAAGCTCGCGCGCTCGCCGCCGACGACGCGCGCGTGGACGGTGGGCAGCTCGCCGCCCTCCGCCTGCCGCTCCTTCTGACAGGCCATCGCGATCGCCCAGAACCGGTCGGCGTGCCCCTTCGAGGTCGCGGGCGAGTCGAACGAGACGCGCCCGCTCGAGCTCACGCGGCGCTCGACCGAGTGGATCTCCGCGACCAGGCCGCGCTCGCGCGGGAGCTCGACCGCCCTGCGCTGCAGGGTGATCTTGAGGTCCGTCGCCCAGCGCTCCTTCGCGGGCCCGCTCGACGGCTCGGTGACGACCTGGGGGAACTCGCGGCCGAGGTCCTCCGCGAGGTTCATGCCGATGCCGTTGCCGTCGATCGAGAAGCGCGCGATCGGGAGCGCCTCGAGCATCCCGCGGAGCTCCGCCTTCTGCTCCTCGAACGGGACGTCGTCGTACAGCTTGAGCGCCCGGCACACGAAGCGCGGCCCGGGCCGCTCCTCGAACAGCGCGAGGGCGCTGCGGTGCGCGCGCCGGCCGACGTCGTAGCCGGCGACGAGGCGACCGGTGGGGACGGGGACCTGGCTCCAGTCCTCGGCGAGCTCGAGCTCGCCGACGGTGCAGCCGAGGATCAGGTCGTACGGGAAGTACGAGAGGCGCTCCGCGACGAAGCTCAGCTCGAACTCCTGCTGGAACTCGAGGAGGTCGAGCGACTCGAGCTGGTGGCGCAGCGCCTCGGTCCCGAAGCGCTCGACGCGCTCTTCGGTGGCCATGAGCGGCGCCTCGACGACCGCGCGCCCGACGTCCACGCAGAAGAACGTGCAGACCCACCACGGCACGGCCTGTCGAGCGTGCCCGGGGTACGCGCGCAGCTCCTCGGCGCAGACCTCCCAGAACAGCCCGCGGCGGCCCAGCGGCGTCGACGCCGCGGTGAGCTGGCCCTTCGCGCGCGCGATCGCCGCGGTGGTGCCCGCGTAGACCTTGCGCGCGTCCTGGTAGTGCGCGAGCTCGTCGAGGTAGACGGTGCCGTGCTTGCCGCGCGGGGGCTTGCTCGGAACGGACACGATGCGCGAGCGCCCGCGGCGCGCGCCGCTGTTCGTCTCGAACTCGAGCTCGGTGCGCGTGTCGGTGACGAGCCGCTTGCGGTACGGCGCGGGCAGCTCCTCGTAGAGCTGGCGCGCGACCCGGACCTTCTCGACCGCGTCGGCGTGGTTGTACGAGACGCAGATCGCGGTGAAGTTCGGCTCCAGGTGGCAGCGGATGAGGCACTCGATCGCGAAGAGGAACGAGAAGCCGACCTGCCGCGCCTTCACGATCCAGCGGAAGGTGGAGCGGTCGTCGAGGAACGCCCGCTGGTAGGACTCGAGCGCGAGCGGCTCGCCGTCGTAGCGCAGCGCGCCCGTGGCGAACGCCGACGCCGCGCCGAAGTACGCGAGCAGCTCGGCCTCGGTCCGCTTGACGACCGCGAGCAATCAGGCGCCGCCCTGGGCCTCGAGCGCCGCCAGCTTGGCCCGGAGCTGCGGTTCGTTCGCCCGGACCCAGCTGATCGGGATCGTGCCGTGCGGCAGGCGCCCCTGCGTCGCGGGCGTCTCCTCGCGCGCGCGCCGCTCGTTCTCCGCGTAGAGGCGCTGGAGGTCGTCCAGGGTTGGCATGCCGTCGGGGATCCCCGCGCGCTCGTCGGCGTCCTCCTTGGCCGCCTTAATGACGCGGATGAAGCGCTCCAGGTCGGCCAGGTCGGGCCTCAGGCGGCCCTCGTCGATGGACTCCTCCAGGAGGTCCAGCCAGCGCTCGGCCATCCGCAGGATCCGCTCGACGCTCAGGCCGTCGTCCGCGCTCCGCAGCGCGCCGTCGAGGTCGCCCGCGCGCCGCGCGAGGTCCGGCGGCGTGGCCGCGGGCGCGGGCGGGGGAGCGGCGTCCGCGACGGGCTCCGCCGGCAGCGCCTCGGCCACCTGCCGCGCCTCGGCCGCCGCGCGGCGCCGCGCGACGCAGCCGTGCTGCTGCGCGTATCGCCCGACGAGGCTCTTGCTGATCCCGAAGCGCTCGGCGAGCTCGCGGTAGCTCGGGAACCGCCGCGCGGGCTCGCCGCCCGGGGTCGTCGTCTCCTCGCCGTGCACGAGCAGCCGGTCGAGCGCGGCCTGATCGAGGTCGGGCTCCTCGCCCCGGTGCGGCCGCCCGGGGCCGCGCGTCGGGCCGCCGGCCACTCAGGCCACCGCCGCGCGACGGCGGGACACGCGCGGGACAGCGCCCCCGCGGTCCCGCGCGTGTCCCAGGTCGAACTTGCTCACGCTGACGACGTTGGTGCCCATGTGCTCGCGCCTCTCGATGGCGCGCGTGGCGCCCGATCGCTGGGACGCGGCGACAGCGTCCCTGTCGTGTCCCAGCGCTGTCCCGCTGGTCCGCCCGCGCGGAAGTGATCGGGATCGATCGGCTTCTCCTCGGAGGCGGGACAGCTATTGGACGTCCAATTGAATCGAGCGGGCCAGTGCGGGAGGGAGGGTCGCAAGGCCGCGCGCCCGCGCCGGGGCGCTGGAATTCCGACCCTCCCCCCCGGTCCGCTCACGGCCGCGCCGGTGGCGGACGGTGCGGGCGCACCCGGTTGTTCGCGATCACCCACGACGGTCGGCTCTCTCCGCCCCAGAGGGCCGTCGCCGCGTCGCTGTAGACCCGGTTGTCCGTCAGCACGAGGCGGTGGATCCGGTACGGCGCGAGGTTCATCAGGGTGTGCGCCGAGTGGTAGACGGTGTTCGCCCAGAACCAGGCGTCGACGACCGCGTCGCGGGCGTCGGTGCCGATCTGCGCGCCGCCGCCGACGAGGGTGTTGCGGGTCGCCACCACCCCCGCCGACTCGCCGTGGATCCGGAGCGCCGCGCTCACCGGGCTCTCGAGCCAGCTCTCGACGATCACGGCGCGCTCGGCGCCCACCACGACGAGCGTCGAGTCGTCGACGCTCCGGAGGCTGCACCCCGCGACGATGACGTCCTCCGAGGCGACGGGCCCCGCGTCGCCGATCCAGACGGCCGCCATCTGAGCGTCGACCCGGCTGCTCACGACGGCGACGCGGCGCCCCGTGAACCGGAGCCCGATCTGCTCCGGGCGGAGCGCGTCGACCGTGGCGCCCTCGATGAGCACGTCCTCGACCATGTCGGGCGCGCGCCACTCGGGCGGCGGCGGGCTCAGCTCCTCGGGCGCGGCGACGACGATCTCCCCGTAGCGCCCGCCGCGGATCCACACCCGCTGGCTCCCGGGCGCGACCTCGAGGGCGCCGACGTACATGCCCTCGTCCACGTCGACCTCGACGTCGGACGCGCTGATAACGAGCCGCTCGACCTCGTCGCGCACGCGCAGCCGGGTGAGCGGGGTGTCCCACACGACGAGGTCGTCGCCGCTCGGCGCCAGGGTCACCTCCTCGCGGACGCGGGGCCGCAGGGGCCAGCGCACGTGGAGCTCGGCGGGGAGGACGCCGAGCTCTCGCGCGGCCGGGCCCGAGCCCTCGGGCGGCTCGGGGCGGATCACCCTCGCGCACTGCTGGCACCCGCTGAGCGCGACGCTGAGGAGCAGCGCGGCGGCGGGCAGCAGCGCGGGCAGGCAGCGCAGCCGGGGCGACGGCCGCGTCAGGGCCGCACCGGGGCGGAGGGGGGCGCGCGGTACGCGAGCACCGAGTTCGCGCCGACGTTCCACCAGGGCGGCGTCGGGGCGCACCACGCGCACCGCACGCGGTCGGAGTAGACGCGGTTGCCCACGAGCGTGAGCTCCTCAAGCTGGCCGGGGTCGAGGCCGAGGAGGGGGCCGGACTGGTAGAACGTGTTCGCGAGGAGCCACGCGCGCAGGACGCGGCTGCTCGGCCGATCGCCCACCGAGGCGCCGCCGCCCACGAAGGTGTTGCCCCGCGCGAAGGCCGCGTCGGCCTCGCCGGAGATGACGTAGCCGTAGGTGGCGTGGTTCTCGATCCAGGAGTCCACGACCACCGACCGCTCGGCCTGGTTGATGACCAGCGTCGCCGCGCCCCCGCCGCCCGAGAGCGCGCTGTCGGCGACGATGATGTCGCTGGACGGGACGGGCGTCGTGTCGCCCACGAAGAGGGCCGTCGAGCTCGAGGAGAGGTCGCTGTGGAGGACGGCCACGCGGCGCCCGCGGACCACGAGCCCGAAGGAGCCGCCGCGGACGATCACGGACGAGAAGGTGACGTCGGTGATCTCCCCCTCGCTCCTCCACCCGCTCGGCGTGCTGATCACGTGCGGCGACTCGAAGGCGACCTCGCCGTACCGGCCGCCCTCGAAGCGGAGGCGTCGGTTGCCGCGCCGGACGCGGACCGACCGCACGCGGACGCCGGGATCCGGCGCGACGATGACGTCGTCGGCGTCGATCACCAGCTCGTCCAGGTCGACGCGGATCCGGAGGCGCGTGTTCGACTCGAAGTAGCCGTTGGCCACGTCGTCGGCCGAGTCGAGCGCGACCTCGCGGTCCACCTCGGGCTGCGCGGGCCACGCGATCCCGAGCGACGCGGGGAGGAGCCCGAGGTCGTAGGGGGCGGGGGGCGCCGCGGGCGTGGCGGTCGTCCAGGCGCACGAGCCGCACCCGGTGAGGGAGACGGCGAGCAGCGCCAGCAGCGTGGGCGGGGTGGCGGCGCGGCGCCGCTGCGAGGGTTCCATGCGTCCGGAAATGCGCCGGAGCTGCTGGAGGGGACGCGCCGCGACCGGCTCGGTGGTGTGACCAGAAGCCTTGATTCAGAGCATCAGTTAAGGGTTCTGGTCACACGCGGCGCCCGCGCTGGAGGGGGCCTCCCGGGCGCCCCGCAGGGTCGCCAGCTTGCCAGGATCGATCGCGCGGTCGCCCGACATGAACCGGTGCACCGAGCGGCGCGACAGCCCGAGGATCCGGGCGGCCGCGGCGGGGCCGCCGACGCGCTCGACGAGGGCGCGGACCTTCACGGGGTGGACCCGGAGCGCGACGCCGGGTCGGCCGCCCTTCAGCTCGCGCAGCTCGACGTCGCCGGCCCAGCCCGATCCGCCGGGGCGGAGGGCGCCGACGTGCAGCGCGCGGGCGGCGCGCGCGCGGCGGGGGGCGCGCAGCCGCCCGTGGGCCTGCTCGAGCTCCGCGCGCGCGAGCTGCTCCACGCGGCGGCGCGCGGTGTCGTCGTCGAGGTCGAGGAGCGCGAGGTCGTTCTCGGTCGCGGTGACGTTGGGGCGCGGGTCCCCGAGCGTGACGAGGAGGTCCACGTCGGCCATGTCGTTCAGGCCCCGCAGCGCCCCGTAGTGGCCCCACAGGATCGCGCCAGGGAAGCGTCGGAGGAGCGGGGCCAGGTGCTCCCGCGCGGCGCTGAGGAGCCCACGTCGGCCGTCGTAGCGGCCGCGCGGGAGCTCCTCGTCCGGGAGGAGGCAGTCCTCGAGGACCTCGCGGATGGTCTTCATCGTGATCACCGCCATCGCGCCCGCTGGGCGCTCGAGCGCCCAGTCGATCGCGGCCTCCAGCGCGTTGCGGAAGCTGCCGCCCGCGGCGTCGAAGCGATCGACCTCCACGCGCCACCCTGCGCGCGTCGCCTTGCTGCACCGGAGGAGCGTCCGCTCGATGGGGGCGCCGTCCGGCGCGGCGAACCGCAGGAGCTCGGGCGTGTAGCCGAGGGACCGCTCGTAGAGCGGGAGGTTCGTCTCCGCGTTGGCGTCGAGCACGACGGTGCGCCCCTCGCGGGCGAGGGCGCGGCGGAGGGGCTCGTCGACGTGCGTGATCACGGCGGCCGGGGCCTCGTCGCCGGTCGCGTAGAGCTTGACCACGCCCGGGGTCGTGAGCGCGAACCGCAGGGTCTCCAGCACGCGCGACGCGCGCCCGATCCGCCGCGCGGAGTCGGGGTTGCCCGAGGCGACCTGGACCGCTTCCCACTTCAGCGGCGGGCCGCGGCGGCGGCGCTCCTGGTGGGCGGTCGCCTCGGCGAGCTCGGCCAGGTCGTCGGACTGGCGGAGGGTCGCGGCCCGCGCCCACGCGAGGTCGTCGTCGCGCTCGCCCCAGCGCTGGGCCGAGAGGGCCGCGCGGAGGGCGACGGGCTCCTGGCTGGGGCAGTACCGCAGCCAGGCCCACAGCGCGCCCAGGGCGGGCCGGAGCGCCGCCGCGAAGATCCCGTCGAAGCGCGCGAGCTCGGCGGTCGCGAGGTCGAGGTCGGCCGTCGTGATCGTCGTGGAGCGAGGGAGCGGCGGCGGCTCGTCGATCCCGAGGAGCCCGGTCGTCCCGGCGGCGCGCGCCAGCTGCGCGAGCTGAGGGTGGACGCCGACAACGACGCGCGCGTCCTCGTCACCCTCGAACCCGCGCGTCGCGGCGCAGCCGCGGAGGTGCTCGCACGGCCGGAGGCCGCGCCCCTCGCAGAGCTCCCAGCGCATCGCCTGCCCGCCCGCCACGAGCGCGCGCGCGACCTCGTGCTTCCTGCACACCGGATCGCCGCTGGCGTCCTTCAGCGAGGCCGGGCTGAAGAGGCGCTGCGCAGGGACGTCGGCCTCCTGGAGCTGCTCGAAGCACTGGATGGCGAGCGAGTGCTTGTCGACCGAGAGGACCGTCTTGGAGTCGAGGGGCGCGCGAGCGGCGCCCTCGCGGCGACGCCTCTGCGTCCGCTCGATGGCGGCCTCGAGGAACGCGTGCGTCTTCCCGAGCCCGCACTCCGCCGCGAGGATGGTCACGCCGTCCGGCGCCGCGCGGAGGTGCGCGCGGAGCGCCGCCTCGGCGCCCTCGAGCGTGCCGACCGCGGCGGGCGACGGCCTGTCGGACCACTCGGCGGCCACATCCAGCGCGCTCGCGATGGCGGGCCACCTCATCCGCAGCGTGCCGTAGCCCTTGATGACCACGCCCGCGGCGGCCCGCTCCGCCGTCGTCTCGCCGCACTTCACCCGGTCGCGCACGTTCGGGTCGTCGGCGCGCGTGGCGATGGTCCCGAGCAGGGCGGGGAGCAGCGCCGGGGCCGCCCGCTTGTCGATCAGCGCGCCCGCGAGCGCGAGGTACAGGTCGTGTCGGCCGTCGGGGACGCGCGCGCAGGCGTCACCCAGCACGCGGACGCCGTCGACCCACTCGCTCGGCACCTCGCCTGGCGCCGTCGCGGCGCGTGAGGGAGGGGCGGGGCGCGGTCGAGCTGGCGCGGGCCGGCGCGGCGGCGCCGACGCGGTCGGGCGCGGCGGCGCGACGGGCGCCATGCGCGACAGATCCACTCGCGGCGAGGTGTACGGCACCCGCCGACGCTGGCCCCGGATCCTCCGCTGCACGTGCGGCGCGCGGAAGTGCCGGGTCCAGTCGCGGCACGCGAGGTCGACGTGCGCGACGCCCTCCCGGTGCACGCCGGCGTCGATGAGCGCGTGGAGCCAGGCGTCGATGAGCGGCTCGACGTCGCCGACCGAGATCCGCCGGTCGAGCGGCTGCACGACGCGCGCGCCGTGCATCGTGAGGTACAGGCCCGCGCGCGCGAGGATCGGCAGGGTCTCGAAGGCGGTCAGCAGGTGGTCGTAGAACGCGAAGTCCCACCGCCCGTGGTCGGGCGCGTCGACGTCGGCGAAGAACACGCCGACCGTGACCGGCGCGCCGACGAGCTCCCACGCGCGCTTGAGGATCCGCGGCTGTGTCTCGCGGCCCTCGACGACGTAGGCGACGAGGTGCGCGTCGGTCGCGTAGGTGTCGAGCAGCGCCTCGCGCAGCGGGCGCACCCGATAGAGCTCAGGGCCGCGGCCGGGGGTGACGCCGTCGAACGCCTTGAGCTCGCGGTGGGGAGCCACGGCGATCACCTCGTCGCCGGCGCTATCACTCCGCTCGCTACCCGACTGCACAGGCCTCCTTGCGGGCGAGGCCCTTGGCCAACACGGTCAGCGCATGGCCGACCTGAGCGCAGATGAGATCGCGCGCCGCAACGAGCGTTTCTTCAACTGGTTTGAGCGACGCCTCGCCAACGCGAGGACGCTCGCGAAGACACCGACGACTCGTCCCGAGGCCTCGCTGGTTCTGGCCGCTGGGCTCGACGCCCTCGCCAGGTTCTGGGCGGAGACCTTGAAGCCCGACCTGGTCGAGCGGCGCACGGCCAAGGGGAAGATGGCCCCGGTGCCCGATCGAGAGCGCTTCTCCAGCTTCCTGCGCGAGATGTCTGGACACCCTTGCTTCGACAGGGTGTCTGTTCCCACCTTGCTGCGGGCGGTGGATGAGAGATGGCCGGCCGAGGGCGCGACGCTTCGAGCCGCGTTCGCCTTTCGCGACGCCAGCTCTCCAGGACTCCGACGCGTGAGGGACTGGACCCACGACCCCGAGATCGCAGCCGTGAAGTCGCACCTCCGCCACCACGCGAGCCCGGAGGCCTTCGAGGCGATCAAGAAAGGGGAGCTGCTGGAGAGGTCGCAGTTCGGGCAGATCCTCTACAAGGAGTTTCGGTGCTGCCATGTGCACGAGGTTCAACAATCGGGCGACCTCGAGCTGGAGAACCACCCTGAGCGTACCGAGCCCTGGTATCGGAACATCTCGCGTCCGGTGCGCGGCGCGCCCGGCGAGGTGAGGCACTACAAGCGACTTGTCATCCCCTGGGAGTTCATCGCAGGTGCGTTCGAGTCCGCGCTCAGTTCGTTTCGCGCCCAGTGCGTTGACCGCGGCACGATCCCCAAGGTGATGCGTTGAGGTGGGACTCACGGCGCGCCTCACCCAGGGGCGTTGAGTCCTGTCTCCGCTCTGAATCGCGCCGCCGCCCACGCGGCGCTCGGCTCCTGCTCAAGGAGCGCGTCGAAGACCCGACGCTGTTGCTCTGCGGTTGAGGCCGCGGGGGTGACCCATCCCCTCAGCGCAGCGGACGGCGTGCCGCCGAACCTCTCTCTGAATCGACGCGAGGCCCAGCCGGGCTGGTAGCCGCGGAGCGCACCCAGCGCCTGGAGCCGATCCCACTCGAGGCGCTGCACGTCGTCGAGGGTGACCTCGACCAGCTCGTCGGGGGTCTCCTCCACGTCGTCGCGCGGCGCGGAGAGCGACGCGCCGCACGCGGGGCACTCGCGGACCGAGAGGGCCACGATGGCGAAGCACTCGGGGCACGCCTTCGCGGGCGGCTCGCCGCCGCCCAGGCGTCGCGCCTTCTTTGGGCCCTCGAGCGAGTGCTCGCGGTCCTGCTGGGGCAGCCCGTGCTCCATGACGCAGCCGGCGTGGTCGAGGATGATCGCGGGCTGATCGCGCCATGGGCGGAGGATGCGGCCCGCCATCTGGAGGTACAGGCCCGTCGACTTGGTCGGCCGCGCGAGGATGGCGCACTTCACCGACGGCTGATCCCAGCCCTCGGTCAGCGTGCCGACGGAGCACACGACGCGGGTGGCGCCCGCGTCGAGGCGGGCGAGGATCGCGTCGCGCTCGTGGGTGGGCGTGGCGCCGTCGAGGTGCTCGGACGCCACGCCGGCCTCGCGGAAGCGGGCGTCGATGTGCCGGCTGTGAGCGACCGAGGTCGCGAAGACGACCGTGCGCACGCCCTCGGCGTGGCGGCGCCAGTGCTCGACGAGGTTGCCGACGAGGGCGCGGTGATCGACGGCGTCCTCGAGCGCGCGCTTGTCGTAGTCGCCGCCTCGGGTGCGCACCGCGGACAGATCGGGGAGGGCCGAGGGCGGCACGGTGAACACGCGCGGCTCGACGAGGTAGCCCTCGGCGATGAGGGCGCGCGGTGAGGTGACGACGACCAGGTCGTCGTAGGCGTCGCCGAGGCCGCGGCCGTCGGCGCGGTAGGGCGTGGCCGTCAGGCCCAGGTGGACCGCGCGCGCGTAGTGCTCCTGGAGGTCGCGGTACGAGCGGGCGAGCGCGCGGTGGCACTCGTCGACGATCACGAGCTCCGCGCGCGGCTTGGCGCGCGCGCGCAGCGTGTCGATGGAGGCGACCTGGACGTGGGCGCCCGGCCGGCGCCGCGGGTCGTTGGCCATGATGACGCCGACGCTCGAGGCGGGCAGCCCGAAGTCGAGCAGGCGCTGGTAGGCCTGGGCGATGAGCTCGCGGCGGTGGGCGACGAACAGGGCGCGGCGCCCGCGCGCCACCGCGAGCCGGATGAGCTCGGACGCGACGGTCGTCTTGCCGCTGCCCGTCGGAGCGACGAGCAGGCAGCGCCGCGCGCCGGCGCGCGCGGCGGCGCGCACGCCCTCCACCGCCGCGCGCTGATACGGCCGGAGGCGCACGGCCGCGGCGGGGGGCTGGGCCGGGGCGGGCAAGGAGGCCTACTCCGCGTCGCCCAACGCGCCGACCAGGCGGAGGCGCTGGCCCGCGTCCTCCTGCGCGACCTTCGCGAGCCACCCGGTGTGGCCGCAGCGGGCGCAGCCCTCGCCCGCGCACCGGTCGCAGCGGCGCTCGGGCCGGTGGCGCTGGAGCAGCCCCTCCGACAGCGTCTGGAAGGCGCGGATCGAGTCCTCGATCGAGGGATCCGCTACGCGCGCAGACACCGCGGCGTCTCGCGCGGAGGCGAGCGCCGCGGCGGCGGCGGCGGCCAGCTCCGCGAAGCGATCGAACGCGGCCTGCACCGACCGCACGTCTGAGGGTGTGTCGCCCGCGGGCGCGGCGAGCCGCTCGCGGACGAGCGAGCGCACGCTCTGGCCCGTGCGGCGCGCCTCCTCGAGGGCGTGGTCCTGCGCGTCGGGCGCGAGGCGCACGAGGTCGCTGGCGGTGTCGGCGGACAGCTCTCCCCCCGCCATCGCGGCGACCACCTCAGGGGTGCCGAGCCTCCTCGCGCGCCGCACGCTCTCGACCGTGCGCGCGGAGACGCCGAGGTCCTGGGCCAGCGCGGCGCTGGACTTGCCGGCGCGAGGGGAGCGCAGATCTGCGCTCCCCTTCTGGCTTGAGCGCCCGCCCGCCGCGCCGCCGTCGCGCATGCGCGAGCGCGCCGCCGCCCTGTACCAGTCGTCGTACATGAGCCCCGCGTTGGCGATCTGCGTCGGCGAGAGGTGCCGGCGCAGCAGGTTGTGCGACCGGACGAACTCGATGAGGCTCGCGAGGTCGGTGGAGCCCCGGTAGTAGACGAACCTCGGCCGCCGGTCGGCCTCGAGGCACGCGCGCAGGCGGTTGCGGCCGTCGAGGATCATCTCGGGGTCGCGGTGGATCGCGGGCAGCAGCACGATGGGCTCGCGGAGGCCGTGCTCCCGGACGTCGGCCACCAGCTCGTCGAACGGCTCGCCGTCCATGAGCGGGAGGAGCCCGGCGAGGTCGTGGACGGCGTAGTCGCCGATCCTCATCGGCGGTCCGCGCGGGCGGGGAGGGCGGGGCGGGTCGTCGTCATGAGGCTCCTGGTCGTGGGTTGGGGGGGGCTGACTCAGCCGCGCGGCGGCTCGACGCCGAGCCGTCGCGCGAGCCGGAGCTCGTTGCTGTGGAGCGACGCCACGACGGCGCCGACGGCGTCGACGGGGTGCTCGCGGCGCCCCGCCGGGACGCTCGCGAGGAGCGCCGCCGCCTCGGGGTAGCGATCGACGACGGCGCGCTGGACCTGCGCCTTGCTCGCCGAGCGCGACCCGCAGAGGGCCTGCTTGATCGCCTGGGGTGACGCCTGGACGAGCGCGGTCTCGAGCAGCTCGGCGAGCATGTCGACCTCTCCCCAGGCGCGGCCGACCTTCACCGTCGTCGACACCGGCATGCGGGCGCCCTTCGGGTTCACGTGGCTGAGGGCCTCGGCGCAGAGGACCGCGGGGTGGTGCCGCCGCGCGATCTGCAGGAGCTGCCGCGCGATCTCGGCGGCGCGGCGCTGGTCGTCGTCGCGGACGAGGCCCCTCCGCTTGCTCGGCTCGGTGCGGATCGACCCGAGCGCCTCGACGCGCTCGCCGCCGCCCGGGAGAAGGCGAACGGCGCCCCAGCCGAAGTTGCGGAAGCCCGCGTCCAGGCCGAGGACGAGCACGCCGCGCGGCGCCGCCGGGTCGGCCGACGTGACGGCCTGCGGGGCGAGCGGTCCGGCGCTCACGCGACCGCCTTCGACCAGAGGCGGTCGGTGTGCGTCAACGTCGCGTGCGCGTCGAGCTCCGCCTCGAGCAGCTTCACCCGGGCGCGGCTCCAGCCCGCCTTGCCCAGCCGCCGCAGGAGCGCCTTGAGCGCGCCGTTGCTCACCGTGGCGAGCTCCTCGCGGAGCTCGGGGGCCGGCCGCCCGGTCGCGCGCGCGAGCGCCTCGACCGTGCGCTCGAGCGGGTAGTCCCGCGAGGTGACGCGGAAGGTGCTGTACCGCGCGCCGGCGAGCACGAGCGGGCCTTCCCGCTCGAGCCGGGCGCGGAGCGCCTTGTCCAGCTCGTCCTTGCGCCGGTAGAGCGCCTTCGCGAGCGCGGCGACCTCCTCGCGCTCCCGCGCCACCTGCTCCAGGTCCTCCAGGTCTTCGGCCGCGTGCTCGTGCTTGCCCTGGAGCATCTCCGCGTAGGCGGGGCAGCCCCGCCGGTAGTCGCAGCACGCGCAGAGCGGGTTGGGCCGCGGCGCGTACTCCGTCTCCGCCGCGAGCCGCTCCGCGACGGTCTGGACGCAGGCGGCCGCGGCCTCGAGGTCCTCGGCGCTCCGCGTGGTGCGCTGCTTCACGTCGTGGCGGAGCATCCAGAACGTCAGCACCACGCCCTTCGCCCAGGGCCAGAGGCGCCGCGCCGCGAGCGCGTAGAGCGAGAGCTGCAGGTTCGTCGCGAGGTCGTCCCGGGTGAACAGCAGCCGGTTCGTCTTGAAGTCGATGATCTCCACCGTCTCCTCGTCGAGGCGGTCGGCGCGATCGATCACCCCGACGACCGCGCGCCCGCCGACCTCGATCTCGAACCGGCGCTCGACGGCGAGCACGGACGCGGGGTCCAGCGCTCCCTGCGCGTCGACAAAGCGCTGGACGAGCTCGAGGCCCTCGGCGAAGGCGGCGGCGCCGACGAGGTCGTGCTCTGAGGACGCCTCGCGCCACGCCGTGACCGCCGCCTCCCGCCCGATGGTGGCGCGCCGACCGGCGCGGACGTGCTGGAGCTCGAGGAGCTCGATCGCGCGGTGCACCGCCTTGCCCAGCTGTGCGGCCTCGCCGCCCGGCGCCTCGCGCCCGTCCATGTACCGGAGCCGGTAGCTGCGCGGGCACGTCTCCCAGCGGCTGATGCGCGTGTAGCTCAGCCGAGCGGGGGTCGCCGGAGCCGCGGGCCGACCCGAGAGCCGCGGGTTGGCGCGGAGCCACTCGACGCACATCAGCTGGTCGTCGCGGGCGCAGCCGCCGTTCGAGAGGTAGGCGCGGCACCGGCGGCCGCCCGCGACGGGCTCGTACGTCGGGCAGTCGAAGCTCATCGCGCCGGGGGCCTCGCCCGAGGCGCCGGCGCGCGCGTCTCCACGAGCAGCGCGAGGAGCGCCTCCGCGAGCAGGTCCAGCGGGTCGTCGGCGGGCGCGGGCGGTGCGGGCGCGCTCGGGAGGGCGGGGTCCACCTCGGGCCAAAGCGGCGCGCGGCGCCGACGGGGACAGGCGAGCGAGGGCGATCACGCCTTCCGCGCGCCCCAGCGCCTGCGCTGCTCCTCCCAGCACAGGGCGCGCGCGACCGGGCGGAGCGCGCGCTCGCTCAGCGGCTCGACGCCGTCCACCGCCTCGAGGAAGAGGAGCTGCTCCTGGATCTCGGGCGCCAGCAGCGTGAGGGCGCAGAGCTGGGTGACGCGGGCGCGCGTCAGCGCGAAGACCTCCGCGGCGTGGGCGCGGTCGCGGAGCTCGCCGCGCTCGATGCGCGCCTCGATGCGGTGGGCGAGCGCGAGCATCTGCGCGACCCGCGCCGGGCGCCTCACCGGCGCAGCGGGCGCGCGGTCGGGCGCTGGGCCGAGGCGCGCGCGCACGATCGTGACCGCGCCGCCGGCGCTCACGCGGCCTCCTCGTCCACGAGCGCCCCGATCGCCATGACGAGCTCGCCGTCCGGCGTCAGCGTGGCGTCGCGGATGATCGCGCGCAGCAGCCGACCTTGGTTCTCGGCTGTCATGAGCGCCCACAGCTGGTCGAAGTCGGCGAGCGCGTCGGCGACCCAGCGCGCCTCGATCTCCCGTCCCCGGAGCGCGGCGAGCGCGCGCGCGACGTGGGCGTGGCGGTCCTCCTGCGCCGCGGTGGCCTCCGCGAGCTCGGCGAGGCGCCCCTCGAGGGCGGCGTGGCCGCGCGGCCCGGCGTGCACCAGCGCGTCCGCGACGCGCGCGCGCTCCGCCCTGAGCTGCGCGAGCCGCGCCGGGAGCTGCGCGCGCTCGGCCTCCAGGCGCGCGCGCTCTCCGTCGACGCGCTCGCGCAGGCGGCGCTCGAGCGCGCGGGGGAGGTCAGGCGACTCCGCGGCCGCGCGCCGCAGCTGGTCGACCAGGGCGGCCTCCACCTGCTCGGCGGAGACGGGCCCCCGCGGGCAGGCGCCCCGACCTCGCTTGTCCCGGGTGACGCAGCGGTAGTAGCGGTACTGGCGCGCCCCCTTGCGGGTGGAGCCGGGCGTCATCGCCGCGCCGCACCCGCCGCAGCGCAGCAGGCCCCGCAGGACGTAGTCGGGGTTGCGCGGCGCCTCGGCGGGGCGCCGGTGGCCCGCGAGGAGCGCGCGGACCTGCTCGAAGACCGCGCGGTCGACGATCGCCTCGTGCTGACCCTCGTAGAGCTCGTCGTCGTACGGGATCCAGCCCGCGTACAGCGGGTTCCGGAGCGTGTAGAGGACGGTCTGCTTCGTCCACTCGCGGCCCGGCTTGAGCCGGCCGGAGGAGGACACCCGCTGCCTGGTCCGGCGCCCCGAGTCGTTCAGGCGGCGCGCGACGACCAGCGCGGACCGGTGGGCGACGTAGAGCTCGAACACCTCGCGCACGAGCGCGGCCTCGGCCTCGAGTGCGACGAGCTTCTTGTCGACGATCTCGTACCCCAGCGGGGCCGCGCCGCCCGTCCACTGGCCTCGGCGGCGCGCCGCCGCGATCTTGTCGCGCGTCCGCTCGCCGATCATCTCGCGCTCGAACTCCGCGAACGACATCAGGAGGTTCAGCGTGAGCCGCCCGATCGCGTCCGCGGTGCTGAAGTTCTGGGTGACCGCGACGAATGAGGCGCCGGCCTTGTCGAGCCGCTCCATCACCCGGGCGAAGTCGAGGAGCGAGCGGCTGAGGCGGTCGACCTTGTACACGACCACGACGTCCACCGCGCCGGCGTCGACGTCGGCGAGCAGCCGCTGGAACGCGGGCCGCTCGAGCGTGGCCCCGGTGAAGCCGCCGTCGTCGTAGCTCTCGGGGAGCGCCCGCCAGCCCGCCGCCCGCTGGCTCGCGATGTACTGCGCGCAGGCCTCGCGCTGCGCGTCGAGCGAGTTGAACTCCTGCTCGAGCCCGCGCGCGACGCTCTTGCGCGTGTAGATCGCGCAGCGGACCACCTTCGCCTCCGGGCGCGCCCTCCCCCGGCGGCTCATCGAGCGCCCCTCGGCGCGGCGGTCGCGGTCACGAGTCGGCCCCGCGGCGCGGGGGCGCGTCGGCTCCCGCGCTCGGGGCGGGCGCGAGGGCGCGCTCCAGGAGGTCGTTGAGGCGGGTCAGCTGGCGCACCAGCTCTGGCAGCGTCTGCTCGTAGTAGCGCTGGCCCATCCGCGTGCGGAAGAACGGGTCGTCAGCCACCGACGCCTCCGCGGACCGCCCAGGGGTAGCCGTCGCGGAGCCGGCGCTCCAGGTCCTCGATCGCCTCCGACGGCGTCCCCCCGAAGCCCTGGACCACGATCCGGGTCGCGAGCGCGCGCTCAGAGGTCGGCACGTCGTGGCGCTTGGCGACCCACACCGCGACCGGCGAGGTGTCGACGCTGATCGCCAGCTCCAGCTCGTCGGAGCCGCACCCGATCCGCGCGGCGCTGCGCTGGATCGCGCGCACGAGGGGCTCCGCGTCGACGTCGGCGTCCGTCACGACGCGGCCCCCCGCCGCTTCAGCCCGAAGAACACGAGCCCGTTCCACACCGTGCCGGTGATCGCGAGGGCGACGGCCGAGAGGCTCCGGAACTCCTTGCCCGCGTACTCGAAGCCCCGCCGGAGCACGGTCACCTCGTGGACCGCGCCGTCGTAGGTCCGGCGCAGGATCGTCCCGGGGCTCGGCAGCCGCGGATCGCGCTCCGGCGCGGCCTCCTCCGGCGGGCGGTTCCACCGCACCCGCGCGCTCGCCCCGAGCTCCTCGGCGCGCTCCCTCGCGCGCGCGGTCAGCCCGCCCTCCGCGTCGGCCTGGATCTGCCAGGCGATCTTCTTGATGAGCCACCGCCGGTGCCGGGTGCGGGTCGGCTCGCCGAACACCGCCTCGTACTCCGCGCGCAGCTCCGCCGGCGACATGTCGCCGAGGGCGCTCAGGCGCTGGGCGAGGGTCTTCACTCGATCGCGCTCCCGGGTCCGCTTCGCTCGTCTCTGGTTGGCCACGCGCTCCTCCGTTCGGGCCCGCCGACGCGATGGTCGGCGGGCTCCGCATGGACGCTCTGAGCGCCGCCCTCATCAAGTCGTTTCCGGCCCTCGCCGGCGCGCTCACGCGAAGGGGTCGACCTCGCCCGCGCTGTCCGGCGCGTGCGCCGACTCGAGCGAACGCAGCAGCGCGCGGGCGCGGTCCGCGTCGCTGGCGCGCACGTCGCGCACGCGCTGCACGCCCAGCTCGGCGAGGAAGCCCTCCACCGCCGCGCGCGGCATCCGGCGCAGGGCGCCCGCGAAGTCCTCCACCTCCGCCTCGGAGACGGTGGCCGGCGCGGCGTCGCCCTGGTCCTGCATCATGTCCGCGAGGTCGTGGAGCTCGGCCGCCGCGATCTCCGCGCGCAGCGCCGCGTCGATCTTGTCTTCGGGCAGCAGGCTGTACTTCGTCTTCGTGTCGCCCTTGGCGCCCTTGCGCTCGATCTCGAAGGTCCAGCGGTCGAGGCCGTACTTCTCTCGGACCTTGAGGAGGTCCTGGAACCAGCGCGTGCCGCCCTCGTAGATCTTCATCCCGTCCCCGGGGACGAAGAAGTTGATGGCGACCTTGAGCGAGGGACGCTTGCCGTGGTGGGCGGGGTTGCCCTCGTCGTACGGCTCGTAGGCCTCCCCGGTCCAGATCACCTCGCGCGCGTGGGGGTCGCCGCAGAAGGCGCCGACGATCTTGTCGCCGTCGTTCTCGAGCCGGACGAAGATCCCGCCCTGGCTCGCGTGCTTGTCCGCCAGGCTCTGCGCCCGGCTCCATGCGTTGCTCACTCGTGCTCTCCCGTCTGCGGCCATGCCGCGTTCATCAGCCGCAGTGCTCGAGGTCCTCGGCGCGGTCGGCCGCGTCGGCGGCGCGGGGCCGACGCAGGTGCGCGAGCGCCCGGCGCAGCACCTCGAGCGAGCGGCTGTGCTGGCGCTTGAGCCGCTCGTAGGTGCGGGTGCGCTCCTCCGGGGGCAGGTCGGGGTAGCGCTCGTCGACGTAGTCGGAGAGGCGGCCGCCACGGACCTGGGTGTGCACGACCAGGTCGAGCTGCTCCGCCTCGAGCGCGGCGCCGCAGCGCTCGCGCAGGAAGGAGACCTGGCGCATCTGATCGAGCACCTCCCCGAGGCCCGCCTCGGACGGCGCGTCGTCGCTCCGGTAGCCCGCGAGCCCGGCGTCCCCGTCGAGCAGATCGAACAGGAGCGCGGGATCGGTCGGCGGCGCCACCTGCTGCTCCCGCTGCGCGTGCTTGAGCTCGCGGAAGACGGCGCGGCGCGTCTTGGAGCGCAGCGCGACCAGCGTGTGACCGGGCTTGGTCCGCTCGAGGTCGTGCCCCTGCGCGACCTCGAGGAAGTGGCCGAGGATCGCCGCCTCGAGCTCGTCCTTCGCCAGCGCCTCGCCGCGGACGCTCGCGCGGAGGGCGCCCAGCATCGGCGCGCAGAGCAGCACGAGCAGCCCGCCCCACAGCGGGCTCGTGCCGGCCTGCTGCTCGGCGAGGAACGCGACCGCGAGCGCCTCGCTCGTCTCGTAGGGGCGCTCGCGCCTCGCCGTCAGCAGGTCGAGCAGGGTCGGGAGGTCGTCGACCTCGCCGAGCGCGGGGTGCCGGGCGCGCGCCCGGTTGAAGGTCTCCTCGTGACGTCGCGAGCGCAGCTCGGCCGTCAGCGCGGACAGGGTGTTCGTCAGCGACATGGCTCTCTTCCGCATGGCGGCCGCTCGTCCCGACGGGGCGGGCGTGGGCTTCCGCGAGTGGCATCTGTGGGCGCCCGATCGTGGGCGCGGGCGATCCTCTAAAGCGCGCGGGCGGGCGCTCGGGACGTGGTCCGTCCGCGCCGCCCCCGCGGTCTCTGCGGTGCTCTCCTCCTCCTCCGCGAGTGTCTGGGGGTGCCAGTGTCCGGGACGCTCTCGCTCCCCTCGAGAGACCTGTCGAACGAGGTCGCAGGGCTCGCTCTTTCTTCGGATTTTCTTCGTGGCGATCTGCCTCGATCGCCCGAACGGCGGCCAGGCCTCGACCGCGGGCGACGAAAACAAATGGGATTCGGGTGACGGGCGCTCGGGCCGCGTCGTTCCTACGGGCGCGGCCTTGCGCCGGCGCCTAGCTTTCGGCCCGCCATGGCGGAAGACGACGCGGCCTCCGTGAGGATCCCCGACGCCTTGCTCGAGGCGACCGACGAGGACGCGCTCCGCGCGCGGCGCGAGCGCGAGGCCCTCCAGCGGATCGAGGCGCGGCTGCGCGCGGGCGAGCTGACGGTCGCGCAGGCCGACGAGGAGCTCCTGGCCCTCGCGCTCGAGCGCTTCGACGAGGTCTCAGAGCGCACCCGCGCCGAGCTCCAGGCGCGCGGGGAGGCGCTCCTGGAGGCGAGCCCCGAGGTCGTGGAGTCGCGCGCCGCGATCGCCGCCGCCTACGGCGGGGAGACGGGCAACGACGAGGGCGCGCGGTGACGCTGTCGACCCCCACGGGCACACCGCCGGCGTCGCTCGACGAGGCGCGCGAGCGGCGCCGCGAGGCGCGCTTCGTCGAGGAGTGGGTGGGCCGCATCGTGCGCCGCTACCGGGTCGATCCCGCGCACCGTGAGGAGCTGCGCGCGGCCGCCGCGCTGGGCGCGGCCCGGGGGCTGCGCGAGTGGCGCGCGCTGCCTCCGGAGCGGCGCACCGAGGGCCGCCGCGCCGCGTTCGTCGCCCGCGCCATCGTCGACGAGGCGGCGGCGCACGTCCGGAGGCTGCACGGCCGCGAGCGCGGGAAGCGGGCGACCGCGCTGAGCGCGGCGACGTTCGACCCGACCGAGCACCGGAGCCTGGAGGATCGCTTCCAGGGGCTCTGCGCGCACCTCAACCACCAGCTCTACTCCGGGCTGATCACGGGCTCGCTCGGGCTCGAGTCGCCGGAGGACCAGTACCTCCAGCGTGAGCAGGCGGAGCTCGATCGAGACAAGGTGCGCTTCGCGCTCGCGAGGCTCGAGGGCGAGGACGAGCGCCGGTTCGCCCGCGCCCTGCTGATCGAGGGGCGCCCGCTCAAGGAGGCGGCGGCGTCGATCGGCATCCACGAGCGCTCGAAGCGCCTCCGCGAGCGCGACAAGCTCTTCAAGAAGCTCCGCCAGCACGTGGTCGTGTTCGCCTCCTCGGTGGCGGCGCGCCGCGCGGACGGAGACAGCGCGGGGTAGCGGCGATGCCGGACTCGACGACGTCGCGGCTGTTCAGCCCGCGCGCGGTCGGGCCCTACCGGCTGCCGGAGCGGGTCGGCCCGTTCCGGATCCGGGCCCAGACGGGGCACGGCGGCACCGCCTGCACCTTCATCGGCAGCGCGCCTGGACCGCGCGGGAGCGAGCGGCTGAAGTGCCTCAAGATCCCGAGCCCGCTCCTGCTCTCCGAGCTCTCGCCGCGCGAGGTGCGGCGGATCTTCCAGAACGAGGCGGACGTCCTGCGGCTGCTGCCGCCCGGGAACATCGCGCACCTCGAGGACGCCGTGGAGCTCAGCGACGACGAGGGCGTGATGTGCCTCGTGTTCGCGTACATCGACGGGATGACGCTCGGCCAGCTCATCCGGAAGATGCGCGCCGAGCGGCAGCTGCTCTCCTGGCAGGCGGTCGTCGGCGTCGCGCGCGACCTCGCGGGCGCCCTCGCCGAGGCGCACGCGGACTGCCGCGCGCTCGCGACGCCCTACCGCCACCCACCGATCGTCCACCGAGACGTCAGCCCCGCGAACGCGATGATCGACGTGCGCGGCGACGCCTTCCTGATCGACTTCGGGTTCGCGCGCGCGGTCGAGGCGTCCGGCCTGTACGCCTCGCGCGCTCATCCGGGCCGCGTCGCGTACGCGGCGCCCGAGTACCTCACCGACGCCGACCGCGGCCGCTACGGGCCACGGCTCGATCTGTTCAGCCTCGGCGCCCTGCTCTTCGAGGCGCTCACCGCGCGACGCGCGTTCAAGGGCGCCTCGGTCGAGAGCCACCTGCGTCAGGTCCAGCGCCGCGAACGCCCGCGTGTCCAAGAGCTCCGGCCCGAGTTCTACTCGAGCGAGGGGCCCGAGGCCGATCTCGTCGCGCTCGTCGACATCGTGGATCGCCTGCTCGAGCCGGACCCGGACGAGCGGTTCCAGTCGGCCGACGCGGTCCTGAGCGCCCTCAGCTCGCTGAGGGGTGGCGTCGACCAGCGCCCGCTCGGGGCGCGCGTGCGCCTCCACCAGTCGCCCCTCGAGCAGCGCGTGACCGCCGGCCGCGTCGACTGCCGGGAGGTCGTGGCGCGGGTCGACGCGCGACGTCGCGCCGTCGACGTGGGCGCGCGCACCCCGGCGCTCCCCGACGAGGTCCTCGTGGACGCCGCGGTCGCGGACCAGCTCGCCGCGCTCGCCGCGCCTGCTCCGGCTGGCGTCGCGCCCCGGCTGGTCGCACGCGACGCACCGGGCGCGCCCGCAGGGATCCCGACGACGCGCGACGCCCTCCCGCTGGTGGACCTCCCCGAGTCGATCCTCGCGCGCCCGGTGACCCGCGAGAGCGGCGTCCTCGAGATCGGCGAGCGCGCCGCCGCGGGCCGGGCGGCGATGGAGCAGGTCGAGACCGCGGGCGCGCCCGCGGCCCCCGCGCGCGTCGAGCGGGCCGCGCCCCCGTTGGCGAGGCGGCACCTTCGCTTGCCTGTGCTCTCCGGGCTCGACGACCAGACGCCGTCGCCGCGGCGCGCCCGCGCTCGTCGACCGTGGCTCGCGCTCGCCGCCGGCGCGCTGGCGGTCGCGCTCTGCGCCTCGATCGGCTGCGCCCTGGCCGCGGCGACGCTGGAAGGCTTGCCGGCGGGCGTGGAGCCCGCGCTGAGCCGGCTGGGCGCGCTCGGCGCGGTCGCCTCCGCGGTCGGCCTGCTCGTGGTCGCCTCCGTCGCGGGCTGGACCGCGGCGCGAGAGCGCGGCCCGTCGAGCGGAGGCTAGAGGCGCACGGCGAGCTCGCGCTCGATCATCGCGTCGACGAACGCGGCCGCGCGCTCCTCGTCCGCGCCCTCCGCGATCTCTAGCTGCACGCCCATCATGCGGCCCGCGTGATCACACGCCCAGTCGATGTACTCGCTCAGCGAGAGTCCGTCGGCGCCGAACGCGATCGCGTGCATGGCCTGGACGATCTGAACTGGGGTGCCCTGCAGCACGCGGCCGTCGGCGTTCAAGCGGATGCGCATCGTCGATCCTCCTCACGGTCCGTCCAGTCCCCGGACCGGATGGTCGGGAACCCTGCCGCCATGGCGGGGGGAAGCAAGTAGGCGAGCGCGTCGCCCCCGCCCTCGAGGCGGATCCGCTGGCGCCGGTAGAGCCGCGGGTGACCCTCGAGCTGGTCGAGCCGCGCGAGCGTCCGGCCGTCGACCTCGTAGGTCTCGCCGACGACGCGCGCGCCACCCCCGCGGACCATCGCCGGGAAGCCCCCCAGGTGGGCCAGGCGGAAGCGCGCCTCGGTGCGCGCCCGCGCGGTCGGCCTCCGCCCGCCGAGGAGGTGATGGTTCGCCTCCCCCTCGCGGAGGGTCCCGTAGACGAACACGGTGGCCCGGGCCCGGACCGCGCGCAGGACCGCGCCGAGCAGCGGGCCGCGATCGAACCCGTGCTCGATGTACGCGTCGTGGATCTGATCGACGTACGCGGCGGCGGGCGCGCTGAGGAGCGCGTCGGGCTTGAGGTACACGTAGGCGCGACGCCGACCGGACAGAGCGCTCACCAGGAGCCGCCGGCGCTCGTACGCGCGCGGGTAGCCCTCGTACGCGTCGAGCCGGCTGAGCTCGTCGCGCGGCAGCCGCCAGAGCAGGCCCGAGACGGACGCGCCGGGCGCGCGCACGACCGTGGCCACCCCGCCGCCCCAGGTGGCGCTGTGTCCGGCGAACGCGAGGGCCCAGCCCGTGAGCCGCGCCGGGCCGACCGCCGCGGCGGTGGGGCAGCGTCGGCGCATCTGCGCCGCGTCGAGGTTCGAGCCGAAGGCGAAGTAGGTGACGGTCTCCATGGTCGTTTCTCCAAGGGGTGGTCAGCTCGCGGGGGCGTCGCGCCGCTCGCCCTTCCACGCGGCCGAGCCGCCGAGGCGCGAGAGCAGGTGCAGCCGCGCGGTCTTGAACTCCGGCCCGATCAGGCCGAGGCGCAGGAGGAAGCACCGGAAGTCGTACTTGCTGGTCGCGGGGTCGAAGGGGCGCGGCGCGCTGATCGCCCGCTTCGCGTGGATCGCCTTCGCGCTCAGGGCGAGGCAGAACTGGACGTACGCCTTGACCTTGCCCGCGTGGAGCGTGCTGTCGAAGTAGCGGTACTCGACCGTGCCTCGGAACCAGAGGTTGTGGAGGTTCACCCCGCGGTAGCGCGTCTGGTCGTAGTGGACCGGAGCGCGGTTGAGGCGGCCGTACCAGGCGCGGTTGAGCGCGTCGAGGTCGCGCGGGCGCTCCCGCTCGATGCGCTGGAGGAAGTCCTGGTTGACCCCGCGCGCGTAGCTGGCGCGCCGCAGCGGGTCGATGCCGAGCGCGTGCTCGATCAGCCGCTCCTGCTTGTTGACGAGCTTGATGAGGTTGCAGGCCGCCTTCGCGTCGAAGCGCGCGCCGTCGACGTGGACGTGGATCCCGCAAGTCGGGTCGACGCTCGCCCCCGCCCGCCGGACCGCGCGGACGATCCGCTGCAGGGTGCCGATGTCCTCGTAGCGGAGGATCGGGCTGACGACCTCGGCCTGGCGCCCGAAGCCGGCGCTCAGGCTCGAGTCGGCCATCACGCGCCAGCGGCGCCCGTCCTCCGCGATGACGTCCCAGGGGTCGTAGCAGGCCGGGGCGCCCGCGTGGACGACCGCCCCGCCGACGACCTCCTGAATCGCCTCGGCGACCCGGCGCCGGCGCTGTCCGACCGTCTCGATCTCGATCCCGAAGCGGAGGCTCTTCATTCTCGCTTTTCCCTTTGATCCCAAGGTGTTGGGCGTCGTTCCCGTTGCGCGTCCATACATGGCTCTGCGTGCGGGGAAGTCCAGGGCTGTCTGCGAGAAAAGAGATACAATTCATGTGGTTATATGGCGGGCACCCGCTCGGGGAGGGCGGCGCGAGCGCCCCCGCGACAGGCCCTCCACGAGGCCGCCCGCCCTAGGCCTCGCCGAAGTGCTCGGTGGCCACAGAGGCGAACCCCTGGCCCCGGAGCAGGTCGTGGATCGCGCGCCGCAGGAAGGCGCTGCGGTTGCCGAACGTCGTGCGCTCGACGACCTCGTCGAGCGCGGCGACCGCGCCCCGCGGGAGGGTGAGCGGCACGACCTGCGTGTCCCCCGGCTCGTGCTTGCGCTCGCGGGCCGGCCCGACCCGCACCTTGCCCGCGCGCGCCATCCGGATCTTCCACACGAGGTAGTTCTTGTTGACGCTCGCCGTCGCGCGGCCCACCTCCTCGAGGTACCGGGCCTGGAGGTCCGCGACCGAGAGCTCGCTGAGGCGCTCCGTCGCGCGCCCGGCGCGGCTCGAGCGGGCGCGGCGGCCGCCCCGTCGCTCACGCGACGCCCGCTCCCGCGCCTCGAGGCCCTCGCGGATCCGACGCAGCAGGTACGTCCGGTTGGGCGCCCGCGTCGGCTCCCCGATCACCTCCTCGTACTTGGCGCGCAGCTCGGGCAGCCGCGCGTCCTCGAGCTTCGCCATCGCGTTGTCAATCTTCTTTCCCATAGCTCCTCCTTCGCGGATCGATCCGCACGTCGCGTTCCGGTGGGGCGCGATCGAGACTCTCGGTGGCGGAGCCGAGGCTCCGGCGCTCGGCGGGGCGCTCAGCGCGGCGCGCGGCTCGCGGCCAGCCCCCGGAACACGTCGCCCACCGCGTCGAGCGCGATCTCCGCGGACGCGGCGCCGGCGACCTCCACGCCGCCGAGGCGCGCCTCCCAGCCGGCGACCCGCGGCGCGCGATCGCCGGTCAGCCGGAGCGTCAGCGCCACGTCCGCGGGCTCGTACCAGCGCTCGCCCCGCCACGCGTTGGCGGCCGCCAGGGCCGCCGCGGCCGCTCGCTCGATCTCGGTGGTTTCGTTGTCGCTCATCCGCCCCTCCGCGGCGCCGCCGATGCGTGCGGCCTGCCCAACGCGGGACACTGATTGGCTCCATGTCCTCGGCGCATCAAGTCCTAAAGCGACGTCCTCGCGCTGACGCGCGCGAGCGACCTAGACCCAAGGGGAGGACCTGGTCTCTCGCCGGCGGTTCAGCTACAAGGCTTGCGTGAGCGCAGCCGAGGCAAGCGAGGTAGCCCGACCGCCGCCGCCCAAGAGCGCCACGGTCCGCTTCGGCCGCCTCGAGCTCTGGGTGCTCGCGACGCCGTCGCCCGCGTCGGGGTGGCCGCCCGGGAGCTCCGCGGCCACCTGGGTCTACGACGACGGAGACGAGGTCACTATGTTCGGGTGGTTCGTGCCAGCGAACGCGTGAAACCGGGACGAGCGTGTCGAGCTTCGTCTGCCTCCCTCGACGTGCGCCCGGAAGTCAGGTAGCTATGTTGCGCGGCTCCTTTCCCTCGATCGCTCCACTCACTCTGCCTGGATGTCCCCGCATGCTTGATCTCCTGCCGAGAGTTCGAACTCTCGTTGTCTTGGCGCTGAGCCTGCCGGGGTCGTTCTCGTGCTCACCCTCCTGCACTGAGACAGAGGCTGCCTACCGAGGAAACATCGCCCCAGCAGATAACACCCGACCAGACGAGCTTGACACCTTCGCGGCTGAGGTCCGGGCCGAGGGCGGGCTGGTCGTTGTGGCGGAGTTTGGCTCGGACACCGAGCCCAGTCTTGGTGAGGCCCAGCGGTTGACCGAAGCAGATGGCCTGGTGGTCGTTGACTCTTTCGTCCAGGCCATCATGACGGTTACGGACGCACTCGGAGAAGACGCTCCAAGCGAGCTCACGGTGCGGGCCCCGCGGCCCTGGCGTTACGTGGGAGACTCGATGACTTTGGCGCCTGTCTGCGATTCCGAGGGCTGGACCCCAGGTGGACTGCCGCGCGCCAAAGCGCTGCTCGGGGGTCACATCCTGCACGACGAAGGCCTGCCTCAGGTCTTGTTCTTGGCCCCCGACGCTTCTGACCCATCGCTCCATCTCTTGCGCTGGACCGCACCTCTGGAGAACGATTGGGTTTCAGGCGCCGGCACAACTGCGGACCGCGGCTTGCCACTGGCGAGCCTGTACCTCTAGCGTCTTCGGAGTCACGAATGCTCTCGCACCAGTTCGCGCAGGCCAGCCCCTGGATCCTGTTGCCCGCCGTGATACTCGCAGGGTGCTGGACTTCAGCGCCGCGCCACAGGGAGTCGCGCGATAGTCCCGCGACTGGAACCAGCGTGGATGTGACTGATCTCCCCGCATCGGCAGCAACAACAGGCCACGGCACCCAACTCACTGGAGTTCCTGTCGCGCACTCAGTCTGGGCTCCACGCTGCGGTCATGAGGAGAACGTTGTCACCCTGCTGCGACTTTCGGATTCGTCCACCGCGACGTTGCATCACCCAACTCTAGATCTGCGCGCTACCGAAGCGCGATACCCGCTCGGCCGATTGGCCCAGTTCAATGTTCGCGCACCCCGCTGGGCGAACCAACATCACTTCGAGGTACTGCAATCGCCGCTTCCAGTCTCCGTCACGGGAGACGACTTCCGATGAATACGAGAGCTGCTGCGCTCGTCGCCTTGGTTGGCCTGGCGCTTATTCCCGCCCCGAAGGCCCATTCGTACTGCCTGTTGCCCGGGCATCACGGCACCGAGTACATCGGGTATCACCTGGACGCTGTTCCCGTCTACATCCATCCGGATCTCCTCTCTCACTTGAGACACCCGGACGGGACGCAGTGGCACTATAGCGAACTGGTTGATGCGGTGCGGTGGACCCTCGACATGGCCAACAGCAGCTCCCGCATTGGGGTTCACCCCCAGTTCTATTTTGCGGGCGATGTACCCAGCCTCCCCGCCTGTGACCTCACAGTCGACGAAGATCCGAACTGTCTTATTCCCGGTGCGATCTCGATCCTTCCGACAAGTCCCAACTGGTGCGTGTCCAAGTACTACTCACCATCGAACACTCACACGGACGGTTCAGTTATCTACATTGCCCGATTCTGGGCCCGGCAGAGTCCGAGTACGCCGTTCGGCGACTGCTATGACTGGACCCACACTCAGCTCGGACCCGGCTACGGCCCGTTCGAGCCGAATCTCCTACATGAGCTTGGCCATGCCCTTGGGCTTGGCCACAACTGGGACCCCAGCATATGTGATCCCGATACGACTGCGAATGTGATCTCGTGCGCCAGGCCAGGATGCAACGTGATGGAGATCCCCGGAGCCCCGGCTGAGATCTATGAAGGATGGCTCCCCGATGATCTCAATGGTCTCCTCGCTGCCCAGCTGTACCCCGGAGAGACTAACCACTTCTACGGCGTCGGCGATCGACCTTGGCAAGAGACTGTCGACGACGGAGTTTCATTCTCCTCTGGGAGACCTCCATTCCTGGCGGCGCACATCGATGCGCGGTTCGGGTTGAACAGCACACCCGGTGAGCTGCTTTGGGCCGCCGGCTCGCCGCCGATTGATCAGGCCCCCGGCACACAGGTGTCGTCTGCAGTTCGCGGGGACAACTGGCAACTGCATACGAACGGGTGGGAAGTCGGTCCGGCCATTGGTTATTTGTCGGTAACTCAGGCTGGCGAGCCAGAGGCAGCCTTCTTGTTCCAGGCGAAGTACCCACCTGAGACTGATTCCTCTCTGCTAATTCAGGCGTATTCTGTGAGTACCTCGGCGGGAGGGAGTCCGCTGTGGGAGTACGCGCCTCAAGTGAACAACCTTCCCGTCCTTCGGCAAGGCGGCATCGCCGCTACTTTCGATCCCGTTAGTCAGATGGTGGCGGTGGCGTATCGGGATGATTCTGGCAAGATTCACCTTCTGACG
>JAUHXR010000446.1 GCA_030426845.1 Polyangia bacterium | reverse complement strand
ACGCCGCCGGCGGCCCGACCCCGCTGGACGCGTCCTCGAGCGTGGCCCGGAGCGCGTCGAGCGAGCCCTCGCCGCACCCGAGCGCGCATCCCTGGCAACGGGTCTCGCAGCCGAACGGCCACCGGACTACGTGGTTCAGCGGCACCCCGGCGGCGTCGCGGAAGTGCGCGTTGGCGGTGCACGCGAGCGAGCCGAGCGTCATGCCGTGGAAGCCGTGGGTGAAGGCGACCACGGTCCGCCGGCCGGTGGCCATGCGCGCGAGCTTGAGCGCGGCCTCGACCGCGTTCGTCCCGGTCGGGCCCATGAACTGCATCCGGTAGTCCATGCCGCGGGGCTCGAGGACGACGCGAGCGAACTTGTCGACGAAGTCGCGCTTGTCGGTCGTGTACATGTCGAGGCTGTGCGCGACCCCGTCGCGGCCCAGGAACTCCAGCATCCGCTCCTTCATCCGGTCGTTGTTGTGCCCGAAGTTGAGCACCCCGGCTCCGGCGAAGAAGTCGATATACGAGCGGCCCGACTCGTCTACGAGGTGTGCGTTCTTCGCCGAGGCGAAGACCGTCGGGTAGATCCGGCAGTAGCCGCGGATCTGAGATTCCCATCGCTCGAACGTGTCCATGTTTCCCTTCGTCTCGAGGGAGGCTCACGGGGCGAGCGAATGTCCGAGATCATTTGTACACGAACGGAAAGTCCGCGCAGAACGGCAGAACTCAGGGGCTCTCGCGCGCCGGCGTCCCCCATGTAGTTTGAGTTCAAACCACTTTCGGGGGCCGAGCGCAAGGCCTCTTCGTCGCCGCGCGAGCGCACGGAGCGCGGATCAGTCGTCGAGCAAGTAGCCGAAGATCAGCGGCGCGACGATGGTGGCGTCGGACTGGATCATGAACTTGGGCGTGTCGACCGCGAGCTTGCCCCAGGTGATCTTCTCGTTGGGGACCGCGCCGCTGTAGCCGCCGTAGCTGGTGACCGCGTCGCTGATCTGCGCGAAGTAGCCCCAGAACGGGGTGTCGTCCCAGGCGAGGTCCTGGATCATCGTGGGGACGGCGCAGATGGCGAAGTCGCCCGCGATGCCGCCGCCGACCTGGAAGAAGCCGACGCTCGGGTGGCCCTGGGCCACGCCATTGTTCTCCCGGTACCACTCGATGAGGCGCTGCATCTGAGCGGTGCCGCTCATCACGCAGTCGTGGCTCGGGACGCGGCCGGCCAGCACCGCGGCGGCGAACATGTTGCCGGTCGTCGAGTCCTCCCAGCCCGGGGTGAACACGGGCAGGTTGGCCTCGCGCGCGGCGAGCATCCACGAGTCCTCCGGCGGGATCTGGAAGTGCTGCGCGAGCGTGGGGTCGCCGAGGATCTCGTAGAGGTTCTCGCTCGGGAGGCGGCGCTCGCCCGCCGCGCTCGCGCGCTCCCACACCCCGTGCAGGCGCTTCTCGAGGTGGCGCATGACCGTCTCGGGGATGCAGGTGTCGGTGACGCGGTTCATCCCGCGGTCATAGAGCGCCTGCTCGTCCTCGGCGCTCAGCGCGCGCCAGTCCTGGATGATCTCGTACTCGTTGGCCGCGAGGAGGTTGAAGACGTCCTCCTCGAGGTTGGCCCCGGTGCACGAGATCGCGTGGACCTTCCCGGCCCGGATCATGCGCGAGAGGATGCGGCCGATGCGCGCCGTGCTCATCGCCCCCGCGAGCGAGACGAGCATCTTGCCCCCGGCGGCGAGGTGCGCCTCGTAGGCGCGCGCCGAGGCCACCACCTCGCGGCTGTTGAAGTGGAGGTAGTGGTGATCGAGAAAGTCACGTACGGCGCCCATGCTGGTCTCCTGGGGTCACGGCTCGTCTGGCCCGCGCGCGGCGGGGGCTCGCAACATCGTCTCCCGCAGCCGTTCGCGGAAGTCCGAGTCCGGGAAGTCGGACAGGAAGTCGTAATAGCGCCGCTCGGCTTCGTCCACGTGCTCGAGCGCGACGAGGGTCTCGATCACGAAGGCCTCGCGCTCCTCGCAGAGGACCCCCTCGGGGTAGCGGCGGCGGTGCGTCTCGAGGATCCCGAGCGCCTCCGCGGGGTGCTCGGCGAGGAGCTCGCGCGCGCGGCTGAGGATGCGCATCTCCGAGCCGAGCTGCTCCATGCGCGGGTCGGCCGGGGCGGCGCGCGGCGGCGGGGGCTCGCGCTCGAGATCGGGCACCTCGGGGAGGTCCGGCACGAAGTCGGGGCCCACCCGCGCCGAGAGCTCGGGGCCCGCGTCGCCGAAGCGCACCGCGCCGGGGGCCACCGGCGCGCGCGGGGCGGCGGGCTGGGCGGGCGCGTCGAGACCGGTGTCCTCCTCGCCGTCGGGCCCGGACAGGCCCCCCGCGAGCGCGAAGAGGCCCGCGGCCACGGCGAGCGCAGCCGCGCCTCCATAGAGCCAGCGGTCGATGGACCTCTCCTGCGACCCCTGCGACCCCTGCGACATCGTGGGGCGCAACCTACACAACGGGCTGGCTAGCGGTCTAGCCACCGCGGCGCCTCCACGGCGCCGATCGGTTGATGCCTCCCGCTGGCATGGCCCATGAAATGGGGGGAGGTCATGCCTCACGTCTCCGCCCGCGCGCTCGCCGCCTGCTTCGGTCTCGTCCTCACCCTCGCGGGCTGCGCCTCCGAGACGTCGATGCTCGACGAGGTGGACAAGGAGGAGGCGGCGCGGCTCTCCGGCGGAGCCGACCTCGGCCGCGACCTCTGCGCCGAGTACGACTGGTACGGCGACGGCGTCTGCGACACCTTCTGCCCGCAGGCCGACGTGAGGGACTGCGGCGAGATCCGCAACATCGACGGCGAGGGCCCGACCGTCTGCGTCGGCGTGCGAGGCAACGGCCAGCTCATCAGCTCCCACTTCGCGTCGCTCGCGCGCATCATCGAGCACCACGGCCTGATCAGCGGCGTCGCGGGCGGCAGCTCCGGCTCGATCACGAGCTTCCTCCTCGAGAGCGTCGAGATGAACCCGGCGGTGCGCTGCGAGGACTGCTCGGCCGAGGAGCAGGCGAACCGCGCCGCGCTGCTGTTCAAGTCGATGCAGGGCTACTTCGGCGAGCTCGCGGTGAGCGAGGAGGCGCTCGCGTTCCAGCAGCTCGGCGCGGTCTACGCGCAGATCCAGGCGATGGGCGTCGAGGGCCTGCTCGAGACCGACCCCGACGCGGGGGTCGAGGCGCTCCGCACGGTCCTCGAGTCCGACGACGTCCGCGCGCTCCTCAACCCGGAGGTCCTCGAGCTGCTCGCGAGCTCGCCCGACCCCGTCTATCACGCGCAGGACCTCGTCTCCGCCCTCGCGGGCGCGGCGAGCTTCAACGCGGACAGCGCGATCATCCTCGTGCGCCCGGGCGTGCTGAGCTTCGAGGCGCTCGCGGGGATGTTCGGCCGGGTCGGGAGCTTCTACGCGGGCTACGCGCCGACCGACGCGGCGGCGATGGAGTCGTTCCTCTCGTCGTGCGCGACGCCCAGCCGCGGGATGACCTGGCGCGAGGCGGCCGCGCTCCCGGCCGAGGGCGGCACCTGCGGCGAGGCGTTCGGCGCGCTCGTCCGAGGCTACCGCGCCGAGGTCGCGGCGGGCGGCGACTACGCGTCGCGCGTCGACGAGCCGATCGGGGCCCACGTGCACGCGCTCATCAGCACCTCGGTGCTCCAGGGCGACGCGGTCCAGCGCTGGGAGGCGGCCCGTGAGGCTTACCGCCAGGCGGAGGGCTTCGACCTCGCGATCGACTTCGACGACGTCAAGTTCGGTTACTGGGGCGCGGCCGAGGACATCGCGGCGGTCCAGCGGAACACCTACGGGTTCTGGGACGACAAGACCTTGCGCTTCACGTCCCTCGGGCCCGCGACCTGGCGCGAGGCGCTGTCCTTCTCTCCGGCCGAGCCGGGCCTCGCGCGCGCGCTCGAGCTCCCCGACGGTCGCGTCTCCGCCGGCGGCTGGTCCGACCTCCACCCGACCCTCGTGCTCCGCAACATGGGTTGCGAGCAGGTGATCTACGTGACGCGTCGCGGCCCCCCGAGCCGCTTCGGCAACGCGGTCGCGGGCCTGCTCGGGATGACCGAGACCCAGCAGGGCGATCTCTACGACCTCGCCAACCCCGAGAGCAGCTTCACCCGCTCGCTCGAGGAGGCCGACGGAGTGTGGTGCACCGACTGGGACAGCCAGTCGCCGACCGACCTCGTGAGCATCGAGGCCGACGCCTACAACGCGCCCTTCGAGGTGCGCGACGCGCGGCTCTTCGAGGGCGGCTACGAGAACGCGACCCCGTGGCTCGACCTCACCGGCTGCACCGTCGGCTTCAGCGAATGATCGTCGTACGTAAGGTTGCGTAAGGCTTCGGCCGGCGGGGCGCGGTCTTTCGCGCCGCGCGGCCAGTTCTGGAGGGGCCGCCGGCGCCGTGGCCCTCCACGATCGATCCATGCGATCGATCGGGCTTCGACTCCTCCTCGTGATCCTCGTGTCGGGCGCCACGCTCCTCGCGAGCGGCTGCGCGCGCCAGCGTGCTCACGTCGTCTACGCGCCAGAGACGGCGCGGTTCACGGACGCGCTCGCGCCCTACGGGGTGTGGATCGTCTACCGCGGCGGGCGGGCGTGGGTGCCCGCGGATCGGAGCTACGCGCCCTACGAGGCGGGGGCGTGGGTCTACACCGAGCACGGGATGACGTGGAGCTCGGCCACGCCCTACGGCTGGGTGGTCGAGCACTACGGGCGGTGGGTCTTCGAGGGGCGCTGGGCGTGGATCCCCGGCGACGAGTGGGCGCCGGCCTGGGTCGGCTGGAACGAGGCGGGCGCGACCTACGGCTGGGCTCCGCTCGGCCCCGACGGGACGGTGGTCGGCGACGGCTACGCCTGCCCGGCGGGGGAGCTGTTCACGCCGCGGCGCCGGTTCCGCCGGCGGGCGCGCGGCGCGCGGGTGCGGAGGATCGATCCGCCGCGCGAGGGCCGGCTGCGGGCCCAGGGCGCGGGGGTGCGCGTGCAGCCGCTCCGCGTGCGGGACGAGGTGGCGCGGCTCGACCCGGCCTGGGGCCTGCCGCGGCCGGGCTGGTCCCGCCGCGTCGCGCTCCCCGAGCGGCGGGGCCGGTTGACGCCGCGGATCGGTGCGCCGTCGCGTCCGATCGAGCGAGCCGCGGAGTCGCCCGATGGACGCTCCGCCGAGCGGGATCGCCTCGCCCGCGCCCGGCTCGCGGAGGAGCGCGATCGGCTGCGGCGCCGGGCCGAGGCGCGGCGGGGGGAGGAGGCGCGCCACGCCGAGATCGCGCGTCGGGAGTCCGAGGCGCGCTCGCGCCTCGAGCCGGCGCGTCCGGTGGACGCGGAGCGGGCGCCCGAGGCGTCGGCGCGTCGCTGGGTCGAGGAGCGCGAGGGGGCGTCACGTCAGGCGGAGATGGAGCGCCGGGCGTCGGAGGCGCGGGCCCGGCTGGAGTCGGAGCGTGCGGCGGAGTCGGAGCGCGCGGCGGAGTCGGAGCGTCGCCAGCGCGAGGAGTCGGCGCGCCGCGCGGCGCAGGAGCGTCAGGCGCGTGAGGAGGCTTCGCGTCGGGCGGAGATGGAGCGTCGCGCGCAGGAGGCGCGTGCGCGGCTGGAGTCGGAGCGTCGCCAGCGCGAGGAGTCGGCGCGCCGCGCGGCGCAGGAGCGTCAGGCGCGCGAGGAGGCTTCGCGTCGAGCGGAGATGGAGCGTCGCGCGCAGGAGGCGCGTGCGCGGCTGGAGTCGGAGCGTCGGGCGGAGTCGGAGCGTCGCCAGCGCGAGGAGTCGGCGCGTCGCGCGGCGCAGGAGCGTCAGGCGCGTGAGGAGTCG
>JAUHXR010000062.1 GCA_030426845.1 Polyangia bacterium | reverse complement strand
CTTCCCGACCCCGGTGGGCCTCGCGGCCGGCTTCGACAAGGACGCGATCGGCTTCGGGGCGCTGGGGCGCCTCGGCTTCGGCCACGTGGAGGTGGGGACGCTCACCGCCCACGCGCAGCCCGGCAACCCGCGGCCGCGGATGTTCCGGCTGTCGGCCGACCGCGCGCTCGTCAACCGCATGGGCTTCAACAACCGCGGCTCGGCCGACGCGGTCGCGCGGCTGCGCGCGCCGCGCCGCGTCCCGCTCGGCATCAACATCGGCAAGAGCAAGGTCACCGAGGAGGCCGCGGCCGCGGAGGACTACGCCACGAGCGCGCGTCGCGTCGCGCCCTACGCGGACTACCTGGTGGTCAACGTCAGCTCGCCGAACACCCCGGGGCTCCGCGATCTGCAGGCGGTCGAGAAGCTGCGCCCGATCCTCGCCGCGGTGCGCGCCGCTTCCCGCGAGGTCTGCGAGCGCCCGCCGCCGCTCCTCGTGAAGATCGCCCCCGACCTCAGCGACGCGGACGTGGACGCGGTGGCCGACCTCGCGCTCGACCTCGAGCTCTCGGGCGTCGTCGCGACCAACACGACGATCTCGCGCTCGGGCCTCCGCACCCCGCCGCCGCGCGTCGAGGCGATCGGGGCGGGCGGGCTGAGCGGCGCGCCCCTGAATCGTCGCGCGCTCGAGGTCCTGACGCGGCTGCGGCGGCGGCTCGGGGCGCGGATGGTGCTGATCGCGGCTGGCGGGATCGAGGACGCCGACGACGCCTGGGAGCGCGTGCTCCACGGCGCCTCGCTCGTCCAGATCTACACGGGATTCGTCTACGGCGGCCCGCTCACCGCGCGCCGCATCGCCCTCGGCCTCGGCGAGCGCGCGCGCGCGGCCGGCTTCGCGCGCGTCCAGGACGCGGTGGGCACCGCGGTGGACGGCGCCTCGGCCAGCGCCATCCACGCGTAGGCTCGCGGAGGGCCGCCTACCCGATGTCGGGCAGGATCTGGCCCACGTTCGAGTCGTCGTAGTCCAGCGCGAAGCCGCTGCCTTTGCCGACCGGCTGGGTCTCCCCGAAGCCGCGGCCGGGCGTGCGCTCGTACTCCGACGGCATCAGCCCCATCCCCTGCATGATCGTCACGAGGAGGCGGTTGAACTGGACGCCCTCGACCACCGAGCCATCGTGCTGGCGGAAGCGGATCGGGCGGTCGTGATCGACGTAGTCGATGTAGCGGCCGGGGCGGACGGCGCCGCCGAGGCTCCCGAAGGTCACGGTCGGGATGCTGTAGTTCAGGTGGTTGAAGCTCAGCTCGTTGCTCCACATCGCGAGCGTGTGATGGAGCAGCGTCTGGCCGTCGGGCTCGCGGATCGCGGAGAGCCCCTCGAGGAGCCGCAGCACGACGTGCTGGGCGACCCAGGTCGCGCCGAGGCCGAGCCAGCGCTTGGCGTCGTCGTTCCACTCGTGGGCCTGGAAGTGCCAGTTGTCCCGGCCCGCCGAGTTCGCGTTCTCCGAGTCGCCCATCCCGAAGACGTCGCCGCCGTCGTTGACCACCATCTTGGTGATGTCGAGCGTCGCGATGCGCGTCGCGTCGCAGGCGAGCGCGGTGACGATCACGTCGACGAGGTTGTCGAACAGCGCCGTCACCTGGGTGGTGTCCGCGTTGAACTCGCCGCCCGTGTCGATCATCGGAGGCGCCGTGGGGTTGCACATCAGCGCGTCCATGCGGTTGACGCGCTCCTCGAGCTCGCTGAGGTGCGCGATGTGCCGCTCGAGCTGCTGCCGATCCTCGCTCGAGAGGTGTGAGCCGTCTCGCGCGCGGCGGTAGTCCTCGATCACGCGGTCGACGAGGCGCGCGCTCACCCCTGGCCCGCTCCCCATCGGGTCGGGCGGGGCGGTGCCGAACACCGCGTCGAACGCGGCGCGCGGGTTCACGAAGGCCTGGGCCTGCTGGATCGCGCCGCGCCCGGTGGCGAGGACGTTGGAGGGATCGGTGGGCGCGTAGGACGCCGTGTTGACGCGGCTGCCGACGTGGAGCACGCGCGGCCCGGACGGGGTGCTCGCGTAGACGCTCTGCGACGCGGCCATCACGTGGTCGATCGTGCAGTTGATCTGGGCGCCCGCGACCTCGCCGCCCGTGCCGTTGGTGTTCAGCCCGAGGTTGCCGAGGTAGCCGCCGTGGTTGTGGTTGAGCCCGGGCATGAAGTCGAGCCCGCGGAAGAGGATCATCTGGTCGGCGAAGGCGTTGAAGCCCGACCCGAAGACGTTCGAGATCCCCGTCCCCGCGAAGTCGCTCAGCGGCGCCTGGCGGCCGAAGTACTCCATGCCGTTGCTGTGGCGTCCCGTCGGCTCGTTGAGCGGCGTGCTCAGCGCGACCGTGCCGTCGACCGAGTGCGTGGTGTAGCCGCTCGGCGCGTTGCGCGGGTACCAGTCGAGCACCGGCGCGCCGCTGTACGTCTTCATCGCGATGAAGCGCCGCGGCACCACCGGGTCCTGCGCGTGCGCCTTGGTCCGCAGCGCGCGCGGCAGGAGCGAAGGCAGCCAGGGGAGGGCGAGGACGGCGCCGCCCGCGCCGGTGAGGAAGAGTCGTCGACCGTGCTTCGAGATGCGCATGGGTCAGTTCTCCAGTCGCCGGCGGCGGAAGCCGGGCTCGAAGGCGATGGCGCGGAGCGCGTCGCGGAGCGACATGCCCTCGTCGATGCGGCGCGCGAGTCCCTCGACTACGCAACGATCGTAGCCCTGCTCTTCGCGCCGGAAGGTGAAACGGAAGTACTGCGCCGAGAGGCAGAGGTTGGCCTTGGGGCTGTCGGCGATCCGCTGGCTCAGCTCGACCGCGCCCATCGTGGGCGTCTCGTCGGTGATCTCGACCCGCGGGACGGTGAGCAGGTCGAGGGTCGCGTAGCCGCGGTCCTCGCCCATCGTCGTCACGAGCCACTCCTCGGTGCGGTAGCGGCCGAGGCCGTCGTAGGGCTCGAGGGCGTAGCCGAGGGGCGAGAACTGCGCGTGGCAGCTCCGGCAGGGCTCGTCGACCACCTTGGCCGCGAAGGCGTCGCGCGTGCTCTGGCCGGCGACGACCGGCGGCGGGGTGAGCGCGTCGGCCGGGAGGTCGCCCGGCGGCGGATCCACGTGGTCGCAGAGGAGCGAGCGACGCAGGAACGCGCCGCGGCGGAACGGGTTGGTCGAGCCGTCGGAGGTGTAGAGCATGCCGGCCCGCGTCAGGAGGCCGGAGCGCTCCCCCTCGGGCAGCAGCGGGGGCGCGCCCGCGCCGTCCCAGACCTCGACGCCGTAGATCGACGCGAGCCGATCGGTCCGCGCGAAGGAGCGCGGCGAGGTGAGCACGTCGCCCCAGCTCCCGCCCTGATCGAGCTCGTAGCGGATCAGGTCGCGGATCTCCTCGCGCATCTCCGCCGCGAGGCCGTCGGTCGCGATCCCATCGCGCAGCACGTCGAGCCGAGGGCTGCTGGAGAAGGGCCCGCGGTCGAGGTGGAGCCACTCCTCGAAGAACGCGATCAGCGTCGCGTCGGCGCGCGGATCGTCGATCAGCCGGTCCACCTGGGCGGCGTAGCCGTCGTCCGACCCGAGCGAGCCGTCTTCGGCCGCCAGGAGCAGCGCCTCGTCCGGCGGCTCACCCCAGAAGTGGTAGCTCAGCCGGGTCGCGAGCTCGAACGGAGTCAGCTCGATCACGGTGTCGTTGTCGCGCAGGTCACCGCGGTTCTCGAAGCGGTAGATGAAGTCGGGCGACATCAGGGTCGTGAAGAGCACCGCGTGGAGCCGCTCGAAGCCGTCGAGCTCCATGGCGACGCTGACCGCGCGGTCGACCTCGCCGCCCTCGGGGGCGCGCCGGAGGGCGAGGCGGAGGAAGCGTTCGGCGAAGCTCCGCAGGCACGTCTCGTCGACCGCGTCGGCCGCGCAAGCGCCCGCGACCTGCTCGCGGAGCGCGCGATCGCCGCTCACCCGCGACGCGACCGCGTCCGCGGCCGCGTAGTAGCCGCTGATGTGCTGGGGCGAGATGCGCTGGTCGGTCCGCCCGAACGCGACCTCGCCCTCGGGCTCGTCGCCCGGGAGGCCCGCGAGGGCCGGGGCGATCGCGTCGACGGTCGCGTCTCCCACCAGCGCCCGCAGCGACGCCTCGTACTCGTCGCGCGACAGGCGGGTGAGCGGGGCGGTGACCGGGTCCTCCCGGCCCTCCTCGCAGGTGACGGGGGGCTCGACGTTGCCGCCGGGCCGCCAGGGGGGCTCGTCGACCGTGCCGACGCACCCCCCGAGCGAGGAGAGCGCCAGGCCCAGGATGATGATTCGTCGGTGGGGCATGGGTTCGACCGTCGGTACCGCGAGCCGGCCCAAACGGTTCAGGGCGTGAGCCGTTGGCGTCGGGTCGCGGTACCCACCCGCATGAGAGGCCTCTCCCTCGCGCTCGCCCTCGCGGCCCTCGCCCCGGGCTGCCAGGGCACCCTCGAGGTGCCGCTCCGCCCCGGGGCCAACACCCCGTCGTCGAGCACCGGCAGCGGCATCCGGCTCACCCCTCCCGCCGGCGTGGGGGAGCGCGCGCTCGCCTGCGAGGCCGACCACGCGCCGCTGCGGCGGCTGAACCACGCCGAGTACCAGCGCACGATCCGCGACCTGTTCCGGGACTACACCGTCCCGCCGGTGCAGATCGCGCCGGACGCGCGCCGGGGCGGGTTCACCAACAATTTCGAGGCGCTGAATCCGTCCACGCTGCTCGTCACGCAGCACCAGGAGAACGCGACGATGCTCGCCGGGACGCTGGCCCAGCCGATCACCGACGCCCAGACCTGCGGGCTCGACGAGGCGTGCTTCCGCCAGCTCGTGACCGACCTCGGCGCCCGCGCCTACCGGCGGCCGCTCACCACCGAGGAGGTCGACGAGTACACGAGCTTCTTCGCGGCCGGGCCGGGCCAGGGCGACTTCGCCTTCGCGCTCGAGATGGCGCTCACGACGTTCCTCCAGTCGCCGCACTTCATCTACCGCCCGGAGCTCGGCGCGGGCGACGGCAAGCTCTCGCAGCACGAGATCGCGAGCCGCCTCAGCTACTTCCTGTGGGGCACGATGCCCGACGACGCGCTCTTCGCGGCCGCGGCGGCCGGCGATCTGCGCGGCCCGGGCCTCGAGGCGGAGATCGACCGGATGCTCGCCGACGGGCGGGCGCGCGAGGGCCTGTTGACCGCGACGAGCGAGTGGCTCGAGCTCGACCGGCTCGAGACGCGGCTCAAGGGCGAGGGCTACCTCTGGAGCCCGGAGATCCGGGACGAGCTGCGCGAGAGCGTGGAGCGCTTCATGTGGGAGCGGGTCATCTCGGAGGGCGGCTCGCTCGAGGCGCTGATGACCGCCCGCGGCGCCTACGTCAGCTCACGGATCGGGCCGATCTTCGGCGTCACCGACGCGGGGGACGAGCTCGAGTGGCGAGAGCTCGACGATCGGCACGGGCTGCTGACCCAGCCGGCGATCCTCGCGACCCACGCCCACGGGACCTACGGCTCGCCCGTCCTCCGCGGCGTGTTCATCCTGACCGAGGTCCTCTGCGATCCACCCCAGCCGCCACCGCCGGGGGCGTCGATGGGCGAGCCGCCGACCGAGGACGACACCGGGTCGGTCATCACCAACCGACGGGGCTACGAGCTGCTCACCCAGTCCGCCTCCGGGTGCGCGTCCTGCCACGACCAGATCAACCCGTTCGGCTTCGCGCTCGAGGGCTACGACACGGTCGGCGCGGTCCGGACGACCGACCAGGGCCAGCCGATCGACACGACCGGCAGCACGGTCGGCTTCACGCTCGGGGAGCGCTTCGCGTTCGACGGCGCCGAGGACCTCGCGACCCAGCTCGGTCAGAGCTCGCGTGTCCGCGCCTGCGTTGTCGATCGCTGGGTCCGCTACGCGACGGGCGGCGGCGCGCTCGCCTACGACCCGTGCGTCCGCGAAGAGATCGAGGAGATCGCCTCGCGCCCCGACGCCACCCTGCGCGACATCGTCGTCGCCATCGCCCTGCACCCGAAGTTCGCGGACGCGGAGATCGTCGAATGAGCAAGCTGCGCCTGAACCGTCGGACGTTCCTCAAGCTCGGCGCGGCCGCGACCGGCGGCCTCGCGCTCAGCGGGCCCGCCGGGCTCGTCGAGGCTCAGGGCACCCCGCCCCGCTTCCTGATGATCTACGCGGGCGGCGGCTGGACCCCGCGGGCGACCTTCATGCGCCCGAGCTTCGCCGATCCGTCCTGGGGACACTGGGCGGACATCCTCCGCATCGCGCGCGGCAACGGGACGCCCAACACCACGCCCGAGACGAGCGAGTTCGAGTTCGACTTCACCGACGCGCGGCTCGCGCGCGGCGACATGAGCCGCGTGCTCGACGTCTTCTGGGACCAGCGCTCCAAGCTCCTCGCGTTCGAGGGGCTCGCGATGCTCAGCACCGGCTGGGACCAGTTTGGCGACGGCCACGCCCGGAACCACCTCGCGACGATGACCGGCGGTCCGTCGGCCTACGAGTACGACGGCGTGAAGTCGCACGCCGCCTACCGCTCGCTCGACCAGGTCGTGCTCGATCACTTCAAGCAGACCGATCCGCTCGCCTTCTCGTTCGACTTCAACCCGAACGTCGCGCGGCGCAGCGGGACGAGCGGCTTCCACTACTTCCTCTACGCGAACGACGGCATGGGCGGCCTCGCGCGCCTCCCCACCGAGGGCGATCCCAACGCGGTCTTCGCGCGGCACTTCGGCGGCCTCGACGACATGACGGCCGACCTCGAGCGGCGACGCATGGCGGAGCGCGAGGTGTTCCGTCGCCTCCAGTCGCAGTACCGCGACCTCGCGGGCCGGATGAGCGGCTTCGACCGGATGCGCCTCGAGACGCACCGCGCGCTGCTCGACGAGCTGGACCAGCGCCTCGCGCGCCCGCGGGTGGCCTGCGAGGCGCCGAGCGTGGCCGACGTGACGGGCCTCGATCGCGCGTCCGCCTACGAGTCGGACTGGAACGCGTTCGCGGACATGATCGCGGCCGGCTTCGGCTGCGGGATCACCCGCGTCGCGAGCCTCTCGCTCAACGCGATCCCGCCCGAGGCCTACGGGCTCGCCGCGGACACCGACATCCACCACGACTACGAGCACAACAGCGACCCGACCTCGTACTACGGGCCCGAGGGGGACGCGGGCGGCAACGTCGCGGCGGAGGAGGGGATGATCCAGCGCCAGCTCTTCCAGGCTCGCCTCGTCCAGCGGCTGATCAGCCGGCTCGACCAGCTGCCGGAGGCGGACGGCTCGGTCCTCGACAACACGGTTGTCCTCTACGTATCGGAGCTCGCAAACGGCAACCACGGCAGCGAGTACTGCCCGTTCCTCGTGTTCGGCGGCGCCAACACGGGGCTCCGCACCGGCCGCTACCTCAAGTACCCGCAGGACAACCCCAACCCGTGGAACCGCAACTACCGCAACGAGCACACGGGGACGCCGCACAGCCGGCTCTACGTGAGCCTGCTCCGCGCGCTGGGGCTGGACATCGACTACATCCACGCGCCGTCGATCGACGGAGTCGTGCCGCACCTCGGGACGAGCGGGACGATCGACATGAGCGGGCCGCTGGCGCGCCTCACCTGAGCCCAGGCTGCGCTACCCTCGACGCGATGGTGCGCCTCGCGGCAACGGGCCTGCTCCTCGCGCTCGGCCTGACCCTCGCGGCGGGCTGCAGCCGGTCGGTGCAGGTGCTCGCGCCGGACCGTGACGCGGGCGACGTCGACGGCGGCCGGCGCGAGGACGCGGGGGGCGCGCCGCTCGACGCCGGGCCCGCGCCGTCGGGCGTCTCGGACATCGCGAGCGGGTCCGGCCACGTGTGCCGGCTCGACGAGGGCGAGCTGCTCTGCTGGGGAACCAACGGCAGCGGGCAGCTCGGCGACGGGACGCGGGTCGCGCAGCTGACGCCGATCCGGATCGGGACGCGCGCGGACTGGGTCCAGGTCGGCACGGGTGAGGGCTTCAGCTGTGGGCGCACCACCGCGGGCGAGCTGCTGTGCTGGGGCGAGAACTCGAACGGCCAGCTCGGGCAGGGTGACGTCGTCGACCGGCTCGACGCCACGGTCGTGCCCGGCGGCCCGTGGGCGACCTTCACCGCGGGCCAGGCGCACGTCTGCGCGATCGACGAGGCCGGGACGCTGCGCTGCTGGGGGCACAACTTCGAGGGTCAGATCGGGCTCGCCGACCCGTTCGGATCCGGCGACGTCCTCGCGCCGACGGAGGTCACGCCGGGCACGCGCTACCTCGACGTGAGCGCGGGCGACGGACACACCTGCGCGATCCGCGAGGACGGGCGGATGCTCTGCTGGGGCCGCAATTCCGACGCGCAGCTCGGCATCGGCGCGGGCGCCCCGATCCAGGTGAGGGAGCCGACGCTGGTGGGGACGGACACCTTCTCGCGCGTCTCGGTCAGCCAGCACCACAGCTGCGGGCTCCGCGACGACGGCGCGCTCTTCTGCTGGGGCGAGGACGGCCACGGCGAGCTCGGCCAGGGGCTCGCGGTCGGCTCGGGCACCCGGTTCGACGACCCGGCGCAGGTGGGGGTGCGCGTGGACTGGGTCGACCTCGATCTGCACTGGTTCAACACCTGCGCGATCGACCAGGGCGGCGGCCTGTGGTGCGCGGGTCGCGGCATCGAGGGCCAGCTCGGGCAGGGGAACAACGCCGCCTCGGGGGTGCTCGTGCGGGTGATGCACCCCGAGCGGTTCGCGCGCGTCGCGCTCGGGCGCTTCCACGCCTGCGCCCAGGACGGGCCGCGCGGGGCGGTGTGCTGGGGCGCCAACGGCGAGGGCCAGCTCGGCACGGGCGACACCGACCGGCGCACCCTCCCCACGCCCACCGCGCGCTGATCGGGCCTCAGAGCTCGAGCACCGGGCCGAGCGAGGCGACGACCTCGAACGTCGAGAGACCACCGACCGGCCCGTCGCCGTCCTCCGCGACGAGCGCGATCACCGGCACCCCGACCCCGATCGAGGCCTCGACGCCGAGCGCGTCTGCGATCCGCACCCGGCCGAGGAACGCCGCCCGGACCGACAGCCCGACGTCGGTCGCCTCGCCCCCGCGGAAGCCCGCCTCGCCCGTCGCCGCGAACCGCAGGACGAGCAGGCGCGCGCTCACGTCGACGCCGACGTAGAACACCTCGCGCCGCGGCGAGAACGCGACCCGGAGGTCGAGCCCGCCGCTGAGCGCCATCGTCTCGATCCGTCCCTGGTCGCTGCGCATCGGCAAGCCGTAGCGGCCCCCGGCGGACAGGCCGATCGCGAGCTCGTCGATCAGCCAGCGCTGGTAGCGGAGCGCGCCGCCCACCTGGGTCAGGCCGCCGACGGAGTGCTCGAAGAGCCCCGCCAGCCCCAGGCCGTTGGCCGGCGGGCCGGACTCGGCGATCTCGGCCTCGACCTCCTCGACGACCTCCTCGACCGCCGCGGGCACCGGTCGCGCGGGGGCGGGCGCGCGGCGGAGGCGCAGCTCGATCCAGCTTGCGCGCAGCAGCTCGACCACCGCCAGCGCGATCGTGAGCGCACGGCCCGCCTCGGGGACGTCCGCGAGGCTGACGTCGCGCCCCACGCGCTTGTCGGTGACCGCGTCGCGCACCTCGATCAGGACGCTGACGACCTCGCCGTCGTCGGGCCGCTCGAGGCGGATCTCGGCGAGCGGCGCGGCGCCGTCGGGCGCGTCCTCCTCGCACACCTCGATACGCCGCGGGGCGAGCTCGGCGCGCAGATCCGCGAGGACCGCCTCGCGCGTGCTCTCGTCCCAGCCCTCGCCGACGCCGACGCGGACCCAGGCGTCACCCTCGGGGCAGTCGGCGGACGCGCCCGCGGCGAGCCCCCCGCTGAGCAGCGTGAGGATGGCGACGGTGATCGCCGGCCCGCGGGGCGCGCGCGAGACGAACGATCCGTGGCCGAGGTGAGGGGAGGGCGTCAGTCGCATCGCGCTTCGACGCGAGCACGATGCACCCCACGCGGATACCGCGCCAGGTAGTCGTCTCGCGCCGCGCGGCACTGCGGGCCCTGGCCCGCGCGATCGGTGGCGTCCACGAGGCGCGCGGCCGCGTCCTCGGCGAAGGGCGCGCGAGGAGCCATCGCGATCGCGCGCCGCAGCGGGGCGATCGCGCCGCCCGGATCGCCCAGCCGATCCATGCGCAGGCGGCCGAGCTCGAAGGCGGCGAGCGCGGCCTGGCTGTCGCGCGGGGCGACGCGCAGGAAGGTCGCGTAGAGGTCCGCGGCCTCGCGCGCCTCACCCGCGCGCCGGGCCTCGGTGGCGCGGGCCCACAGCTCGGACGGATCGGGCCGCGGTCGCCGCGGCGTCGGCGGCGCGGGCTCGACCGCCGGCGCCTCGGGGGCTGGCGCCTCCGCCTGTGGACCGTCCGGGGCGGCCTCCGGGCCGTCCGTGTCCGCTGCCTCCCGGGGGCGAGGCGGGGCGACCGACACGCGCAGCTCCTCGCCGGTGCTCACGCGCCGGGGCGGCTCGCCTGCGCGTCGGACCTCGACCGCGCCGTGCTCCACCGCCACCACGACGTGCTCGTCCCCGGGCGCGCCGGTCACCGCCACGCTGAACCGCGTGCCGACGACGACCACGTCAACGTCGCGCGAGCGCACCACGAAGCTGCGCCGATCCACGTGGGGCACGTCGAACCGCGCCCGCCCGCGCCGCACGTTGAGGCGCACGTCGAGCGGCTCCTGCCGCGCGAGCTCGATGCCCGACTCGGGATCGAGGACGATCTCCGTTCCGTCGCGGAGGGCGACCTGCACCTCGTCCGCGCCGCTCTCGAGCTGGGCCCCGTCGAACGCGACCTGGTCGCCTGGCGCGGGGTCTTCGAGGGCCCCACGGAACGCCCAGATGCCGAGCGCGATCGCCGCCGCCATCGCGAGCCCCCCGGCCACCGCGCGGCCCCAGCGCGCGGGGCGTCGAGCCCCCACGCCGGCCGCCGCGACGCGGGCCTCGACGGCGCTCCACTGGCGCTCGAGGCGGTCCTCGGTGACCGGGAAGTCGACGTGCTCGGCCAGGCGGCGGGGCTCCTCGGTCATCGGAGGTCTCCCCGCGCCGCCTCGAGGGCCTCCTCGGCGACCTTCAGCCGGCGCTTCACGGTGGCGAGCGACAGATCCATCTGCGCCGCGACCTCCTCGAGCTTCATGCCCTCGACCCGCCGCAGGACCAGCGCCACCCGGGCCTCGACCGGGAGGCGATCGAGGACCGCGTAGACCGCGCGGAGCTCGGCCGCGACCTCCGGCGAGGCGCTCGACCCGATCATCGCCTCGACGTCGACCGGCTCGCCGCGCTCGAGCCCGAACCGGGCCCGGAGCTTGCGCCGCCGGAGCATCTTGCCGCCCTGGCGGACCACGATGCCGCCGAGCCAGGAGCGAAAGGCGTTCGGGTTCGACAGGCGGTCGAGGTGGGTCAGCGCCTGGAAGAAGCTCTCCTGCGCGAGGTCGTCGACGTCCGACGCGCGCCCGAGGAGCCTGAATGCCATGCCGTTGACCATGCGTGCGTACCGCCGGAACAGAGCCTCTTGAGCCCACCGCTCTCCAGCCCGCGCCGCGACGACGAGGGCGCCATCGCTGGGGCCCGCGCCGGATCGCGACTCGTTCTTTCGAGCCTTGGCGGAGGAGGAGCTCTCGTCCACCGATCCTGGGTACCACGGGGTCTCGGTTTCGGCTCAGCGGTTCGCGACCGGCGAGACGATGGGCTTGCGCCTCCAGACCGGGATACCGGCTATTCGGAGCCCGCTTCGCTCGATTTGAGGCGCTGGAAGTGCCGCCGGGCGACCTGGGCGGCCTCCGCGGCCCTCGAGACGTTGCCGTCGTGCCGGTCGAGCATGTCCTGGGTGTACAGCCGGCTGAACTCGTCCAGGAGGCGGCTCCGGGCGATGCGATAGGGCAGCCCCGCGGTGGCGAGCTCGACGAGGGCGTCGTCGGTGGCCCGCTTGGGGACCTGGACCGCGACGGGGGCGTCGTCGGGGAGGTCGCCGAGGATCGCGAGGCGCTCGATGTAGTTGCGGAGCTCGCGGACGTTGCCGCGCCACGGCTGCCGATCCAGGCGCTCGACGAGGGCGGGCTCGAGCAGGCTCGGGTCCAGCTTGCAGCGCTCGCCGAAGGCGCGGGCGAGCCGCTCGACGTCCCCTGTCCGCTCGCGCAGCGGCGGCACCCGCACGAGCGCCACCGCGAGCCGATGGAACAGGTCGAGCCGGAAGCCCCCCGCCTCGACCTCGCGCTCGAGGTTGCGGTTGGTCGCGGCGACCACGCGGACGTCGATGCCGATGACCTTCTCGCCGCCGAGCCGCCGCACCTCCCGGCGGTCCAGGACGCGCAGGAGCCGGGTCTGCATCGCCAGCGGGAGCTCGCCGATCTCGTCGAGGAACACCGTGCCGCCGTCGGCCCGCTCGAACGCGCCGACCCGCGACGTGTCCGCGCCCGTGAACGCGCCGCGCTCGTGGCCGAGCAGCTCGCTCTCGATGAGGGTGGCCGGGATCGCGCCGCAGTCCACCACCACGAAGGGGCCGTCGGCGCGCGGGCTGTGATCATGGATCGCCTCCGCCAGCAGCTCCTTGCCGACGCCCGACTCGCCCTCGAGCAGCACGGTGATCGCCGAGCCGCTGATGCGCTCGAGCGCGCGATACATCGGCTGCAGCGCGTCGGCCTCCCCGAGGAAGCGCCCGAACGAGCGCGTGCGAGGGGGCGGGGGCGGCTGGTCTGCGCGGTCGCTCAGGACCTCCTCGACCCGGAGCCGTGTCGTGCCCAGCGACAGCTCGTCGCCGGCCGCGAGCTCCACGTCGCGCACCCGCGTCGCGCCCATCCAGGTGCCGTTGCGGCTGTCCTCGTCGCGGACCCGGAGGCCCACCTCGCCCCGCGCGACCGAGAGGTGTCGGCGCGATACGGCGCGGTCGGTCAGCTGGAGATCGCAGGCCTCCGAGGTGCCCACGAGCATCGGCGCGTCGACGCGCACGCTCCTGCCCGCGTCGACGCCCTCCACCACGACGAGGACCAGGGAGGCCTCGGGGACCGCGGTCGGCGGCATCGCGCGTGTGGTGTGCTCGGACACGGCCCGAGGATAGCGCAGCCGGGTTCGAGGCGCGGTGCGAGTCGCGTTGCGCGCGTCAGCCGCGGCGCGGGCCGTCGATCTCGGTGGGCTCGCCGAGCTCGTCGAGGCGCGTGTGAAGCTGCTCGTCGCTCGGCTCGCCCAGCGGCAGGAGCTCGTCGAGGTCGGGGAGCTCGACGTGCGCGGCGAGCCGCTGCCGGCGCGCCTCGAGCCGCTCCAGCGAGCCCGAGCGGACGAACGACGCGACCGCGCGCGCGTCGGCGCCGTACTGCGAGGCGACCGGCTCGAGCAGATCCGCCACCTCCTGCATCCGGGGGCGCCGCCCGGGCTCGACCGCGAGCATGCGCCGGAGCAGCGCCTTGACCGTCTCGGGGGCGTCGAGCCCCGAGGTGCTCGACGCCGCGCCGACGTAGGTCTGCTGGAAGCCCCCGCGCGGGGTCATGAGGTGCGCGAAGACCCGGCCGAGCGAGAAGACGTCGCTGCGCCAGTCGATCGGCTGTCCGGCCGCCTGCTCGGGGCTGAGGAAGCCGCGCGTGCCGTGCACCACCTGCCGGTCGTGCGCGTCCCCCGCGCGCCGCGCGATGCCGAAGTCGATGACCTTGGTGTGCCCGGAGCCCGAGATCATGAGGTTGGCGATCGTCAAGTCGCCGTGCGCGACTCCGAGCGGTCGCCCCCGGCCGTCGCGCAGGTCGTGCACGTGGGCCATCCCCTGCGCGGCGTCGCCGACGATCCGCGCCGCGGTCGACCACGGGACGGGCCGCGCGAGCTCGCGCGCGTCGACCCCGAGCACGTGCTCGAGCGCGAGGACGACTTCGCGCGGCGCCTCGAAGAGGTCGAGGGCGGCGATCAGGTTGGGGTGGTGGAGCCGGGCCGTGATCTGCGCTTCGCGACGCAGGTCCTGGATGCCCTGGGGGTCCGAGTGCGGCACGCGCTTGAGGACCACCGGCCGCCGGAAGCCCTCGAGGCCCTCCACGACGGCCAGCCAGACATCGGCGCGGGTGCCGCCGAGGCGCTCGACGAGGCGGTAGGGCGAGCCCTGCACTCCGCAACCATAGCAGCCCACGCAAGCGCAGCAGCCCACGCGAGCGCAGCGGCCGGCGCCCGTGCTCCACGCGGCTTACCGCGGCGCGATCGCGGGTAGGCAGCCAAAGCAGGGAGCCCGCGTCTGCACCAGGCCGCCGACCATCCCGCCGGCCGGCTGAAGAAGACCGCTCGAGTCAGCTGCGCGCCACACCGAGTGCCCCTCTGGGATGGCCTCGCTGAACGCGAAGTCGCGTCCGTAGCCGAGCCCATCCAGCTCCGGGTTGGTGGTCGATCGCATGGAGACGCGCTCGCTCGCCCACACGAACACCAGGTCGTCGTCGGCGCCCGCGGCGGGTAGGTCGAACTGCGACGTGTCGGCGTCGGCGTCCAGCATGAGCGCGCCGAACGCGACCCGCTCGGTGGCGTCGACGACGCACGGGCAGAGGCCGCTGCAGGGCCGCAGGCAGACCTGCGCGTCCTCGGGGGGCTCTCTCGGGAGGCGGAGCGCGGTGCGGCCCGGCCCGACGGCCGTGCCGTTCGGGCTCTGGAACGGCCGGGCTTCGTCGAGCTGATACCAGACCACGTCCACCTGACGCGTCAGTCCGGCCTCGTCCAGGTCGAGCGAGACGAGGCACTCCTCGGCCAGGTCGCACGCCAGCGGTGGGGCGCAGACGTCGCAGACCGCGGCCTCCACGCAGGTGTCGCCTCGGCAGGTGCCAGTGAAGCTCGCCGTATCGCAGGGGTCGCCCTCGTTCAGCCGCTCGCAGGTGCAGTCCGTCGGGAGCCAGCACGCGGGGATCCCGTCGTCGTCGCGGCAGCACCGGCCGTCGGTGTCGACGAGCTCGCACCCGGCGCCGATCGTCTCGCAGGTCATGTCGGGCGGGCCTGCGTCCCCGCCCGGGCCCGCGTCCACGCCTCCGGGATCGACATCGCAGCTCGTCCACCGCACCGGCCGCGTGGCCTCGAGGAGCTCGAAGCGCAGGGGCGCCGAGGGCGGCATCTCGAAGGTCTCGCAGTCGGCGGCGGTGATGTCGCAGCCGTCCAGCGCCGCCACCAGGAGCGTGTGGGTGCCGCGGCCCAGCGCGCTGGGCTCAGAGAACTCCCCGCCTTCAATCTGGAACTGGGTGAAGTAGCCCTCGGGGATCACCCCCCCCTCGACGACCTCGCGCAGGTCGTCCGGGCAGCGGTCGCCGCGGTAGAGGAAGGCGCTCAGCGGGCGGCCGGGGTCGGGGGCGATCTGGACCTCGAGCGACGACTCCCGCGTGCAGCCGAGGGCGACGAGCGCGAGGAGCACGGCGAGGGAGCGGCGCACCCCCCGAGTCTACACCGACCTCAAGGCAGGGGGCCGTCGCAGGGCACGACGCAGGTGGAGAGCATCACCGTCGGCATGTCCGAGATGTAGGTCGGCGTCGCGCCCTGCGGCCATCGCCAGAGCGAGATGCCCTGGGGCAGATCCCGGTCCGCGCCGAGCCAGGAGCGGGTCGAGCCGGCGTCGATGAGGGCGCCCTCCACGGCCATCTCGTCGGCGGGCGCCGAGGCCCAGACCACCACCACATCGCCCCAGCCAACCAGCGACCCCCCCGCCCCCTCGTGGACCGAGAACGCCGCGAAGGCGAGTCGCAGGTCCGGGCACATCCGGCGCTCCTCGTTGCAGAGCCGCACCGCGGGCTCGGGCCACGGGATGTCCGCCAGCGTCCGCTGGATCTCCCGCGAGTCCGACCCCCACATCACCACGTCCCCGCTCGCCGCCTGGAACGCGCCGTCGGGGCTCACGTAGCGGAGGTGGGCCTCGAGCTCGACCCCCAGCGCGAAGTCGCTCGCGTCGAGGAGCATCGAGCCCTCGCACCGGTCGGGGGTGCTCCTCATCCAGCTCGCGCAGACCAGGGGTTCGCAACCGGGGTCGCAGGCCCCGCTCGGGCAGCAGATACCCGGCGGCTCCGAGGGGTCGTCGACGGCGCAGGCCTCTCCGATCCGCTCGGTCGTGCAGCTCGTCGGCAGGCACTGGCCCTCGACGCAGCGGCCCGGCTCGCTCAGCTGGAACAAGCACTCGAGGGTGTCGGGCTCGCAGCACTGCTGGTCCGGCGCGCACGCTGGCCCGGCGTCGGTCGGTGGCGGGCCGGCGTCCAACCCCACACAGGAGTCGGGGCACTCGCGGCCGCAGATCGGCTCGGATCGCTCCTCCAGAGTCACCGTGAGCTCGCCTTCCCGCGGCAGCTCCACCTCGCGGCATCCGACCGTGGCCAGGTTGCAAGGGTCGCGCTCCTGCCATGCGAGGATCGTGACCCGCTGACCCGCGGTCGCGCCGCTCATGAAGCGCCCACTCGCCGCCAGGTCGTCGGTCTGGACGAGCGTGGCGTAGAGCAGCTGCGCGGGATCGAAGCCCGGCGACGCGAAGCGACCCTCCAGCGTCGCGCAGCCGACGACGTCCGCGTCGTAGACGCGCAGACGGACCGGGCCCTCGAAGCCCGACTCCACCGCGAGGTGCACGTCGCCCGATCGGTCGCACCCGGCCACGGCGAGGCACAGGAGCAGGGGACCGATGGCCCGCGTCACAGCTCGAGCCTGCGCGAGACGGTCTCGCCGGGCGCGGCGCGGAGGCGCACGGTGCGCCAGGTCCCCGTGCCTTCGCGGCGGAGCTGCAGGGTCACGCGGCCGGATGGGACCTCGCGCCGGATGAGCGGGGTGCGCCCGGCCGCGCGGCCGTTGATCCGCACCTCGGCCCAGGGGACCGTGACGAGGTTCAGGAAGGCGGGCGCGGCGCGCGGCGTCGGCACGCGGCGGCCACCCGCGGAGTCGCTCGAGCGGGCGGACGCGGCCGCCTCGGCCGCTCGCTGCGCCTCGGCCTGCCGCGCCGCCTCGGCCTGCCGCGCCGCTTCGGCCGCTCGCTGCGCCTCGGCCGCGCGCTGCGCGGCGGCCGCCCTCTGCGCCTCGGCTTCGCGTGCCGCCTCGGCCGCGTGCAGGGCCTCGGCCTCGCGCTGCGCGTCGGCCGCCTGCTGGGCCTCGGCCTGGCGTTGAGCCTCGGCCTGGCGTTGAGCCTCGGCCGCACGGGCTGCCTCGGCCTGCCGCTCGGCCTCGGCCGCGCGCGCCGCCGCCTGCTCCTCCAGGGTCGGCGGCGGATCCACGCCGGACGGCGGGGGCGGGCGGGCTGACGCGGGGGCGACCGCCGGGGCTCCCGCGATCGAGCTGGGCATGAGCCGGTAGCTGAGCTCGTTGCGGCCCTCTTCGGCGTCGAACGACGACTCGAACGGCTCGTATCCCGGGAGCACCAGCTCCACGCGGTGGCGGCCGGGCTGCAGCCGGTCGGCGGTGAGCGGCGTGCTGCCCACCGCGGCGCCGTCGATGGTCACGGTGGCGCCGCTCGGGTCGGAGTTGACGCGCACCGAGCTGGTGTTCTGGCTCGTCAGCGCGATCGCGGACACCGCCCCGACCACGCCCAGCGCGACGATCGCGGCCACCACGTACGGCCAGCGCCGCTCGCTCGGCAGGTACCGCGACGGGGTCCGGGTCACGACGGACGAGTGGCTCTGCTCCCGCGGCATCGCGCCGCTGCCCGAGCTGTCCTCGGGGCGGGCGAGGGCGAGCGACGCCCCCGGGTCGCTCACCGTGTCGGCGCGCAGGAGGCGCTCCTTGGCGGTGATGCGGTCCGAGAAGAGCTGCGTCATCAGCCCGGACAGCTCGGCGGCGCCAGCGGGGTTGCCCGACCCGGCGATGAAGCGATCGAGATCGCGCGCGAACGCCGCGGCCGTCGGGTAGCGCTGGGACCGGTCGTGCGCGAGCGCGCGCATCACGATCTTCTCGAGCTCCTTCGGGTAGTCCGGCACCGCCTGGCTCGGGTAGATCGGCTTGCCGCTCGTGATGCGCATCAGCGTCGCGGCGTCGTTCTCGGCCTTGAACAGTCGGCGACCGACCGTGAGCTCCCAGAGCACGACTCCGAGCGCGAAGATGTCCGAGCGCCGATCGAGCGGTTGGTTGAGCGCGTGCTCCGGAGACATGTACGCGAGCTTGCCCTTGGTGCTGCCCGTCTCCGTCTGGGTGATGCGGTTGGCCGCCTTGGCGATGCCGAAGTCCGTGATGCGGACCGTGCCGTCGTAGGTGACGAAGATGTTCTGCGGCGAGACGTCACGGTGCACCAGCTTGAGCGGCGTGCCGTCGCGGTCGCGCGCCTCGTGCGCGTGGTGCAGCCCGTCCGCCGCGCGGGCGACCGCGTAGGCGGCGAGGTTGGCAGGGACGCGGCCCATCTCACGGGCCGCCCGCACGCCGAGCGAGCCGAGGTGCTCGCCGTGCAGGTACTCCATCGCGATGAAGTACTCGCCGGCCTGCTCACCGAGGTCGAAGACCGGCGCGACGTTCGGGTGCTGGAGCGACGCGCTGATCCGCGCCTCGTCGAGGAACATCTCGACGAAGCGCCGGTCCTTGGCGAGGTGACGGTGGATGCGCTTGATCGCGAACCACTTCTGGAAGCCGGCCGGGCCCGCGGCGCGCGCGAGGTACACGTTGGCCATGCCCCCGACGCCGAGCTCGTAGACCAGCTCATAGCGCCCCATCGTCTTGTGCGAGACGTCGACGGAGCTGGGCTCGAACTCCTGGAGGGGCTCGTCGCTCATCGCGACGGTCGCGTCGGCGTTGGAGGGCTCCGGGAGGCTCACGGGGATCCCGCCACGAAGTTGACCTGCCACGGCTGCGCGTCCCACACCGCGTAGCCGATGGCCACGCCCGCGCCGGCGAGCGCCAGGGCGATGAGGGTGGTGACGAGCGCGATCACCGGGCCGTCGTCGCCCCCGCCCTCGGAGGCCTCCACCTCGGTGAGGCTCGGCCCGGTCGCGCCCGTCGGCGCGCCGCCCGCCTGCGCCACCTCGGCCGGCGACGCGACCCGACGGAGGGTCGCGCGCGCCGAGCGCATCGTGTTGCCGTAGGGGTCGAGCAGCTCGACCTCGAGCTGGGTGCGGACCGCGTTGCCCCAGGCGACGGCCGGGAGCGCGAGCTCGATCCGCGGATCCGCGCCCACGATCTGCCGGTGGGTCTCCGTCCCGGTGTCGTCGCGCGCGACCGCGCGGACGCGCAGCCCGCTCAGCGCAGGCCCGGTCACCCTCACGACGGCCCGCTCGCCCTCGGCCGGCTCCACCTCCACGCCGAGCGGGGGCCGCTCCGCGATCTCGGCCCGGATGACCCGCAGCGCGCGCTGTTGAGCGGGGCTCAGCTCGGGCGGCGGCGCGAGGTCGGGGTGCAGGCTCAGCGCGATGCGCAGGTTGCGCTGCGCCGCGTCGTCGTCGCCCGTCCACATCGCGAGGACGCCGCTCCGGAGGTAGGCCCGGACCAGCTCGTCGCCGCGCAGCTCACCGGTCTCGAGCGCGGCCTGGTAGCCGGCCGCCGCCTCGACGATCTCGGCGCGCTCGAAGGCCGCGTCGGCCTGCGCGAGGGGCTGCGCCTGCGCGGGGCTCGCGGCCCACAGACAGGCGCCGGAGAGGAGTGCGACGAGGCCGCGAATCACGGTCCGACGAGGGTAGCACCAACCGGCGGGCGGGGGCGCTACGACCCGGGATTTCCTTTGACTTTCAGCCGACTGTCATGGGTAGGAAGGCGGATGCAGGTCTACACGAAGATCTTGATCGGCATGGGGGCGGGGGTGGCGATCGGCCTGGCCCTCGGCCCCAAGTCGGCCCTGCTCGAGGCGGACACCTACGTCGTCGGGGACGCCTCCTCGGTCGAGATCCGCCTGGACCGTGACGATCCTGGGTCGGCCCTCGCGCTGCCGGAGGGCGCGTCGCTGCGCCTCGAGGCCGAGGAGTCGCTCTACGAGCACCTCACGGACGCGAACGGCGAGCGGGTGCGCCTCAGAACCTGGGTCCACGTGCGCTTCGAGTGGACCCGCGAGCTCGCCCTGCGCGACCCAGGCAACGCCCTGTCGGACGCGCTCGAGCGACCACGCGTCGGAGAGGAGCGGGACGGCTGGCTGCGCGTCGTGAACACCGCCCTCGACGGGGGCGGCTTCGTGTCGACCCCGGAGCCGGTGAGCGGCGTCGGGACGACGGTGATCAGCATCCTGCGGCCGGTCGGCACGGCGTTCATGAAGCTGATCAAGATGGTGATCGTGCCGCTCGTGTTCTCGTCGCTCCTCGTCGGGGTCGCGAGCCTCGGGGACGTGCGCAAGCTGGGGCGGCTCGGTGGCAAGACGATCGGCCTCTACCTGGGCACCACGGCCATCGCGGTGACGATCGGGCTCGCGCTCGGCAACCTGATCCAGCCCGGCAATTTCGTCGGCGAGCGCGACCGAGCCGCGTTACAGGCGCAGTTCTCCGGCTCGGCGGCGGACTCCGCCCAGAGCGCGGCCGAGGCGCCATCCACCGTCGACAACATCCTCGCCATCATCCCGGAGAACCCCATCGGCTCGCTCTCGAGCGGCGACATGCTCCAGGTGATCTTCTTCGCGATGATCTTCGGGATCGCGCTCACGCTCCTCGGCAAGGACAAGTCCGGCACGCCGGTCGTCAATTTCTTTGATCGTGTGCAGAACGCGATGGTGATGATCATCCACATGGTGATGACCATCGCGCCCTTCGGCGTCGCCGCGCTCGTGGCCGACGTGGTGGGTCAGAGCGGGGTCTCCGTCCTGGCGGCGCTGCTGTTCTACGCGGTCACCGTCCTGCTCGGCCTCGCGATCCACGCAGGCATCGTCTACGCGGGGCTCGTGCGCCTGCTCGCCAAGATGCCCGTGACCGCGTTCCTCAAGGCGATCCGCCCGGCCCAGCTCATCGCCTTCTCCACGTCCTCGTCGTCGGCCGCGCTGCCGGTCAGCATGGAGTGCGCGGAGCAGAACCTGGGCGTCAGCAACCCCGTCGCGAGCTTCGTCCTGCCGCTCGGCTCCACCGTCAACATGGACGGGACCGCGCTCTACCAGGGGGTGGCCGCGGTGTTCATCGCGCAGGTCTTCGACGTCGACCTGAGCTTCACCGACCAGCTCGCGATCGTCGCGACCGCCACCATGGCGTCGGTCGGGGCGGCCGGGGTGCCAGGCGCCGGGATCGTGACCCTCGCGATGGTCCTCACCACGGTGGGCATCCCCCCGGTGGGCGTCGCGCTGATCCTCGGGATGGATCGCCTGCTCGACATGTTCCGTACCGCTGTCAACGTCACGGGCGATCTCGCGGTGACCACCGTGATGGCGGCGAGCGAAGGCGAGACGCTCCATGTCCTCACCAAGGAGGAGGACAAGGGCGACCCCGACCGCGGCTTCGAGGACCGACTCCAGCGCGAGCCGCGTCCGTCCCCGCCGACGAGCGACGACCTCGAAGAGGAGTGACGCTCAGATCCAGCCGCGGCGGCGGAAGAACAGCACCATCCCCACCGCGATGCTCACCATGATCGCGATCGCCAGCTCGAAGCCGTACTCGAAGTGCAGGTACGGGATGTGGTCGAAGTTCATCCCGTAGAGCCCGGTGATGAAGGTCAGCGGGAGCATCACGGTCGAGAAGACGGTGAGCACGCGCATGATCTCGTTGAGGCGGTGCGACTGCATGCTCAGGTACGCGTCGAGCGAGCCGCCGGTGAGGTCGCGGTAGGCCTCGTTGAGGTCCGTCACCCGCTGCATGTGGTCGTAGACGTCCCGGAAGAACGGTCGGACCTCGCCTGGGATGATCTTCGAGCGGCTCTCCGCGAGGGCGAGCAGCAGGCTCTTCTGGTGCATGCCGACGCGGCGGATGCGGTTGAGGCTGTGCTTCATCCGGAAGATCCGCTCGAGCAGCGTCGGCGTGCTCGTGCCGAGGATCGCCTCCTCGATCGCGTCGATCTCCTGGTCGAGCTTCTCCATCAGCGGGAGGAACTCGTCGACGAGCTGATCGACGATGCGGTGCGCGACGATCGCGGGCCCGCGCGCGAGGAGCGACGGGTCGTCGGCGACCATGGCGCGCGTTCGATCCACCGCCTTGAAGTGCAGCCGGTAGTGCGTGATGAGGAAGCGCTCGCCGATGAAGAGGTCGAGGTCGGCGGTGTGCACCTCGCCGTCGTCCTCCGGATCGTCGTCGCTGACGCCGTGGACGATCAGGTAGAGGTAGTCGCCGAAGTCCTCGAGCTTGGGCGTGCTCGCGTCGGCGAAGGCGTCCTCCACCAGCAGCGGGTGGAAGTGGAAGATCTCCTCGAGGATCCGCTGGGACTCGGCGCCCTGGCTGTCGAGGTCGACCCACACCAGGACGCCCGGGTCGGCGAGGAGCGCGGGGAGCTGCTCGACGGTGCACGGCACCCGGGTCGGCTCGTCGCCGGTCGTCCGGACCGCCAGGATTCGCGTCGACACGGGGCGAGGGTAGGGCGCCGCCCGCGCGCGCGGGAAGGCAAAAGCGCGCTCGGCCCGCGCCCGGCTCAGGCGGGGCGGTAGCTGACGATCCGGAAGGGGTGCTCGTTGCGCTCGTCCGCGGGCTGACTCGCCAGCTCCTCGCCGCGCCACGCGGCCCACTCGACCGCCGGGAAGACGACGTCGCCGTCCACGTCCGCGTCGACGTGGGTGATCACCAGCTCGTCGGCCATCGGCAGGGCGAGCGCGTAGATCGCCGCGCCGCCGATCACGCAGGCCTCGGTCGAGCCCGTGCCGCGCGCCGCCGCGAGGGCCGCGTCGAGCGAGCCGGCGCAGAGCACCCCGTCGGGGACCGGGTAGGCGGGGTCGCGTGAGAGGACCACGTGGGTCCGCCGCGGCAGGAGCCCGGGCAGCGACTCGAAGGTCTTGCGCCCCATCACGATCGCGCGGTCGAGGGTGCGGCGCTTGAAGTGCGCGAGGTCGCCGCGGAGCCGCCAAGGCAGGTCCCCGTCGCGGCCGATGACCCCGTTTCGCGCCACGGCGGCGATGAGCACGATGCGCATGGGGTCTTTACACCGCCACCGGCGCCTTGATGCGTGGGTGCGGGTCGTAGCCCTCGAGCGTGATGTGCCCGCGCTCGAACGCGAAGAGGTCGGTGACGCCCGGGTCGAGGCGCAGGGTGGGCAGCGGCCGCGGCGCGCGCGCGAGCTGGGTCTGCACCTGCTCGACGTGGTTGAGGTAGACGTGCGCGTCGCCGAAGGTGTGCACGAAGTCGCCGACCTCGAGGCCGGTGACCTGGGCGATCATGTGGGTCAGCAGCGCGTAGCTCGCGATGTTGAACGGGACCCCGAGGAACAGGTCCGCCGAGCGCTGGTAGAGCTGGCAGGAGAGCCGGCCGTCGGCGACGTAGAACTGGAAGAGCGCGTGGCACGGCATCAGGGCCATGCGGTCGAGGTCCGCGACGTTCCAGGCGCTCACGAGGATGCGGCGGGAGTCGGGGGTCTCGCGCAGCTGGGTGAGGACGCGCTGCACCTGATCGATCGCGCCGCCGCTCGGCGTCGGCCAGCTCCGCCACTGGTGCCCGTAGACGGGGCCGAGCTCGCCGCGCTCGTCGGCCCACTCGTCCCAGATCGTCACGCCGTGATCGTGGAGGAACTTCACGTTCGTGTCGCCGCGCAGGAACCACAGCAGCTCGACCACCACGGACTTGAAGTGGACCTTCTTCGTGGTGACGAGCGGGAAGCCCTCGCGCAGATCGAAGCGGAGCTGCGGCCCGAACAGGCTCCGCGTCCCGGTGCCGGTGCGGTCGGTCTTCTCCGTCCCGCGCTCCATCACGTCGCGCAGCAGTGCGAGGTAGCTCTCCATCAGGCGGGGGAGCATAGCGCGCCGCGTGGGGCGCGCCCTCGGGCATCACTCTCCCGTCAGGTCGACGAGGATCGCGTCGAGGTCTTTGAGCGAGAACGGCTTCGACAGGTGGCGGCGACGCGCGCCCCGCAGGAACTCGCGCGCCCGCGGCGTGAACGTGCCGCCGGTCATGAAGACCAGGCCGTCGAGCGCGTCCGGCCGATGCTCGGCGAGCCACGCATGCACGTCCATCCCCGTGCCGTCGAGCATCATCATGTCGCACAGGATCACGTCGAAGCGCTCACCCGCGCCGAGGGCCTCGATCGCGCTCTCGAGGCCGTCGGCGGTCTGCACCTCGAAGCGCCGGTCGAGGAGCTGCTTCAGCACGCGCAGGACCATCGGCTCGTCGTCGATCAGCAGCACCCGGCGCAGCGGGCTCGCGCCACGCGCGCGCTCCGGGCTCTGCCCGCCCTCGTCGGGCGGCGGGTGCGTCGCCTCGGTGCTCGGGAGGCTCACGACGAACCGTGTGCCGCGGCCGAGCTCCGAGTCGACGTCGATCGTCCCGTTGTGGGCCGAGACGACGTTGTGGCAGACCGAGAGCCCGAGGCCCGAGCCGGCGCCGGCGGGGCGGGTGCTGAAGAACGGCTCGAAGAGGCGGTGGAGGTGCTCGGGATCGATCCCCGCCCCGGTGTCGCTCACCTCGACGTGGACGCGCCCCGGCGTCCCCCACGAGCGCACGCGGATCTCGTTGTCGTCGGGCGAGCCCTCCTCGATCGAGCGCGCCGCGTTGAGGAGCAGGTTCAGGAACACCTGGGACAGCCGGCCGTCGTGGCCCATCACCGCGGAGACGTCGCCGAGCTCGCAGGTCAGGCGCGCGCGGTACTTGATCTCGTGGTCGGCCATCTTGAGCGCGATGCGGACCGCGGCGTTGATGTCCACGCGGCCGCGGCGGGGCTCCGAGACGCGCGAGAAGGTCATCAGGTCGCGGACGATCCGCTGCACGCGCTCCGCGCCCTCGATCGCGTCCAGGGCGTTTCGCTCGAGCTGGGCGATCGCGGTGCTCACCCGACCCGCGTGGGTGTCGCCGCTCGCGCGCTCGAGGTCGCGCGCCTCCTCGACGAGCGTCCGCGTGCGGCGCAGCGTCGACTCGAGGTTGAGGTGCAGGTAGGCGAGCGGGTTGTTGATCTCGTGGGCCATCCCCGCCGCGAGCGTGCCCACGCTCGCGAGCCGCTCCGCGCGCGCGAGCTGGGCCTCGAGGCGAGCCCGCGTGCGGCGCTCGTCCAGCGCGCCGATGAGGTCGGCGCAGGCCGTGAGCAGGGGACCGAGGTAGCCCAGGAGCGCCTCGTCGTAGGGCGTCGGGGCGTCCGCGAGCCCGACGAGACCCACGGTGCGCTCGCCCGCCTGGATCGGGCACACCAGCGCGCGCCCGGGCGCCCGGCTCCGAAAGACGCCGCCGGGGGGGACGCCGGGCGCCTCGACGAACACGGCGCGCCGCTCACGGAGCGCGCGCGCGCTGAGCGCGTCGAGGGGCACGGGCGGGTGCGAGCGACGCCCGCCGAGGGGCCGGTCGCGATCGACCGCGACGAGGACCGGCAGCTCGTCGGGGATCGGCTCGTCCGCCGGGACGCGCGCGACGAAGCCGAACCGGCTGTGCGTCATGTCGAGCAGCCGCTCGAGCGGCGCGTGGAACACCGCGGTGGTCTCGGTGCGGTCGTCGAAGTGGATCATGCGCGCCGCGTCGAGGAGCTGCCGCTCGACGTGCGCCCGCAGCTCGTCCCGGCGGCGGTCGGTGATGTCGACGAAGGTCACGACGACCGAGCACGGGCCCTGGCCGTCCGCCGGGGTGACGGGCAGCGCGGTGAAGATGCCCCAACGGACCTCGCCGCTCGGCTGCCGGACGCCGATGGTCTGCGGACCCTGAGGCTGCCCGGTCTGGAGGCAGCGCGAGACGGGGTAGTCCTCCACCGCGCAGGGGGAGCCGTCCTCGTGAAAGGTCTCGCCCTGGTAGTCGTTCACGTAGCGCTGGACGTCGACGTCCCAGCGCAGCCCGAGGAACTCCTGCGCGCACGAGTTGGCGGTCGCCACGACGCCGTCGGGCTGCACCATGACGATCCCCGACGGCACCGACTCGAGGATCCGTGAGAGGAGCGTTGCGTCGCGGCTGCTCTCGGGGCCGCTGCGGTCTCGATCGCCCGCCAAGGTACCTGGGAGAATACCCAAAGGAGCGTGTATGGTGGGGCGGTGATGAGCCGGGAGGCCGATCCCCGCTGATGTGCGCGCGCTTCACCATGGCGAGCCGCCCAGACGAGCTCATCGAGGAGTTCGACGCCGTGCTCACGCCCGGGGCGGCCGAGCCGAGCTGGAACATCGCGCCGACCGCGTCCGCGCCGATCGTCCGTGAGGCGAGCGACGGCGTGCGGCGCGTCGAGCCGGCGCGCTTCGGGTTCATCCCCCACTGGGCCGGCGATGCGCGGATCGGCGTGCGGATGCTGAACGCGCGATCGGAGACCGCGGCGGACAAGCCGGCGTTCCGTCGGGCGTTCGCCCACTACCGGTGTCTCGTCGCGGCCGACGGGTTCTACGAGTGGCGGCGCGAGGGCAAGCGCAAGGTGCCTTTCCGGTTTCATCTGCCGGGCGGGGCGCCGTTCGGGCTCGCCGGCCTCTGGTCGGTCTGGGACGGGCCCGACGGCGAGCCGGTGCGGAGCTTCACCATCCTGACCTGCGAGGCGGTGGGCGCGGTCGCGGCGCTCCACGATCGGATGCCGGTCCTCGTCGAGCGGGCGCGCTACGCCGAGTGGCTCCGCCGCGAGGCCGTTCCGCGGGAGCGGCTCGAGGCGATCCTCCAGGCGCATCGTGGGCGCGAGCTCGTCGCGGACGAGGTCTCGCCGCGGGTGAACCATGTGCGGAACGACGACGCCTCGCTGATCGAGCCGGTCGCGTCGTGACGCGGGGGTAGCGTGGACGAGGACGACCCCCGCGCTCCGGTCGACCGCCCCGTACCGGATCCGGACGACATCGTCGGTCAGACGATCGACGGCCGCTACCAGGTCCTGTCGCGCATCGGGGCCGGCGGCATGGGGTTCGTCTTCGAGGCGCGCCACGCGCAGCTCGGCCAGACGCTGGTGCTCAAGACGCTGCGCCCCGAGCTGCTCTCGAGCGCCACGATCACCGAGCGCTTCGTGCGCGAGGCCCAGTCCGCCACCCGCATCCGGCACCCCCACGTCATCGACGTGAAGGACTTCGGCGTGCACCCGCGCTTCGGCGCCTACTACGTCATGGAGCGCCTCGACGGGCGCGATCTCCAGGCCCTCACGGAGGCCGAGGGCCCCGTGCCGGCCGCGCGCGCGATCCGGATCCTGACGCAGGTCGCGGGCGCGCTCGGGGCCGCGCACCGGGTGGGGGTGATCCACCGCGATCTCAAGCCGGCGAACGTCTTCCTCGTCGCGCAGGGCGCCGAGCCGGACTTCGTGAAGGTGCTGGACTTCGGGCTCGCCAAGGTGATGGGCGCCAACCGGCGGCTCACCGAGACGGGGCAGGTCCTCGGCACGCCGCGCTACATGGCGCCCGAGCAGTGCGCGGGGGAGCGGGTCGACGCGCGCGCGGACGTCTACTCGGCGGGGATGCTCCTCTGGCAGCTCCTCACCGGGCAGGAGCCCTACGCGGAGATGGGGACCTACGAGATCCTCGGCCAGAAGATGTTCGAGGAGATGCGCGCGCCCTCCGCGCTCGAGCCGCCCGTCCGCGTCCCCTCGCGGGTGGAGGCGCTGCTGATGCGCTGCCTCTCCAAGGATCCGGCCGCGCGACCGGCCGACGGCGCGGCGCTGCACGCGGAGCTCGAGCACCTCGCGCGCGATCCCCGCGACGCCCCGCCCACGCCCCCGGGAGGCTCCGTCGCGCCGCCGTCCGCGCCCTCACCGCCGGTCCCATCACCGTCCGCTCCGCCCCCGCGCGCGTCGTCCGCTCCGCCGCCGCCCCCGCGGTCTCGAGGGCTGATCGCGGGCGCCACGTCGATCGCGCTCGTCCTCGCGGCGGCCGGCGTCGCGCTCTACCTCGCGCTGCGGCCGGCCCCCGATCGGTCGCCTCCTCCGACCCCGCCGACGGTGGGCCCGGCCGCGCGGCTCGCGTCGCCTTCGCCGCCCGACCCGCGTCCGGCCGACCCGCCCCCGGCCGACCCTCCCGCAGCCCCGCGCCCGGCGCCCGCGGTCATCGCCGTCCGCTCCGATCCGCCGGGCGCCGAGGTGCGCACCGGCGACCGCGTTCTCGGCGTCACGCCGCTCGACATCCGGGTCCCGGGCGACGTCCCCGAGGGCGCCACCGTGCGCATCGCGCTCGAAGGCTACGCGCCGCGCGAGATCACGATCCTGCGGGGCGTGCCGAGCGCCCACGTCCAGTTGCATCCGGCTCACTAGCTCACGATAGTCGGGCCCTCATGAGCAGCCTCCCCGACACCGCGGCCTGGCGGTCGCTGACCGCCCACTACGCCGAGCTCCGCTCGGTCCACCTCCGCGCGCTGTTCCAGGACGACTCCGAGCGGGTCACCCGCATGACGCTGCGCGAGGGCGGGCTCCGCTTCGACTTCTCGAAGCACCGCGCGACCGACGAGACCCTCGCGCAGCTGGTGGGCCTCGCCGAGGAGCGGGACGTCGCCGGCGCGATCGCGCGGATGTTCGCGGGCGAGCGCATCAACGTGACCGAGGGCCGCGCGGTGCTGCACGTGGCCCTGCGTAACCGCTCGAACCGCCCCATCCGCGTCGACGGGCGCAACGTCGTCCCCATGGTGAGCGCGGCGCTCGCGAAGATGCGCGCGTTCAGCGACCGGCTCCGCGCCGGTGAGCACAAGGGCCACACCGGCGAGGCGATCTCCGACGTCGTCAACCTGGGGATCGGAGGCTCGGACCTCGGGCCGCGGATGGTCGTCGAGGCCCTCGCGCCCTTCGCGAAGGGCGGCCCCCGCGTCCACTTCGTGTCCAACGTGGACGGCGCCGACCTCGCGCGCACCCTCGCCCCGCTCGACCCGGCGCGCACCCTCTTCATCGTCGCGTCCAAGAGCTTTACGACGCAAGAGACGCTGACCAATGCCCGGAGCGCCCGCGCCTGGCTCATCGAGCGGCTCAAGGAGGACGCCGCGGTCGCCAAGCACTTCGTGGCGGTGTCGAGCAACGCCGACGCGGTGAGGTCGTTCGGCATCGACGGCGCCAACGTCTTCGAGATGTGGGACTGGGTCGGCGGCCGCTACTCGCTCTGGTCCACGATCGGCCTGCCGATCGCGTGCGCGGTCGGGATGGACCGGTTCGAGGAGCTGCTCGGCGGCGCTCACCGCATGGACGAGCACTTCCGGACGTCGCCCCTCTCGGAGAACATCCCGGTGGTCAGCGCGCTCCTCGGCGTCTGGTACGCGGGCTTCTTCGGCGCGGCGAGCCACGCGGTCCTGCCCTACGACCACGGCCTCCGCCTGCTCCCCGCCTGGCTCCAGCAGCTCGACATGGAGAGCAACGGCAAGCGCGTGCGCGCCGACGGCGAGCCGGTCGAGGGCTACACCACCGGGCCGATCGTCTGGGGCGGCACCGGGACGGACGCGCAGCACTCGTTCTTCCAGCTCCTGCACCAGGGGACGCGGCTCGTCCCGGTGGACTTCCTCGCCCCGATCGAGAGCCACTACCCGCGCGGCGATCACCACCCGAAGCTGCTCGCGAACATGATCGCCCAGGCGGAGGCGCTGATGCGCGGGCGCACCGAGGCCGAGGCGCGGGCCGAGCTCGGCGCGGCGGGGCTCGACGAGGACGGGATCGACGCGCTCGCGCCTCACAAGGTGTTCGAGGGCAACCGCCCGAGCACCGCGATCCTGTTCCCGCAGCTCGACCCGGAGACCCTCGGCGCGCTCCTCGCGTTCTACGAGCACCGCGTCTTCGTGCAGGGCGTGATCTGGGGCATCAACAGCTTTGACCAGTGGGGCGTGGAGCTCGGCAAGCAGCTCGCCAAGCAGGTCCTCGAGGAGCTCGAGGGCGGCTCCGCCGGCGATCACGACGCGTCCACCCGGGGCCTCATCCGCGCGGTGCTACAGGGCCGCAAGTGAGCGAGCGGGCCGTCGCGTCGCGGCCCGCGCTCCACCTCGGCGCGCGCGGTCTGCTCGCGGCGTGGCACGGGCCGCTCGGCCCGGCCGTGTGCCGCTTCGACACCTGGCAGCGCGCGCGTCCTCGCTTCGTGCGAGGGATCGGCCACGCGGGCGCCGACCGGCCGGTGGTGCCGGCGCTGCGGCGAGACGGGGACGAGATCGAGGTGGCGTGGTGCGAGGAGGACGGCGCGTGGAGCGTGCGCCTCGACCTCGACGGCGCGCCGCGATCGGAGGCGCGCCTGCGGCACCCGGCGGCGAGCGCGGTCGCGTTCGGCGGCGCGGTGCTCTTCGCGGCCGACCCGGAAGGGGTGGTCGCGATCCGGCCTGGCGACGCAGCGCCGCTGCGCCTCGTGTCGGAGCGGCGGCCCGGGTTTGCGATCGACGCGGCGGCGCTCGCCGCGGAGGCCCTCGTCGTCTTCCACGTCGCGGGGGAGCGCTCGTGGGGCGCCGCCTCGGTGCCTCCGCGCGGCGCCCCTACGGTGGTGCGTCACGACCTGCGCGCGGCCTGCGAGAGCCTGCGCGTTCGCTCGGTCGGTTCCCGCGCCGCCGTCGCGCTGGGCCTCGCGGGCGGGGCGTGTCGCCTCGCGATCGTCGGCGCCGCGGCGAAGGTGATCGAGCGACCCCACGAGGTCTTCGACCGATCGCACGGCGCCTTGCGGTGGCCCGAGGTCGTGTGGACCGACAACCGGTGGACGGCGCTCGCCTATCGGCCCGCCGACGAGGGCCTCGTGGTCGAGGCCGTGGCCGGCGCCTTCGCGTTGCCGCGCTGCGCGGGCCCCTTCGCCGCCGGTTTCTTCAACCAGCGCTTCTACGCGCTCGAGATCGAGCCGCGGGGAGAGGCGGTGGAGCTTCGTCTCTGGCGCGTCGGCGCCGACGGGAAGGAGCCGCAGCAGCGTGTGGTGGAGCTCCCGCTCGACGACCAGGCGGAGCGGCGGGTCGCGCGGAGCGTGCGGGCGACGCTCCAGTCGGTCGCGCACGAGATCGAGGCGCGCGCCGACTACCGCGGAGGATCGGTCCGGCCGGAGCTCTCGCGGGACGGGGCGGCGCTCTCGATGCGCGACGACGACGGGATCGTCACGCTCCGCGCCCGCCCCGTCCTCGATGGGGGCGTCGATGGGGCCCCGGACGCGGCGGTCGCGGTGCGGGTCGAGAGCGCGATGGGCGAGGGGCTGGCGGTCACCCCCGCGCCGTCGTCGCTCGTCCGACTCGCCCGGTGGATCCGCGCGCGGTGGAGCTCCGAGGAGCGCGCGCGCGCGGAGGCGCGTGAGGCGGAGGCCCGCACCCTCGCCGAGGCGCTCGACGCTCGGGTGGAAGGGGTCGAGCTCGCCGGCAACACGCTGGTGCTGCACCTCCTGCTCCAGGTCATGCCGTCCCCCGACCAGCTGGTGCGCTGGCTCCGCCGGCTCCGCGACGCGCAAGCTCGTCTGACCGCCGACCCCGCCCGGTTGTCCTGACGCCCGGCGCGGATGGCGCCCGCGCCAGGGATCCTCGCCGCGATGCTCTTCGCCGCGATGCTCTTCGCCGCGATGCTCTTCGCCGCGATGCTCTTCGCCGCGATGCTCTTCGCCGCGATGCTCTTCGCCGCGCTGCTCTTCGCCGCGATGCTCCTCGCCGCGATGCTCCTCGCCGGATGCTCGCGGGGCGTCGACGGCGCCCTCGAGCCGCCGGTCCTCGCGCCCGGGTGCCTTCGGAGGGCTACCTCGCGGACCGCCCGCCGCTGGCTCACGGGCAGACGTCGGCGCTCGCCGCGCACACGGTGACCTCGACGTCGGGCGGCTCGTAGCAGCAGAACGCGCACTCGCCGTCGACCGCGCAGAGCGTCGCGCAGCTCCCGTTGGAGAGCCTCACCTCGCCGGTCGCGCAGGGCGCCTGGCACGTGGTGGTCAGCCCGCGATCGATCAGGAACGCGTGGTCCACGCACGCGCCGGTCGCGCCGCGGAAGCGACAGGTCGTGCCGGCGGCGCAGTCCTCGCATCGCGCGCAGGGCTCGCCGCAGTAGGCCTCGCCGTCGACGAAGATCTCCCCGCCGTCCGGGCACTCGCCCGCGCAGCCGAGGGAGACGAGGAGGACGAGCGCCGCGCCGAGGGTCCGCATGGACCAAAAGGTACCAGGCCCGCGCTACCCTCCGCCTCGATGTCCTCGTCCCGCCGGCGCCGCCTCGGACTCGCTGCGTCCTCGCTCGCGCTCGCGGGCGCGGTGGCCTGGGTCGCGCTCCTCGCGCCGCCTGCGCCGGTCCCGCGGCGGAGCGTCGACTGGGAGCAGCGGCGCGCGGGGCCTCTCGACGCGCGGCGCGTCTACTGGGTCGGGCACAGCCTGATGAACCACCGCGACCGGCGCGTCGACGGCGCCCGCAACGCGATCGAGGAGGTCGGGGCGATCGCGACGCGCGCGGGCCTGCGCTACGAGGCCTTCGACCACACGTTCTTCGGGGCGCCGCTGTCCCTCAACTGGACGGGGGAGGCGCGCACCTTCGAGCGGCGCGAGCCCGAGGCGTTGACCCGGCGGCGCGAGCTCGAGGAGCGCGGCGCGGGCTACGACGCGCTCGTCCTGCTCGAGGCGCTCCCGGTCGGCGCGACCCGGCGCGCAGAGGCCGGCGCCTACTACGCCCAGCGCTTCGCCTGCGCGGCGGCGCGGGCCAACCCCTCGATCGACGTCTACCTGTTCGAGGCGTGGGGGCCGTACGAGGACGACGCGTCGTTCCGGGCGCAGATCGAGGCGGAGCGCGCCGAGCACGAGGCCCTCGCCGACGAGGCCTCCGCCGCGCGTGTGCCGGAGCCCGGGCGCCTCGCCGCGCTCGCGCCCTACTGGGTGGACGTCGAGCCCGCCTGCGACGCGCCGCCGATCCACCTCGCGCCGGTCGGGACCGCGATGGCGCGCCTCGCGGCCGCGATCGCGCGTGAGCCGGCCGCCTGGACCACCGAGGACGGCGCGCCGCTCGAGGTCAGCGCGCTCCTCGCCAACCCGCGTACCGGCGGGGCTCTCCGCTACCCTGCGGACGAGCCGGACCCGATCCACCCGAGCGCGCTCGGCGCGCACGTCGCGGGCCTCGTGCTCTTCGCGACGCTGTACCGTCGCCCGCCGCCCGAGGGTCCCGCGCCGGGGCTGTCCGAGGCCTCCGCGGCGCGCCTGCGCGCGCTCGTGTGGGAGGTCGTCGAGCGAGAGCCCCGCGCGGGAGTCCGCCCGATCAGTGGCGGTAGTTGAGGCGGTAGGTCATGTCGCGGGGCAAAGACCCCGACTGGACGGTGACCTCGAGCCGGAGCTGACCGTTCGGCATCAGCCGGTACACGTTGCGGCGCGTGCCGCTGTCGGTGCGGAAGAGCTGGACGATCGAGTCCCCGCGGTGCCGGAACTCGACGCGGACGGTGTCGCCGTCGAAGGTGTGGTTCGTCCAGGTGTTGAGCTGGCCGCGGTAGGTGCGGTTCCCGTCGAACACCACGCGCGCGTCGGTCGACGTCAGGTTGATGTCGATGCGCCGGACCAGCGGGTTCTTGTCGCGGAGGCGGCCGGTCGCGATCGGCTGGGTGATGAAGTTCATGCCGTCGACGGCTCGCGTGATCGCCCGCTCGATGATCTGCTGACCGCTCGAGGGGCTCCCGGCGTAGCGCCAGGTGCCGTTGAAGCGCGCGGGGCCCTGGTCGGCCGCGGCGGGCGCGTCGCCCTCCTGGCCGCGGGCGACGGGGGACGCCACGAAGGCGAGCGCGCAGAGCGCGAGGAGAGCGGGGAGCAGTCGGCGGGTCTTCATCATGGCCTCGGTTCGACGACGGGGTCTCGGTTCGATTCAGAGGAGATTGCACGTCTTCGGCTCGCGATCGAGCCGGCCCGGCGGCCTGCGCCGCGCCCTCGACGCCGTCAGGTGGGGACGCGCGCGCGCAGGGCGGCCAGGCTGTGCTGCGGGTCGAGGTAGTCGCGGACCTTACGCTCCACGTAGGCGGGCGCGCCGAGCTTGTCCGCGAGCCAGCCGGCCTCGACCTCGATCGAGACCTCTCCGTCGGCGACCACGACGCGCGCGTCGTAGCTCACCCCCATCTTCTTGCCGGCCAGGCGGCCGCGGGGACCCTCCCAGCGCGTCTCGACGCCGTGCTTGGCCGACCAGTAGTCGGAGAGGGCCTGGAGCCGCGCGAGCGCGTCGTCGTCGCCGCACGCGTAGGGGATCGTGAGTCGCCTCATCCGGAGATGCTGCCCGTGGCGCGCGCGCCGGTCCAGGCCGGCGCGCGCTCGCGGTCAGGGGGTGACGAGCCGCCCGTTGCCGCCGGCCCCGCCGGCGATCGACGCCGAGCCCGCCGCGCCACCGGACACGTTGAGCACCGCGCCGACGGCCGAGTAGACGCCCGTC
>JAUHXR010000445.1 GCA_030426845.1 Polyangia bacterium | reverse complement strand
TCGGCGGGGCCGACCGAGGCGATCACGTTGAACCGCTCCGGGGCGCCGGCCCGGGGGACCGGCTGGACGCGGACCTGGATCCCCGCCGAGACGAGCGCGTCCACGAAGAGCGGCGCGACCCGCGCCTCCTCCCCCGGCGGGCTGTAGATCGCGACCGCGCGCTCGAGCAGGCCCCGGAGCCGCTCAGGGTCGATCGGCGGCGCGCTCATCGGCGCTTCGGCGTGACGTTGCGCGCGCGCGCGGCGGGGCCGCCGTACTTGGGGTCCTTGCTCAGGTTACGCGTCAAGTACACGTGCTCCTCGCGGTTGCCGAAGCCCGCGCGCTCGAAGAAGCGAAGCGCGCCCTCGTTCTCGGCCGCCGTGTCCGCCATCAGCATGCGCGCGCCGAGCTCGACGAAGCGCTCGGTGACCTTGTCGAGCATGCGGCGCGCGAGGCCGCGGCGGCCAAACGCGGGGTCGACGCCGAGCCAGACCACCCAGCCGTAGCGCCAGGAGCTGCGCCGCTTGTCGATCAGCGTGCCCAGGAGGAAGCCCACGATCTGCCCCTCCGACTCGGCCACCAGGCAGGTCTCCTCGTCGGCCCCGAAGAACTGCGTCAGCTCGTACTCGTCCCAGGTGCGGTAGAGGTTCGGGTACTGGTCGGCGGTGAACAGACGCTCGCCGAGCGCGAACACCGGCGCGAGGTCCTCGAGCTCGAGCGTGCGGATCTCGACCGTGGGCTTCTTGGGGGGCATGCGCGACGCAGCCTACGCCATCCATGAGGCGCGGTCCGCTCGGATGACCGCCCCGTGATCACCCCGAGGCGCGCTCCCAGCCCCCCGCTTCGAGCTGACCGGCGACCTCCTTGGCGCGCGCGGTGTGGACGAGCATCGTGAGCTCCGAGCCCCGGCGCGGGCGGGAGCGGTGGGTCCACGGCTCGACCGCGCGCTTGCGGCGATGGACGAGCGGCAGCGCGTCGTCCGCCACCGCCTCGAGCAGCTCGGCCGGCCGACCGCGGCCACGGAACCGCCACCGCTGCACCTCGAGCTCGCCGCGGCGCCAGCTCTTGCCCCAGGCCTCGACCTCGACCGCGCGCCCGAAGAGGAGCTCGCCGCCGAAGTCGCGGACCATCTCCTCGGTGACCCCGTGGGTCTCGCTCGTGATCGCGACGGGGTAGCGCACCGTCCGGACCGCGAGGCGCGACTTCTCCCCGAAGAGGTAGTTCGCCTCCGCCCGCTCGAGCGTCGCGATCGCCCCGAGCCGCGTGTCGAGCTGGGTGGCCTGGAGCGTGTCGGGGTCGAGCGGGTCGCGGTGGAGCGCGCGCAGCCCCTCGGCCTCGGCGTCGGTCACCGTGGTCGGGTCGGCGGACACCGAGACGACCTCGGCGCCTGCCTCCTTGAGGGCGATCGCCATCTGGAGCGCCACGGGGTTGTCCCCCACGACGAGCCAGCCGTCGCCGCTGCGCCGCGAGAGGTCGAGCAGCCGCGCCGCGATCGGCCCGGTGAGGGCCGACCAGAACACCGTCGCCGCGATCACGAGGAACACGAGCGCCTTGAGCTGCTCGCCGCCCTCGATCCCGGCCGCGCCGAGCTCGTAGGCAAACAGCGAAGCGACCGCCGCGGCCACGATCCCGCGCGGGCCGATCCACGCGATGAACGCCTTCTGTTTGACGCTCAGCTTCGTCCCGGCGGTGCCCGCGAGGACGCTGAGCGGCCGGACGAGCGCGATCGTCAGGACGACCACCACGACCCCGGGCCACCCGAGCGCCATCACGTCGGCGACCCGCACGTCGGCCACGAGGAGGACGAAGAGGAGCGCGATCAGCATCGTGGTCAGCTGCTCCTTGAACTCGTGCAAGGAGCGATGCTCCGCCGGGTCCGCGTTGCCGACCACCAGCCCGGCCACCGTCACGGCCGCGATCCCGCTCTCGTGCAGCACCGCGTTGCTGAGCTGGAAGACGAGGAGCGCGCCGCCGAGGGTGAAGGTGTTGGTGAGCCCCTCCGGGATGACCCCGCGGACGCGCAGGAGCAGCGCGAGGACCGCGCCGCCGACGAACCCGAGGACCGTCCCGAACAGGAGGCGTCCCGCGATCTGCGGCAAGGCCAGGCCCCACGCGACGCCGCTCGGCGACAGCACGATCTCGAGCGCGACCGCGGCGGTGATCGCCCCGACCGCGTCGATGAGGACGCCCTCCGCCTCGAGGACGGTCGAGACGACCTTCTTCACCTTCATCTGGCGGAGCAGCGGGGTGACCACGGTCGGGCCGGTCACCACCACGAGGGTCCCGAAGAGGAGCGAGAGCCGCCAGCCGAATTGCATCGCGAGGCCCGCCACCAGCGCGCCCACGACGAGGCTCACGAGCGCACCCACGCTGATGAGCTGCTGGATGGGGCGCGCCTCGCGCTTGAGACGCCGCAACGACAGGGTCATCCCGCCCTCGAACAGGATCACCGCGACCGCGCAGCCAACGAGCGCGGGCAGGCCCTCCCCGAGCGACCGGGGCCGGACGAGCGCGAGCCCGTCCGGACCGAGGGCCGCGCCCGCGACGAGGAGCAGCGCGATCCCGGGGACGCGCAGGTGCCGGGCGAGCGCCTGGGCGGTCATCCCGGCGAACAGGGCGAAGGCGACCGTGAGGGCGGGAGACCACGTGAAGTGCAGCTCGGGCATGCGCGGAGGGTTGTAGGGGATTCGGATCGCGGTGGCGATGGCTATCGCGTTGACGGGGCGACATCCGCGCTGGTGCGCCTATCCGCGCACCTACACCGCACCTACACCGCACCTACAGCGGCCCTCCGCTGAGGCCCGGAGGAAGCCCGCAGTCCGGTGGTCGTACGCAGATCCATGCGAGTACCCCGTGACAAGACGCCGGCCCGGCGGAGGGGGACCGGCCTCCAGCTCGCGCTCGTTCTGAGCGCTACCCTCACCGGCGCGTGCGCCACCGGGGACGGACGCGGGACGGGCGACGCAGGCTCGGCGAGCGATGGGAGCCCAGCGTGGGACGGGGGGCGATCGGGCGACGCCGGGACGCCCATCGACGCGGGAGCTGCGATGGACGGGGGGGCCGCTCCGGACGCGGGCACGGTGGATGCGTCGACGGCCGGGGACGCGGGCGCCGACGGTGGCCCGGCGGTCGACGGGGGCACCCCCGCTTGCGACATCGGCATGCCGACCGCGATGGGCCCGTGGATCAACGGCGGGCTGCCCAACAGTCGCGCCTCCACGGTCTGGACCGGCGTCGGGTGGCTCCACTTCGAGATCCCGCAACCGAGCACCACCAGCCCCTGGCGGGTGACGGCCGCGCCCATTGCACGCGATGGAGCTCGCGGCACGGGGCACACGCTGGCGTCGTTCGCGCGTGCGGACCAGCCGCCTCAACAGCTGAGGGCGGTATGGACGGGGACCCACGCGCTGCTCTTCTGGCTGCGCTACACCTCCGGAGCGAACCGGCTCTGGGTCGCGCGCACCGACGGCCTCGGCGCCCCGACCGACCCGCCTGTGCAGCTCGGGGTCGCGCCGAACCCCTTCCTGGACGCGGTGTGGACGGGGAGCCAGGCGGTGGTGGCCTATCAGGGTCGGACCGCGCAGGTCGAGCTGCTGCGCCTGGACGCGACGGGGGCCCCGCTCGGCGCGGCCACGCCCATCGACGCACCAGAGACCGGTTCACCCCGGCTGATGGACGTAGCCTGGAACGGCCGCGAGCTCGGGGTCGCGTTCCGGCTCGACGTACGTGGCGGCAGCCTCTACTTCACCCGGGTGTCTGCGGATGGAATCGCCCAGCCGACGGCCCTCGTCGCAGACGCTACGACCTTCGCGAGCGTCGAGGCGCCCCGGCTCCAGCCAGACGGCACCGACTGGATCCTCGCCGCTCGGAGCGACGCCGCCGTCCGTGTCTATCGGCTGACCGCCACCGGAGCGATCACGTCGAGCTTCGATGTCCCGCTGCCGACGGACGCCTACGCCTACGAGCGCCAGTACGACCTCGTCCTCGACGCGGGTGGCTACGTGCTGTCGTACGTCACGCAGGCCACCACCAGCACGCCGCGCCGGCTGCAGCTGCTCCGCCTCGACGCGACCGGGGCTGCCGTCGGCCCCGCCGTCGACCCCGGCTACGAGGGCCTCAACCCCGAGCTGCTCCGTAGCGATCGGGAGCTCGCGCTGCTCTGGACGGGGCCGACGATGCCCGGGGTGGGTCAACCGCGCCGCAACATCGCGTCCCTGTGCGGCGCGCCGTAGCCGGCCGTCGACGGCACGCGTAGGATGCCGCGCATGGAGCGCTCCTTCCTCCCCCACCCCCGGGTCCCGCCGGCCAAGCGCTCGCTCCAGAAGGTCCCCTACGTGGAGCTCTTCGACGGACGGCTCCAGGGGGTCGTCTCGAGCGGCTCGTTTGCGACCCGCGTCTACGTCTCCTTCGTGAGCGCGGGCTCCGGCGACTTCTACTGCAGCACGAACAACAACCGGCCCTGCGGGGGCCTCGGCTACGGCTACTGCAAGCACCTCGGCGCGCTCGTCGACAACGGCATCGCGCAGCTCGGGGCCGAGCGGGTCGCGCGCTACCTGGGCTGCGGGGACCTCGCGATCAAGCACGCGCGCGACGTCGCCGCGCAGCTCGGCGGCGCCAAGCGAAAGGAGGAGGCGGGCACGGTGTTCGCGCGGTTCCTCGACTACCTCCGCTACGTCGAGCTGCCGAGCAGCGACCGGCCGACGCCCGAGATGGCGTGGTTCGTCACCGGGTGAGGCGATGGACCGGCTGAACGACGAGCTCGCCGCGCTCGACGAGGCCCGCCGGATCACCGGCGGCTTCGACCGCGTGCTCGCGCGCGGCTTCGCGCGCCTCGGGGACGCCGAGCGCGCGGCGCTCCACGAGCTGGCGGCGGCGGTCGACGGCTCCCCGCTCGGAGCCGCGGCGCGCGAGTCGGTGGACGCGCTCCTCGGCGGCGCGCTCCTGCCTCACCACCTCGGTGTGCTCGCGGGCTGCCGCGCCGCGATCGAGGGCGCGCGCCACGACGCGATCTTCGCACGCGGCGCGGAGGCGCTCGGCCTCGCGCCGGTCGAGCCGGAGGTCGAGGAGGCCGCCGCGCCGAGCGCCGAGGACGCGGCCCTGATGGAGAGCGCGCGCCAGTGGCTGATGGAGATCGCCCTCGCGGGGCTCGGGCAGCTCGAGCGCGCGACCGTCTCGCCCGCGGTCCACGGGCTGCGGCACCTCCAGGCCTCGCCGCCGCTGCGGCGGCTCGCGAGCCTCCTCACCGGCTTCGTGCACGAGCTGCTCGACGCGACGCCCACCGCCGCCCTCGCCGTTCTCCCGCAGCGCCGCTGGGGCGACCTGTTCACGCGCGCGCTCCTCGCCACCTTCGCGCTCCCGGCGCGCGCCCGGGCCCGACGCGTGGACGGCGCGCTGCGGCCGCTCGGGGCCGACGTGCGCCACCACGATCACCTCCTCAGCGTGGTCGTCCACGGCCTCCTCACCCTCGACGGCGGCGAGCGTCACCTCGTGCGGACGACCCTGTCGACGTGGAAGGTCGACGCGATCGCCGGCGACGAGCTCTGGGCGATGCTCGCCGCCCTCGCGCCGCCGCTCGTCGACGCCCTGCGCGAGCCGGTCGAGCTGTCGCTCGCGGGCGCAAGCCTCCTGGACACCGGCGATCTCCTCTGGGACGGCGAGGCCGCGGCCGGGGCCCGCTTCGCGCCGTGGGACTGCGACCTCGGCGGCGCGACGGTGCACGCCCCGTTGCCGCGCGACCGACACCCGATGCTGGTCGGCATGCCGCTGGTCCGCGCGTCCGCCGACCTCTCCAGCGGCGCGATCGACGGCGTCCCGCTGGACCTCGAGCGC
>JAUHXR010000061.1 GCA_030426845.1 Polyangia bacterium | reverse complement strand
GACGGAAGTCCTTGAGCGCGCCGGCGAGGCCGCGGAGGTAGCGCTCGAGCTTCCGCTCCACCTCGGGCCCGTGGTTGTGGAAGTAGATGCTCTTGTAGTGCGCCTCGTCGTAGCCGCCGGTCAGCCCGTGGAGCGCGGCCTTCAGCGGCTCGGGCTTCACCGGCCACCAGAACGGGTTGATCGGGCAGAACGCGACCACCGGGGTCTCGCCGTCCCACCCGGCGCGCATCAGCAGCCGCTCGGCGCGCTCGACCGGCCCCGCCTCGAAGGTCCACGCGGTGTCGGTCCCGACCTCGGTCGGCACGCCGAGGCGGTCGAGGATGACGCGCGACTCCTCGTTGCGGCAGATGATCAGCGTGTCGGCGCAGTGCTTCTCCACGAGGCGCTCGAGCGGCTCGTCCATCGCGCCGGCCTCGCCGCCATAGCCGAGCGCCATCTTCTCCTCGGCCGCCGCGAGCCCGAGCGCGCCCACCATCATGGTGGAGAGCGCGTTCGCGAACTTGCTCTTGAACATCGAGCCCTCGCACGCGATCACGCCGTGCTGGCTCCGCACCGTGTCGTAGAGGAACTTGTGGAAGAGCTGCGGGATGTGGAGCTGGCGCGCCCCGCGGAAGTAGCCGCGGGTGAGCGCGGGGTCGATCGTGCAGATCGACAGCTCGAGGTGGTCGTCGCCGAACACGTGCCGGAGCTGGCGGATCATCTCCTCGGTGCGGACGTCCGCGCCGGTGTTCCGGGTGCCCACGTAGCCCGCGAGCAAGAGCCGCAGCGGCTCGCCCGAACGCCACGGCGGCATCGGGTCCGACTCGTGCCGCGCGCGCGCCGCCTCGACCAGGCCGGTCACCCCGAGCTGGAGGAAGCGGTCCGGGTCGACGCTCTCGCGCGCCATCGAGAGCGCGCCCTTGGCGGCGCGCCCCAGCAAACGCATGGCCATGCTCATTCGGCGGCCCTCGGCAGATCCCGCGCCGGCAGGGGCCGGTAGGGGTAGGTGAAGCGGACCGACTTGGCCCAGCGGTAGGTGGCGGGGAAGTAGCTCATGAAGGGCGCCGGCCGGCGGCCGAGCTCCTCCACGACGCGGGTGTTGTCGAAGACGACGTCGTTGGTGAAGTAGGGGAGGAAGACCTTCACGAGCGACGCGAAGAGCGAGACCTTGCCCCGGGGCGCGCCCGCGAGCTGGTTGCTCACCACCTCGAAGAACGGGAAGAGGCCGGGCATCATCCGCGGCGCGTGGAGGCCCTCGGCGACGAGCGCGGCGTGGACGTCGCGCGCGACCGCGGCCCCCTCGCCGGAGCTGAGGTGGTAGGTGTCCCAGCGGAGCTCCGGCTTGAGCATCAGCTCCGCGATCGCGGGGCCGACGAAGTCGGCGGGGACGAAGTCGAGGCGCGTGTCCGGGTGCACCGGCACCGCGGGCAGGTCGAACATCGCGCAGGTCACGCGGACCATGTCGAACTGGGTCGTCTCGGGGAAGCGGCTGTCGCCCATCACCGTCGGCGGCCGCATGATGACCTTGGGCACGTCGGGGAGGAGCCGGTGGGTCATGTGCTCGGCGAACTTCTTCGTCCGCGCGTAGGGGTCGTAGTCGGAGCGATCCCAGTCGATCGAGGCGTCCTCGGTCACCACCTCGTGCTCGCGCTGGCCGCTCACCGCGGTGGTCGACACCACGCCGTAGCGCCGGATGCCGCCTTGACGCTCGGCGAGCTCGCGCACCAGCTCGATCACCGAGAGCGAGCCGCGGAGGTTCGCGTTGAAGCAGGCCTTGCTGCTCTTTCGGTTGAGGCTCGCGGCGATGTGGAGCACCGCGTCGTGCTCGCTCACCACGCGCTCGCGCTCGGTCTTCGAGAGGCCGAGCTCCGGCGCGCTCAGGTCGCCGGTGACGAGCTCGATCCGCGGCAGCATCTCGTAGAAGGCGTCCGCGTCCACGTGGAGCTGGAGCGCGCGCCACAGCTTCTCGACCCCCTCGGCGCGGTCGCGCGCGCGGCTGAGCAGGGTGAGCCGCTCGACCGACGGGTCGGCGAGCAGGCGGTTGACCACGTAGGAGCCGAGGTAGCCGGTGCCCCCGGTCACGAACATGCGGGTCACTCGGCGCCCCCCGCGTCCAGGCGCGTCTCGCGACCGGCGGGCAGCGCGCGGGTCGGGACGGCCGGCGGGTCGCCGCCGAGATCGACCGGCTCGTCGCCCTCGACGTCCTTGCCGCGCAGCAGCGGGAGCGACCAGCGGTCGAGGCCGGGGATCTCGACGTCCATCCAGTAGGTGCGCCACGAGAGCGTCTCGAGGTCCCAGCCGAACGCGCGCCGCTCGTCCTCGGAGAGCTGCGCGGTCCGCGCGCGCACGTTGCGGGTCGAGAAGCGGTAGTCGAAGTCGTGGATGAACGGCTGGTAGCTCTTCCAGACCTGCTCGATCGACTTGAGGAGCATGCTCGTCTTGTTGAGCTTGAGGTGCGCGTCCTTGACCTTGGCCTCGATGTCGTCCTTGTTCGCGACGCCGCGCGGCAGGTGGCGATCCTTGTCGAAGCCCCGGAACCGATCGCGCAGCCACTGGGTGGCGCGCTGGGCGGCCGGCAGCAGGTAGCTGCGGTCGGCGCCGCGATCCATCGCGGTCGAGTCGAGGTGCGTGAGCAGCGCCCGCTCGAGCGCGCTCACCCCGCTCGGCACGTAGCCGCGGCGGACCTTGAGCGCGGTGAGATCGAGCGCGCGGTCGAACGTGAACATGTTGTGGTCGCCGCTCGCGAGCTGGACGACCTCGGGCGCGCGGTCCGCGAGGTGATCGGCCACCGCGAGGGTCATCCCGCGGGCGACGGTGTCGACGGGGACGACGTCGAAGCAGTTGTCGGCCCGCATCGGGACCTTCCACGCGAAGCCGCTGCACATCCACACGATCGGGCCGCTCGTGTTGAGGCCCTCGTTCCATCCCGGGAACGGGTAGCTCCGCGCGCACTCGACGATCGACGGGCGGACGAAGCAGACGCGGACGTCGTCGCGCGCCGCGAGCGCGTGCTCGGCGAGGCCCTTGCTGTAGGTGTAGAGGTTCGGCCAGCCGAGGGCCTGGGCGCGCTTGGTGCCGATCTCCACGCGGCCGCGGCGCGCGGCCATCTTGCGCGGCCCGCCCTCGCGCTCGTCCACCGTCGCGCAGGCGGAGCGCAGGCTCACCATCTCCATCTCGGCGTCGAAGCGCGTGCCGTTGGGGGAGACGCCCGGGTCGACCACCTCGGGGACGTCGCCGTCGACCTCACCCGCGACGAAGCAGGTGCTCACGTGGACGAGGCGGCGGTCGGGGGTGCGCGCCGCGACGTCGGCGGCGTGGAGCGCGCCGATGACGTTGACGTCGATCGCCTGGATCGGGTCGGGCGAGAAGTCGGTGAGGCCCGCGCAGTGGACGACCGCGTCGAGGCGGGGCGCGAGGTGGGCGAGGGTGCCCGGGTCGATGCCGAGGAGCGGCCGCTTGGCGTCGCCCTCGAGGACCTCGATCTTGTCGCGCACCAGCTCGAGCAGGCGATCGCCGTGCTTGTCGCGCAGCGGGCGCAGGGCGGGCGACGACTCGAAGATCGCGCGGACCCGCGCGACCGCGCTCTCGTCGCGGCGGCCCCGCACGAGCAGCGTGATCCGCCCGACCTCCTCGAGGTGGTCGAGCAGGAACGCCACCCAGACCTTGCCGAGGAAGCCCGTGAAGCCGGTCACCAGGAGGTGCCGCCCACGGAACGACTCGCGCACGCCCATCATCCGAGCCTCCCTTCGACCACCGGCCAGTCACAGTCGCGCGCGATGCGCCGCAGCTCGCGGTCCGGCGTCACCGCGCAGGGCAGCTCCGCCGCCCCGAGGAGCACCGAGTCGGCGCCGTGGCTCCCGTAGACCGAGCTGCGCCGCAGATCGACGCCGTGCTCCGCGAGCCGCTCCTCGAGCCGGCGCCCGCCGAGCGCGGGGCCGATCACGGGCGGCCGGAGCTCTCCCGTCGCGCGGTCGTGCGCGTCGAGCTCCATCGCGTTGCTGATCACCACGTCGAACCCGAGGTGGGCCGCGACCGGCCGCGCGATCACGTCGAGGTTGTCGCTGAGGAGGACGAGCCGCATCTCGCGGCGCTTGCACTCCTCGAGCAGCCCGAGCCCGACCTCGGAGAGGGCGCCGAGCAGGTGCTCCTCCGCGTAGACCTCGCCCAGCACCACGAGCCGGTCCTCGCTCATCCCCTCGAGGCTCGACCACGCGAGGCGCAGGGCGCGGCCCGGGTCGCGGAGGAGGCCAGGGCCCGCCGACAGCGGCCCCGCGAGGGCGAAGCTCGACAGGCCGAGCAGGCGCGCGCGCACCCGCCTCGCGTTGAGCGCGAGCCAGGCGGCGGCAGTCAGCGTGGGTCGCGGGCTCAGCGTGCCCTCGAGCCGGAACAGTGCAGCGTCAGGCATCTCGGTCCCCGGAGAAGAGGGCGGGATAGCAGAGGTAGACTGACGTGTCAGTTCTTTTAGGGCGACCGAGCGGTCACGAATGGGTAACTGCTCGAGACAAAAGAGAGAACGTGCCTCCGCGGCCGGTCGAACGCGGGTCTCGAGAGCCCAGCTTCGGGCGGCCAAGCCAACCGGCAGGCTTGGAGACCCAGCGCCGGGCGACCACCCCGAACGGTAGGCCTCGAGACCCGACTCTGGGCGGCCAAGCCAAACGGTAGGCTTGGAGACCCAACGCTGGGCGTGGGAAGCCAAACGGTTGGGTTCGAGAGCCAGGGCTGGGCGTCAGAGGCCGAAGTTCTCGTTTCGAGACCCAACTCTGGGCGCGGGAAGCCAAACGGTAGGCTTGGGAGACCCAGCTCTCGGCGTCGGAGGCCAAAATCCTGGTTTCGAGAGCCAGAGTTGGGTCTCGGTGGCCAACGCGCTGGGATCGGCGACCAACGTTGGCCGGCCGAGCGTCCTTTTTTTCGCTTCGGCGCCCGGAGCTGGGCGTGGGTCGCCAACGCGTAGCGATCCGGCGGCCGAGGCCGGGCCTCGGGACGCGATCTCGGGGGGTCTCGAGCCGACGTCGGGCTCGGGCGCGGTCGTCGCCTCAGGGAGAGGACGGCGCGCCGAGCCGGCGGGCCTCGGTCGCGAGCTCGCCCCGGTCGACGAAGCCGAGCAGGCGGTGCCCGCCGCCGTCGACCGAGCGGAGCGCGATCCGCGAGCCGGCGCTGAGGCGCAGCGAGTCCTGGTGGGCGATGACCGCGTCGCTCGGGTCGTGGACGATCGCGATCGGGGTGCGCTCGGCGATCCGGCGCAGCTCCGCCTCCGCCTCGCCCACCGGGCGGCCCGTCGCGCGCCGCACCTTCGCAAAGGCGGGCGCCAGGAGCAGGGTGGGGCCGCGCCACGCGCCCTCCAGCAGCAGCTCGGCCGCCACCGCGCCGCCCCAGCTCGAGCCGACCACGACGTGAGGGCGGAAGGTCTCGATCGCCTCGCGCTGGATCGCGACGCACGCGTCGAGCGAGCGCGCGATCGCGGCCCCGAGGAGGACGTCGCGCCGGAGCGCGAGCCAGCCGCCTGACGCGGCGATGGAGGCGACGGCGCCGAGGACCGAGCGTCGCTGCGCGCTCCACGCGAGGCCGGCCAGGCCGCCGCCGACGGTGAGCCACGGCTCCGGCATCCGCAGGAGCTGGCGGGCGAAGGAGTTCCGCTTGCCGAGCGCCCAGCGGGACATGTGCATGTCGGCCGCGTGCACCTCGAGCCCCGCCGCCTCCATCGCGCGCGCCTTGGCGCCGTCGGGGCGGCCCTCGAGGCCGTGGAGGAACAGGACGCGCGGCGGGCTCATGGCGCACAGCCTGCCCGAGCTGCGGACGCGCGCCAACGATCGTCGCGGCCGCGCCGACAAAGCGCGCCCGCCTCTGGCTCCGCCGCCGCCGCCGAGGTAGCCCTCGCGCGTGTCGGAGAGCCAGGGTCGGAGCGGGGCCGCGATGGCGGTCGTGGCCTACGGCCTCTGGGGCCTCTTCCCGATCTACTGGAAGCTCCTGTCGGCCGTCCCGCCGTTCGAGATCCTCGCGCACCGGGTCACCTGGTCGCTCGTCCTGATCGCCCTCGTCCTCGGCGCGCGCGGGCAGCTCGGCGCCACCCTCGCGGTGCTGCGCGACCCGGCGCGGCGGCGCGTCCTGCTGGTCTCCACCGCGCTGATCGGCACCAACTGGGCCCTCTTCATCTGGGCGGTCAGCGCCGATCGGATCACGGACGCGAGCCTCGGCTACTACATCAACCCGCTCCTGAACGTCGCGGTCGGCCGGGTCGTCCTCGGCGAGCGCCTGCGCCCGCTCCAGGCGGTCGCGTTCGCGATCGCGACGCTCGGCGTCGGCTACCTCACCGTGGCCAAGGGAGCGCTCCCGTGGGTCTCGGTGGTGCTCGCGCTGACGTTCTGCCTCTACGGCCTGGTGCGCAAGCGCGCGCCGGTCGGCGCGGTGGACGGGCTCGCGATCGAGACGGGGCTCACGACGCCGCTCGCGGTGCTCTATCTGCTGCTGCTCGACCCGCCGCTCGGCGCGATCACCTCCGCGGCGCCGACGACCGTCGCGCTCCTCGTGCTCAGCGGGCTCGTGACCGCGGTCCCGCTCCTCGCCTTCGCCGGGGCCGCGCGGCGCCTGCGCCTCGGCACGCTGGGGATGGTGCAGTTCCTCGCGCCGACGCTCCAGCTCGGCTGCGCGGTGCTGCTCTACGGCGAGGCGTTCGGCCGTGACGAGGCGGTGACCTTCGGCCTGATCTGGACGGCGGTGCTGCTCTACGCGGCGGACGCCTGGCGCGCCCTCGCCGCTACACGAGCGGCCCTGCGTCGTGCGTGAGGGCCTGCCGCAGCGGGCAGCCGGGCGGCGGCGCCTCGCCGCGACGGTAGCTCGAGAGCAGGGCCCGCGATCGGGCTGCGAGCGCCCTGCGAACCTCGCGCCGGGCCCCCTTCTGACGCGGGATCTGCATCTCGTCGTAGCCGGTGGTCTGGTGCCGCATCCACGCGATCACCGCCGCCGCGGCGCGCTCCTCGATCGGGATGCGCCGGGTCCGCGCGACCGTGCCGCTCCCGACCGGCGTCGCGTGGGCCGCGACCCGGCTCGCGAGCTCGCCCGCCACCGCGGCGTGCCTGGGGTGGAACGCGAGGAAGTCGCGGATCGCCGCCTCGAAGTCCTCGACGTAGCGCTCCTCGTCGCGCGCGCGTCGCTCGCGACCGGCGGCCAGTCGACGCTGATAGGCGGGGGTCGCGCGCTCCTCCTCGAGGGCGCCCCGGGCCGCCTCGATGGTCGCGGCGGGGGCCCACACGCCGAGCGAGATCACGCGCCGCCCGCGCCGCGCCTTCACCGTCCACGTCGGGCCGGCGGCCTTCACCCGGCGGGTCAGCCCGGCGTCGCCGGGCGGCAGCAGATCCCAGCCGGCGGGGACCTCGCGCGCCTCGCCTCCGGGGAGCGCGACAGAGCGGGGGGTGGGGCCGGGGGCGACGATGAGGGTCTCGTGCGACACGGCGCGGAGGATAGTGCAGGCGGCCTCCCGAGCGAGCCCCGTGAGCGAGCGCCCAGGCCGACGTGGTGGCGCGCGCCGCCGTGCGTAGCTCTTCTTGGGGTACTTGGGGGACAAAGAGGAGGAGATCCGAGATGACGACCATCGGCGAGCACATGACCGCGAGCCCGCACACCGTGGGCCGCGACGCCAGCCTCTCGAGCGCCAGCGCGATGATGCGCGAGCACGGCTGCCGACACCTGCCGGTGCTCCACGGCGGCCAGCTCGTGGGGGTGGTCTCGGACCGTGACGTCTACCTCGTGGAGGCGCTCGACGACGTCGACGAGAACCGCGTCACCGTCGAGGAGGCGATGTCGCAGGAGGTCTACTCGGTCGCGCCCGACGCGCCGCTCAAGGAGGTGGTGCGGGAGATGGCGGCGAAGAAGTACGGCGCCGCGATCGTGATGGAGGGCCGCAAGGTGGTCGGGATCTTCACCACCATCGACGCCCTCGTCGTGCTCGGCGAGCGTCTCTGACCGCCCTGCGCTGCGCGATCCAGGCGCTGCGCGATCGAGGTGCTGCGCGATCGAGGTGCTGGGTCGTCGAGGTGCTGGGTCGTCGAGGTGTTCCTCGGCGCCTGAAGGGGTAGGCAGCTCAGCGTCCACACGCTCGGGATCGTCCTGACCGCCGTGGTGGACGTGCTCCGTTGTCGCCGTCGACCGTGCGCCTGATCCAAGGGCCAGCGAGGCGCTGCCGGATGGACACCACGGGGAGACGCCCGGGGCGCCTCCGGGCGTCCGCGCGGGACGGAACGAGAAAGCGCCGGCCGCCCAAGGCGACCGGCGCTCATTGCTCGGAACGAGCGTTGGGGTTTACCAGCGACCGCCGCCGCCGCCGCCACCGCGGCGCGGACCGCCACGGCCACCGCCGCCACCGCCACCGCGCTCCTGCGCGATGTCGACGTTGAGGGTGCGGCCGTCGAGCTCGGCACCGTTCATCTCCTGGACGGCGCGCTGCGCCGCGCTCGCGTCCGCGAACGTGACGAAGCCGAAGCCCCGGCTGCGACCCGAGTCCCGGTCGGTGATGACCTTGGCGTCGGTGACCTCGCCGAAGCGAGCAAAGGCCTGCTCGAGGCCGTAGTCATCCGTGTTCCAGCTGAGGCTGCCGACGAAAAGCTTGTTGGACATGTTCTCTCTACTCTCTCTTCTCTCTTGTGACGGCACCTGCCGCCCCCCGGCCCGTTGACAGCCGAGGCTTCTATCCGCGCGCCTGGATGGCTGAAGCCCGGGGCCGTTGGCAGCCCCGATCCTCTGCGGAGAGAAGGGTGTAGCACCTTTGGGGCGGCGCGCCGGTGCTCGTCGTCGATTCTGTGTGCTTCGCTCACGGTCCCGCTTGCGCGCCGGCGACTCCGCGGGGCCCGCGGCGGGAAATCAGGGCTCGCGGACCCAGATCTGCCAGATCCCGTCCGAGAGCGACCGGCGCCCGCACTTCCGGGTCCCGTCGTCCTCGCCCCAGTCCGTTCCGTCTCGCTGGTCGCTGTCCATCCCGCGGTCCATCAGGTCGACGGTGAAGTCGCGGTCGTCCCCGCAGCTGTCCTCGCCCTCGAAGACGCCCGACGACCACGGGGTCCCGAGCGACACCTCGAGCCCGGTGAGGTTGTCGCGGCGGGCTGGCTCGGGGCGGTCCTGCCCGGCGCCGTTGTCCTCCGAGAAGCAGCTCTCGGCGTCGGTCCCGGTCGTCCACTCGCCGTACCAGGGCACCTCGTAGAACGACAGGTCGACGTCGTCGGCGATCTGGCCGAGGGGCCGGCAGGTGAAGCGCACGTCGGCGCGGGCCGCCGCGAGGCCCCGTAGCCCGTCCCACACCCAGGGCTGCGGGGACGTGGGAGACGCGGCGCGCAGCTCGTCGTGGTACGGCCCGGCCCGGTCGTCCGGCGTCTCGCGGGCGCTGGAGCTGACGAGCGTCCAGCCGCCGCCGTCGGTGTCCATGTCGCAGTAGACGAACACGGTCTGACCGGGGATCGGCTCGAGGAGGTACTCCCCGGAGCTCGCGCTCGGGTCGATGCGCTGGAGCTCGCGGCACGACCGCGCGAGGCCGGCGCACGGGCCGGGCGTCGCGACCGTCACGCCGGCGAGGGCGGCGTCGCAGGGGCGCGGGTAGGTGCGGCCGTCGCAGCCGCAGACCGGCTCGCTCGGGCCGTCGCAGGCCACGGGGCGCTCGAGGCAGCTCTGACCGTCGAGCGCGCCGCAGCTCTCGCCGAGATCGCAGTAGGTCTCGGGCGGGCAGATCGTGCCGGCGAAGCCGCACGGCGGGCCCTCGCAGTCCGCGTCCGGGTCGACCGACGCGCCCCGCGCGGCCGCGAGGCACTCGTTGCAGTAGAAGTTGCCGTCGCACCCGCAGACCCCCGGGCAGTCCTCGTCGCACGCGGGCGGGCGCGGGACGCACTCGCCGAGGCCGCCGCACACCCCGTCGCTCGGCTCGCACCAGTCCGCCGGGGCACAGTCGTCGTTGCTGCGGCAGCCGCCGGGGCACTCGACCTCGGGGCAGGGGGCGCCGCCGGGCGCGCAGATCTGCTCGCCGAAGCAGCCCGGGCAGCAGCGCTCGTCGACGCCACACTCGGTTCCGTCGGCGCAGATCGGCCCGTCGCAGGGGCCGGGCCGGAGGACGGATACGCCGCTCTGCTGAGCCTCGCACGCGTTGCAGTACTCCCGGCCGTCGCAGCCGCAGACGCCGGGGCAGTCGGCGGTGCACCCGTCCGGGCGCTCCCGGCAGGTACCGACCCCGCCGCACAGGCGGTCCGCGGTGATGCAGACCTGCCCGGCGGCGCAGTCGGCGGGGGTGCGGCAGTCGCCGGGGCAGTCGAGCGGCTCGCAGAGCAGGTCGAGCGGGCGGCAGGCCACGTCGCCCTCGCAGCTCGTCCGGCAACACTGCTCTGAGTCGCTGCAGATGTCGTCCCCGCACCGACTCGCGCCGGACGAGTGGCTCTGCCAGCAGCCGCTGGCCGCAGCGGTCAGCGCGATCGCGATCCAGGCGTGGCGCATCGGGTCCCTCCGGCGCGCATCATAGCGCCGGGGCGCAGCCGCAAGCACGTTTGCGAGCGCTTGCTCGGCTCACACGGGCTCGGGGGGCGGCAGCTCGAGCTCGGCGCAGAGGTCGACCAGGAGGGCGTCGAGGGCGGCCGCCTGCGAGGTCGGCGTGACGAGGGTGATCGCGCCGTCCCCGTCGCCGTGCAGGTTCGCGAGCCCGTCGTGCGCCTCGACCAGGTAGCGCAGCAGCGCCACCTGGTGCCGGGGGACGCGCAGCCGGCGGCCGACGAGGCCGGGCCCCACGAGCAGCGGGGCGCTCATCGACCGCCCCGCGCGCGGCACACCTCGAGGGGCGGGACGGGTTCGTGGATCGCGACCATCGGCGAAGGGTGGACCACGCGGCGCGCCCGCGCGACCGGCGGCCCACGAACAGGTGAGGGGCCCGCCGCGCACGCGACGGGCCCCTCGAGGGGATGGGGTTGGGGGGAACAGGAGAACAAGATGAGAGAGGGGTTCAGGCGGCGACGGTGTTGTCGACCGTCTCGTCGAGGGGCCCGTCGAGGGGGCGGTCGACGGAGTCCTCCGAGCCGCCGGCGCGGCCCTCCTCGAGGGGCTCGTCCTCGAGGGCGAGCGCGAGCACGTCACGCATGTCCTGCACGAACGAGAGCTCGAGCTCCGCGCGGACCGACTCGGGGAGGTCGTCCACGTCGACCTCGTTGCGCGCCGGGAGGAGCACGCGGGTGAAGCCGGCGCGGTGGGCCGCGAGGACCTTGGCCTTGATGCCGCCGACCGGCAGGACGCGGCCGCGCAGGGTGGCCTCGCCGGTCATCGCGGTGTCGGGGCGGACGCGACGCCCGGTGAGGAGCGACGCGAGGGCGGTGAACATCGTCACGCCGGCCGAGGGGCCGTCCTTGGGCACCGCGCCCGCGGGGACGTGGATGTGGAGGTCGGTGGTGTCGAGGAAGTCCTCGTCGACCCCGAGCTCGTCCGCGTGGCTGCGGAGGTAGGCGAGGGCGGCGCGGGCCGACTCGTTCATCACGTCCCCGAGCTGGCCGGTGATCTCGACCTTGCCCTTGCCGCGCATGCGGGTGCTCTCGACGTAGAGCACGTCGCCGCCGACCGGCGTCCACGCGAGGCCGGCCGCGACGCCCGGGGGACGCACGCGCTCGGCGAGCTCGTGGAAGAAGCGCGGCCGCCCGAGCATGTCGCGCAGGTCCTCGACCGCGACGCGCACCGGGGCCGGCGGGGGGGCGGCCTGGGTGTCGGCCGGGAGCCGCCGCGCCCAGTCGAGCGCGACCTTGCGGCAGAGCTTGGCCACCTCGCGCTGGAGCTGGCGCACGCCGGCCTCGCGGGTGTAGTCGCGCACGATCGCCTCGAGCACGTCGCCCTCGAGGGCGAGCGCGTCCTCGGGCAGGCCGTGCTTCTCGAGCTGCTTGGGGAGCAGGTGGCGCTCGGCGATGCGGGTCTTCTCGACCGTGGTGTAGCCGCCGATCTCGATGATCTCGAGGCGGTCGCGGAGCGGCGCGCTCATCGTCGAGAGATCGTTGGCGGTGGCGATGAACAGCACCTCGGAGAGGTCGAAGGGCATCTCCAGGTAGTGGTCGGTGAAGGCGTGGTTCTGCTCGGGGTCGAGGACCTCGAGGAGCGCGGCCTCGGGGTCGCCCTGCCAGCCGCGGCCGAGCTTGTCGACCTCGTCGAGGACGACGACCGGGTTCTTGACCTTGGCCTTGCGGAGCGCGGCGAGGATGCGTCCAGGGAGCGCGCCGATGTAGGTGCGGCGGTGGCCGCGGATCTCGGCCTCGTCGCGCACGCCGCCGAGCGAGATGCGCTGGAGCGGGCGGCCGGTGGCGTTGGCGACCGACTGGGCGAGCGAGGTCTTGCCGACGCCGGGCGGGCCGACGAGGCAGAGGATGGTGCCGCGCGCGGTGCCGCTCAGCTTCATCACCGCCATGTGCTCGAGGATGCGCTTCTTGGGCTCGTCGAGGCCCTCGTGCTCGTCCTCGAGGACGCGCTCGACCGCGGCGAGGTCGTCGCTCGCGGGGGCCCGCTCGCTCCAGGGCAGCTCGGCGACGAGCTCGAGGTAGCGGCGGGTGAGCTGCGCGTCGGGGCTCTGCGCGTTCATCGACTCGAGGCGATCGAGCTCGCGATCGATCTGCTCACGCGCCTCGTCGGGGAGCTCGAGCGCGGCGAGCTTCTGGCGGAGCGGGTCGACGCTGTCGCTGTCGTCGCCGAGCTGCTTCTTGATGGCCTTGAGCTGCTCGCGGAGGACGGCCTCCTTCTGGCTCTTGCCGAGCTCGCGCCGGACCTCACCGTCGATCGACTCGCGCAGCGCGGCCTTGGCGCGGGCGCGGGCGACCTGCGCGGCGACGGCGCGGAGGCGGGTGGGGACGTCGAGCTCGTGCAGGAGCTCGACGCGGACGTCGACGGGGGCGTCGACGCCGACCGCGAGCCGGTCGGCGAGGAGGCCGGGCTCGCGGGTCTCGTCGAGGAGCTGGCGGAAGCTGCGGTCGCCGGTCGCGGTGTCGCCGAGGAGCTGCCCACGCAGCGCGTCGGCGAGCAGGCGGGCCTCGTCCTCGTCGGCGCGCTCGTCGGGCGCGGGGGCGACGCGGAAGCGGAGGTAGGGCTCCTCGCCCTCGAGGCCGTCGAGCCGGACACGCTCGAGCGCCTCGACGAGGAGGAGGATGCCGCGGCTCCCGCGGTCGTTCTTCTGCTTCACCCGGGCGAGCACGCCCATCGGGTGGAGGTCGTCGGGGCCCGGCTCCTTCACGTCCGAGTCGCGCTGCACGGCCAGCACGAGGAGGCCGTCGATCGGGATCGCCTCGGCCAGCGCCCGGGAGCGCCGGCGCCCCACGGGGAGGGTCGAGAAGCCGCCCGGCAGGATGACGCCGCTGCGGAGCGGGAGGGTGGGGAGAGCCTCGCCGTGAAGAGTGGTTGCCTGAGTCATGAACGAAATCTAAAATCGTTCAACCGTCAGTCAACGCCTTGACCGACCGTCCCCTCGCCCCATGACGAACGATCCGCGCCGCCGCCTGGCCATCCTCGACGCCGCCTTCCGGGTGTTCACGAGCTACGGCCCGCGCAAGACGACGGTGGCGGACATCGCGCGCGAGGCGCACATCGGGGTCGGCACCGTCTACCTCGAGTTTCGCAGCAAGAACGCCATCCTCCGGGCCATCTCGCACCGCGGCTTCGAGCGGGTCCACCGCGAGATGGCCGCGGCCCTTCAGGGTGAGGGCCCCGCGCGCGACCGGCTGAGGCGGGCCCTCACCGTCCGGGTCACCTCGTTCCTCGCGATGGCCGACGGCCGCCACGGCCAGGATCTCTTCGCCTGCGGCAGCCGCGCGATCGAGGCCGAGCGCGAGGCCTTTCTCCAGGCCGAGCGGCAGCTCCTGACGCGGTTCCTCGCCGACGCCCACGCGGCCGGAGAGCTCGTCGCCGAGGACCCCGAGCTGCTCGCCCGCGTCGTCCTCCAGGCCTACCGCGCCTTCGCCCCGCCTCAGCTCTTCGAGGGCCGGGACCGGGTCGTCGAGGAGCTCGCCGCGATGCATCAGCTCGTGCTCGAGGGCCTGCTCCCCCGCCCCTGAGCGCCCCGGTCTTGGCGCGCGGGTCCGCCTACGCGCGTGGCCGTCTGCGCGCGTGGCCGTCTGCGGGCGTGGCCGTTCGCGGGCGTGGCCGTCTGCGGGCGTGGCCGTCTGCGGGCGTGGCCGTCTGCGCGCGTGGCCATCGGTATGGAGGTCAGGGCTCGATCACGCCCGCGCCGCGAAGGAAGCGCTCGATGCGCTCCCAGTAGTCCGCGCCCGGCGGCGGCAGATCGTTGTGACCGCTCGGGTAGACGACGAGCTCCGCGTCCGGGTGCGCGGCCGCGAGCCGGCGGCCGTGCTCGATCGGGATGACGCGATCCCGATCGCCGTGGAACACCAGCAGCGGCCCCTCGTAGGCGCGCACCGCGGCGAGGCTCTCGAAGCGGTCGACGATCAGGAACCTCGGCACGCTCATTCCCGCGGCCACGTCCGGCACACTGGTGAACGTCGACTCGAGCAAGAGCGCGCGGGGAGGGTGCCGCGGCAGCAGCGTGCAGACCGCGCCGCCCCCGAGCGAGCGGCCGTGGTAGACGAGCCGCGTCGGATCGATGGACGGCGTGGCGAGCACCCGCGCGTGCAGCGCCTCGAGGTCCTCCGCGATCGCCCCCTCGCTCGGCGCGCCGGCCGAGCGGCCGTAGCCCCGGTACTCCGCGAGCACCACGCTCACCCCGAGGCGCCGGTAGCGCGCGAGCATGGCGGGCCAGTGATCGATGAGCTCGCCGTTGCCGTGCGCGAAGATCACCGCCGGCCCGGGCCGCGCGGCGCTCACGCCGTCGCCGGGGAGCAGCCAGGCCTCCACCGGCCCGTCGTCCGAGTCGATCCACCAGCGCTCGAGCCCCTCGGTCCGCAGCGCGGCCGGCACCTCGCGCACCAGGTCCCGCGGGAAGAGCATCGAGCGCTGGAGCCACACGAGGCCGAACACGATCGCGAGGATGACTCCCCCGCCGATCGCCGCCAGGCGCCAGCGCCGCTTCAGCCGATCAGGCGGCGCTCGATCCAGCGCGCGGTCTCTCGCCACAGGCCTCGGCTCCTCTCGTCCGTCACGAACCCCGCGTGGGTCGGCGCGTCAGGCCCGCGCAGCACGCGCAGCTCGACGTCGGCGCGCGTCGCGAGCGCGGCGAACCTCGCGACCGACGCGGGGCGGGCCAGCAGCCGATCGTTGTCCGACGCCACCGCGAGCACCGGGAGCGTCGCTCGCCCGAGCGCGGCCTCGTAGTCTTCGCCGTCGGGCGACTCCAGCCGGTCGCGGCGCCACATCTGCGCGAACTGGGCCACGTAGGGCTGCGCCTCGGCGGTGCGCCCCATCCCGAACGGTGCCGGATCGAACAGCCCGCGCGCGCGGCTCAGGGCGGCCCACGCCTCGAGCAGCGCGCCCTTGGTGAGGCGCATCGCCGGTGACGGCTCGAGCGAGCCCGCCCAGAGGTTCGGCGCGAAGGCGACGATCGCGTCCGGCGCGCGATCGGGGCGCAGCCCGGCCGCGATCATCGCCGCGTGCCCGATCAGCGAGTGGCCGAGCAGCGCCACCGGGCGCCCCGCCGCGGCCGCGCGCCCCGCCTCCACCATCGCCGGCACGTCGAAGCGCACCACGTCGTCGTAGTCCCACCGGCCGCCCTCGTGCGCGCCGGGGCCGCTCTCGCCGTGCCCGCGCGCGTCCATCACCACGACCTCGAGCCCCGCGTCGACGAGCGCGCTCGCGAGCCCTCGGCCGCGCGGCCGGTCGAGCGTCCGGCGGTCGACCATCATCGCGTGGCCCAGCACGACCACCGCGCGCGCGTCGTGGCCGGCCCGCTGCTCGCCGCGCAGGATCCAGCCGTCCTCGGTCCGGACCGACACGGGCGCGCCGGGGCCTGTCGACAACATGGCTCGGAGGGTACAGTCGCGCGCGTGCGCCGCCACCTCGCGATCCTGATCGTCGGGCTCACCCTCGCGCTGCTCGGGGCGCCGCTCGCGCTCGGCCAGACCGTCGGCGCGGGGGGCACGCCGGGCCGCCACCTCGAGGTGGAGCTGCCGCGCCTCGCGCTGTCGAACGCGCCCTTCTCCCTCGAGGTCCGCCCGACCGGCGAGGCCTGGGGCGAGCGGGCCGAGCTGACGGTGACCGCGGGCGGCCGCACCCTCGCCCGGCGGGAGGTCGCGCTCCGCGAGGACGGCGCGCTCGTGTCCTCCATCACCTTCGAGGAGCTCACCGCGCCCGCGTCCTCCGAGGCCGTGACCGTGCAGGTCCTCGGCCAGGCCGCCGCGCGCGCCCGCCTCCGCGTGATCCCCGCGTGGCTCTCCGTCCTGCCGGCGGTGATCGCGATCGTCCTCGCGATCGCCTTCCGCGAGGTCGTCGTCGCGCTCGTGGCCGGGGTCTGGCTCGGCGCGACGATCGTCGAGGGCTACGACCCGCTCGCGGGCCTCCTCCGCGCGGCCGACTCCTACGCGGTCGGCGCGCTCGCCGATCCCGACCACGCCTCGATCGCGATCTTCAGCCTGCTCCTCGGCGGGATGATCGGCGTCATCGCCAAGAGCGGCGGCGCCCAGGGCCTCGCGACCCTCGTGACCGGCTTCGCCAAGGACCGCCTCACCGGCGCGCTCGCGACCTGGCTGATGGGCCTCGCGATCTTCTTCGACGACTACTCGAACAGCCTGCTCGTGGGCACCACGATGCGGCCGATCACCGATCGCCTCCGCATCAGCCGCGAGAAGCTCGCGTTCCTCGTCGACGCGACCGCCGCGCCGGTCTCGAGCTTCGCGATCGTGAGCTCCTGGGTCGGCGTGGAGGTCGGCTACATCGCCGATCAGTACGCCGCGCTCGGCATCGAGGGCGACCCCTACCTCGTCTTCCTCGAGACCATCCCGTACCGCTTCTACCCGATCCTGATGCTGTTCTTCGGCCTCGCGCTGATCCTGACCAAGCGTGACTTCGGCCCGATGCTCGCCGCGGAGCGGCGCGCGATCGAGACGGGCGCGCTGGTCCGCGAGGGCTCCGATCCGGCGTCCGACTTCGACTCGAGCGAGCTGTCGCCCCCCGAGGGCACCAAGCCGCGCTGGATCAACGCCGTGCTCCCGATCGCCGCCGTCATCCTCACCGCGGTGATCGGCATGGCGGTCACCGGCTACGACTCGCTCCTCGAGGCCCGCGCCGCGGCCGAGCTCGCGGTGGACGAGGCCCGCCGCGCGCTCGAGCTCGCGCCCGTGGGGACGGAGGCGGACGCGCACGCCCAGCTCGCCCTCGAGTCGGCCGAGCGGGCGCTCTCGCTGCTGGACATCAACCTGCGCAACATCTTCGGCAAGGCGGACTCGCTGCGGGCGCTGCTGTGGGCCGCGCTGATCGGCGGGCTGCTGTCGATCCTCCTCGCGGTGGGCCAGCGCATCCTCACCGTGCGGCTCGCGATGGAGTCCTGGGTCAGCGGCGTGAAGTCGATCTCGCTCGCGGTGATGATCCTCGTCCTCGCGTGGTCGCTCGGCGACGTGTGCGACCACCTCCACACCGCGGAGTACGTGATCCAGGCGCTGGGCGGCTGGCTGCCGGCGACGCTGCTCCCCGCGATGGTCTTCGTGATCGCGGCCGGGGTGAGCTTCGCGACGGGGACTTCGTGGGGGACGATGGGGATCCTCTTCCCGCTCGTGGTGCCCCTCGCGCACGAGCTGGCTCCCGACGCCCCGGTCGTCGTGCTGAGCGCGGTCGCGTCGATCCTCAGCGGCTCGGTCTGGGGCGATCACTGCTCGCCGATCAGCGACACCACCGTGATGAGCTCGATGGCCTCGAGCTGCGATCACGTGGACCACGTGCGGACCCAGCTCCCCTACGCGCTCGCGGTCGGCGTCGTGAGCCTCGTGTGCACCCAGATCGCGGTCAGCGCGTTCCCCGGCGCGCAGTGGGTCGCGCTCGTGGTAGGCGCGGCGATCCTCTACGGCGTGGTCCGCTTCGTCGGCAAGCCGCTCCCCGGCCTGGCCGCCGCCCCTCTCGATGGCGGCTCAGTGGACGACGGATCGACTGATGAAGGAGCGGTCGACGAAGGAGCGGTCGACGAAGGAGCGGTCGACGCCTCGCCCGCGAGCGTCGCGGCCAGGGCACCCGAGGAGGAGTAACGGCGGCAGGGATCGCCGGTCGACTACTCGGCCGGCGCTTCGGTCGGCGGCCCAGCCTCGGGCGCTTCGGGCGGCTCGTCGCGCGGGCGGGTGACCACCCAGCCGACGACCGCGAGCGAGGCGAGGATCACGATCGCGCTGGCGATCGCGAGCCAGAGGCCGCCGCGCTTGCGCTGGCCGAGCAGCTCCTCCGTCTCGTCGTCCGCCTCGGCCGCGAGCAGGAGCTGATGCATCTGCTGGCTCTGGGTGCGTCGCCGCGCGTCCGGCTCGGGCGCTGGCGCGGGCTCCTTCGCGGGCGCGCCGTGGGTGAAGGTCGCCTGGGTCTCCGGCCGCCGGTCCAGCTTCGGCTCCGCGTCGACCAGATCCGGCACGAGCGAGCGCAGCATCGTCGCGATGTCGGTGTGCCGCGCGGTCTGACCGTCGCGCGCCATGAAGGTCAGGAGCGCGGCCTGCATCTCGTCCGCGGTGCGGTAGCGCTCGTCGCGGTTCTTCGCGAGCGCCATCTGGACGATGACGTCGAGCTCCGGCGGCACGTCGGGGTTCTCGGCGCGGATGCTCGGTACGTCGGGGTCGAGCACGATCGCGGCGACCGTCTCGTACTCGCTCGCGCGGTCGTAGAGGCTCTTGCCCGTGAGCGCCTCGTAGAGGCTGACCCCGAGCGAGAACACGTCGCTCCGGCCGTCGAGCGGCTGGCCCTGGTACTGCTCTGGAGAGATGTACGCGAACTTGCCCTTGAGGTTGCCGGCCTCGGTCTTGTGCTTGCGCTCGGTGGCCGCCGCCGCGACGCCGAAGTCGAGGAGCTTGGTGACGCCGTCGAACCCGATCATCAGGTTCTCGGGGTTCACGTCACGGTGCACGATCGACAGGGGGCGCCCGCTCTGGTCGGTGCAGGTGTGCGCGTGGTGCAGCGCGCCCGCGATGTCGGCGAAGACGCGGGTGACGAGCGCGACGGGCAGCGGGCGGCGGACGCGGTCCATCAGCTCGCGGAGCGAGACGCCGCGCACCCACTCCATCGCGAGGTAGAAGCGCCCGCGCTCTTCGCCGAACTCGTAGATCGGGCAGATGTGCGGGTGGCTGAGGTTCATGCAGACCTGCGCCTCGTGAACGAACATCTCCACCATCCGCTCGTCGTCCGTCATGTGCGGGAGCACCCGCTTGAGGACGAGGTGGCGACCGACGGTGTGCGGGCCGGACTCGCGGGCGAGGAAGATCTCGGCCATCCCGCCTGACGCGATCCTGCCGATCACGTCGTAGCGGCCGAGCTTTCCGATCGGCGTCAGCTCCGGGAGGGAGGGCACGGACCGCGGAGGATACCAAGAGCGGCGTGACGGACCGTGTGCCGCTTTTTTCGCGGGTACGATGGTGTGCGATAGCGTCGCACACATGGCTACACACCGAGGGGCGGCCGCCGCCGCCGTCCAGCCGCTCGCTCCGCCGCGCCGCGACCCGGCGCCGATCCTCAAGTGGGTGGGCGGCAAGGGCCGACTCCTCTCGCAGCTCCTGCCGCTGCTCCCCCCCGGAGTCGAGCACATGCGGCACGTCGAGCCGTTCATGGGCGGGGCCGCGATGTTCTTCGCGCGGCGGCCCGAGCGGGCGCTCCTCTGCGACGTCAACGAGGCGCTCGTCGCGACCTACGAGGCGGTGCGCGACCACGTCGACGAGGTCATCGCCGCGCTGCGCCCGCTCTCGCTCCGGCACGACAAGGAGCGGTACTACGAGGTCCGCGAGGCCTACAACGAGGGGCGCGACGGCGTCCACGGCCCGGCGCGCGCCGCGCAGTTCATCTACCTCAACAAGACCTGCTTCAACGGCCTGCATCGCGTGAACCGCCGGGGCGAGTTCAACGTCCCCGCCGGCCGCTACAAGTCGCCGCGCATCCTCGACGAGGAGGGCCTGCGCGCGGCCAGCGATCAGCTCGCCTACGCCGACCTCATGGTCGAGCCCTTCGAGGGGCTGCTCCGCAACGCGCGGCCCGGCGACTTCGTCTACCTGGACCCGCCGTACGAGCCCGTCTCGCGCACCGCGAGCTTCACCAGCTACGCGCAGGGCGGCTTCTCGCAGGACGACCAGACGCGGCTCCGAGACGTCTTCGACGAGCTCACGATGCGCGGCTGCCGCTGCATGCTGTCGAACAGCGACGTGCCGTTCATCCGCGAGCTCTACGGCGAGCACCGCATCGACACCGTGATGGCGGCGCGCGCGGTGAACTGCGACGCGCGCGGCCGCGGCAAGGTCTCCGAGGTCGTGGTCCGCAACTACTGAGCGCGCGCCGGCGCAGCTCAGCCCGGCTGGGTCTGGCAGCCCGGGCCCGTGCAGGAGCTCTCGCACGTCGCCGCGCCGCCGCACTGGAGCTGGCAGCTCTCGGTGCAGCCGGTGATCCGGCACTCGTCGGCGCCCGAGCATTGGACCTGGCAGCCGCCGCCAGGGCAGTCGAGCACGCAGCTCTGCGCGCCGGAACACTGCATCTGGCAGCCGCCCTCGGGGCACGCGTGATCGCAGCTCGTCCCCGGGGTGCACACGAAGTCGCAGCTCGCGCTCGCGCACTCGAGCGCGCAGCTGCCTTCGGTGCACGCGCAGTCCGAGCCGGCGCAGGTCTCTCGGCCACAGCCGACGAGGAGGACGAGGCCGGCGATCGCCGCGAGGAGGAGGTCACGCATGTCCGTGAGGATATCCGGCCGCGCCCGCGTTGTGCCAAATGGGTGGCGAGCAACTACCATCGGCGACCGTGACCCAGAGAGCCCTCCTCGTCTTCGCCTGCTTGATCCTCGCGCCGGCCCTCGGGGCCTGCGCGATCGTCCCCCGCTACGCCCGCGGGGCGCTCGCCGACCCGGCGATGGACCCCGACGGCACCGCCCTCGAGGCGCGCTCGCTGTCCAAGATGCACAGCTCGCGCGAGGTGGCGGCCGGCGGCGACGGTCGGCCCGCCGGCGGCGGCTGCGCCTGCGGGAACTGACCCGTGCGCGCGCTCGGTGGTCTCGCGGTCGCCCCGGCGGCCTCGCTGACGTTCGCGCTGACATTCGCGCTGGCGTCGGGGGCCGCTCTGCCCTCGGGCGCCGTGGCTCAGGACGGCGAGTGGGAGGTGGAGAACGCCCGCTTCCGCTTCGCGGTCTTCCAGCAGGAGGGTCGCGGCGTGCAGTCCCAGTGGCGCACCCAGGAGGACGGAGTGTCCCGCCGCGGCAGCGAGCACGCCTGGATCTTCCAGCCGATCGGCTCGTTCCGGCTCCGCCAGGATCGCAACGCGGTCCACAACGTCGCCATCCCGGTCGACATCGTCACCGCCGCGTCCACCGACGGCCTCGACGCGGTCACGAGCGAGTCGCGCGAGAACGAGGCCGCGAGCCTCGACGTCGTCAGCTCGATCCGGACGAGCGAGCACACGACGGTGCACATCCACTGGGGTGGGCACCTCGAGGAGTACTTCGGCTCGGGCACGCTCGGCACCGCGATCGAGACGTCGTTCGCCGAGGACAACGCCACGCTGCGCGTCGGGGTGGAGACCATTCAGGACGTCTTCGACCCGATCCAGCCGGACGGCCGCGACATCGGCCTCGTGCAGCGGCAGACATGGAGCGTTCACGGCGCGTTGTCGCAGCTCTTGTCGCCGACCACCGTGGTCAGCGGCGGCTACACGTTCACCGGGCAGATTGGGGTCCTCGAGACGACCTACAACAGCGTCCCGACCTTCGACGGGGACCGGGTCGGCGACTACCTCGGGCGCACCCGCGGCCGGCACACCTTCACCGCGAACGTGCGCCAGGCGATCGAGGAGACGCGCACGTTCCTGTCGCTCGACTATCGCTTCTACGTGGACAGCTTCGACGCGCTCGCGCACACCGCGCGCCTGACGGTGACCCAGTACCTCGGTGACCTCTGGCTGCGGGCGCACTACCGCCTGCACGACCAGCAGGGGCCGAGCTTCTGGACCGATCGGATCGTCGGCGACATCCCACCCTGGCAGCGCCGGACCGGCGACTCCGACCTCGAGAGCTTCACCGCGCACGAGGTCGGCGGCTCGGTGCGGTGGTTCTTCGACCGCCGCGGCGCGCTCACCGCCAGCTCGAGCTTCGCCCAGCTCAGCTACCTCTACTACGGGCGGAGCAACTCGCTCGAGTCCCACGTCGGCGCGTTCGACCTCGGCTTCGGCTTCTGACCGAGGGGCGCGCGGTGCGGTGGGTCAGCTCCCGTCGGCGACGCTCACGCCCGACGCCTTGAGGAAGTCGCGGACGACCGCGTTGTCGGTGCGGAGGATCTCCTCGGGCGTCGTGCTCGTCTCGATGCGGCCCTGGTAGAGCATGTTCACGTGCTGGCCGATCTCGAAGACCGTCGCCATGTCGTGGGTGATGATCACCGAGGTCACGCCGAAGCGCTCGCTCGTCTCGGCCATCAGCTCGTCGACGCGCCGCGAGCTCACGGGGTCGAGGCCGCTCGTCGGCTCGTCGTAGACCAGGATCTGCGGCTCGAGGACGAGGGCGCGCGCGAGCGCCGAGCGCTTCTGCATGCCGCCCGAGATCTGACCCGGGAGCTTGTGGGCGGCGTCGGCGACGCGGAAGTCCTCGAGGCGCTGCATGACGCGCTCCTTGACCTCCTTGGCGCTCATCTTCGTGTGCTCGCGCAGCGGGAACGCCACGTTGTCGAACACGGTCATCGAGTCGAAGAGCGCGCCGAACTGGAAGACCATCCCGAACTTCTTGCGGATGGGCACCAGGGCCCACTCGTCGAGCGGGATGATGTCGACCCCGTCGACCAGGATGGAGCCGCTGTCGGGCTGCTCGAGGCGCAGGAGCTGCCGCGTGAACACGCTCTTGCCGGCCCCCGAGCCGCCGATGATGATGTTGATCCGGCTCCGGTGGATGTCGAAGGTGACGCCCTTGAGGATCTGCGGGCCGCCGTCGTAGCTCTTGACCAGGTCGCGCACCCGGATGTGGATCGGGTCGTCGGCCGCGGCGGCGGCGGCGGCCTGCTCCTCAGGCGTGGTCTCCTTCTTGCGCCAGAACACGGGCCGCGCCTCAGAAGAGGCCCTCGCCGAGGATGATCCCGGTGACGATGTAGTCGAGGACGAGGATCGCGACCGCGCTCTGGACCACCGCGCGGTTGGTCGCGCGGCCGACGCCCGCCGCGCCGCCGCTCGCGAGGAAGCCCTGGCGGCAGGCGATGAGGGTGAGCGCGGCCCCGAACACCGCCGCCTTCACGAGGCCCTGCTGCACGTCGCCGACGTCGACGAACCACTTCACCCGTTCGATGAAGATGCCGCCGTCGATCCCCATAAGGTAGACGCCGACGAGGTAGGCGCCGCTGATCCCGATGAGGAAGAACAGCAGCGTCATCACCGGACCGGCGATGACGCCCGCGATCACCCGCGGCACGATCAGGTACTGGATCGGGTTGACGCTCATGGTGGTGAGCGCGTCGATCTGGTTGGTCACCCGCATCGACGCGATCTCGGTGGCCATCGCGGAGCCTGCGCGGCTCGTGATCATCAGCGCGCTGAACACCGGCGCGAGCTCGCGCGCGAGGGCCAGGCCGACGACCGAGCCGGCCTGGTTCTCGGCGCCGAACTGGCGGAAGCCGTCCACGAGCTGGAGCCCAAACACCGCGCCGACGAAGAAGCCTGTCAGGCCGACGATGAAGATCGACTGCACCCCGATGAACTCGAGCTGGTCGATCAGCAGGCGAGGCCGGTAGGGCGGGCGGATCGCCCAGCGGGCGGTCGAGTAGACGAGGGCCGCCATCGTCCCGATCTCCGAGACGACGGACACCGGCCGCTCGACCAGTGACCGGCCGACCGTCTTCAGCGCCTCGCCCCAGCTCGGCTGGGACGGCTCTTGATCCTCGGCTCCCGCCTCGGCCATCCGCTGACACAAATACCACGGGGAATGGGCGGCGCCGACCGCCCGTCTTGACCGGACCCCCATCCCCCGCAACGCCTCGCCTGTGCAGGTCCGCCCCACCCGCGCCGAGATCGATCTCGGCCGCCTCGCCCACAACGCCGCGCTGGTCCGCGCGGCCGCCCGCCCGGCGCGGCTCTTCGCGGTGGTCAAGGCCGACGCCTACGGCCACGGGCTCGAGGCGGTGGCGGCGCGGCTGACCGAGGTCGGGGTCGACGGCTTCGCGGTCGCCCTGACGGAAGAGGGGCTGACCCTGCGCGCGATCGGGGTGACCCAGCCGATCCTCGTGCTCAACGGGATCTACGACGGCGCGCACCGGGAGGTGGTGCGCCACGGGCTGAGCCCGGTCGTCTACGATCTCGCCGACTGCGAGCGCTTCGCCGCGGTCGGCGGCGCGTCGGTCCACCTCAAGGTCGACACCGGGATGCACCGTCTCGGGGTGCCGCTCGGCGAGCTCGACCGCTTCGCCGCCCGCCTCGCGCGGCTCGACGTCGCGGTCGAGGGGCTGATGACCCACCTCAGCTCGGCCGAGGACGACCCCGAGGCGACCGCGGCCCAGCTCGCGCGCTTCGACGAGGCCCGCGCGATCCTCGCGCGCCACGGCGTCACCCCGCCGATCCTCCACGCGGCCAACAGCGCGGCCACGCTCGAGCACCCGGGCTCGCGCCACGATCTCGTCCGCTGCGGGCTCGCGCTCTACGGCGGCCGACCGTCCGCGTCCGACCTCGACCTGCGCCCGGTGATGCGGGTCGTCACGTCGGTCGCGCGCGTCGCCGACGTCCCCGCGGGCGAGGCGGTCGGCTACGGCCGCACCTGGACCGCCCCGCGCCCGAGCCGCATCGCGACCCTCGCGCTCGGCTACGGCGACGGGCTGATGCGGCACCTGTCGAACCGCGGCGAGGTGCTGATCGGCGGGCGGCGCTGCCCGATCGTCGGGCGCGTCTCGATGGACCTCACGGGCGTCGACGTGACCGCGCTGCCGGCCTGCGCGCGCGGCGACGAGGCGGTGGTGATCGGGCGGCAGGGCGGCGACGAGATCCGCCCCGAGGAGGTCGCGGCCGCGGCCGGGACGATCAGCTACGAGGTCATGACGTCGATCGCCCCGCGCGTCCCCCGCGTGCTCGTCGGGTAGGGCCGAAGGCGGCGCGCGCGCGTGCCGCCGCCCCCGGAGCGCGGTAGCCTCCCGGCCGGATGCAGATCGAGGTCAACGGAGAGCCCTGCGAGGTCGAGGAGGGGACGACGGTCGGCGCGCTCCTCGAGGCGCTCGGGCTCGGCGGCGCGCTCGTCGCGGTGGAGCGCAACCAGGACATCGTCCCGCGCGCCGAGCACCCGAGCACGCGCGTCGCCCCCGGGGACCGGCTCGAGATCGTGCACTTCGTAGGCGGAGGCTGACGGCATGACCCCGGAGACGACGAACGACGACACGCTCGCGATCGGCGAGCACCGCTTCGCCTCGCGCCTCTTCGTGGGCACGGGCAAGTACCCGAGCCTCGAGGTCGCGCGCGCGGCGCTCGAGGCCTCCGGCGCCGAGGTCGTGACGGTGGCGGTGCGCCGGGTCGACCTCTCGGCCACCGGCGGCGCGTCGATCCTCGGCGTGCTCCTCGAGCGCGGCGCGACGATCCTCCCCAACACCGCCGGCTGCTACACCGCCGAGGACGCGGTGCGCACCGCCAAGCTCGCGCGCGAGATGCTCGGCACGAGCCTCGTCAAGCTCGAGGTCCTCGGCGACGAGGCGACGCTCTTCCCCGACGTGCCCGCGACCCTCGTCGCGGCCGAGGCGCTGGTGAAGGACGGCTTCACCGTGCTGCCCTACACGAGCGACGACCCGATCACCGCGCGCCGGCTCGAGGACCTCGGCTGCGCGGCGGTGATGCCCCTCGCCGCGCCGATCGGGAGCGGCCTCGGCATCCGCAACCCGTACAACCTCGAGATCATCCTCCAGCGCGCGGGCGTGCCGGTGATCGTCGACGCGGGGGTCGGCACCGCGTCGGACGCCGCGCTCGCGATGGAGATGGGCTGCGACGGCCTGCTGATGAACACCGCGATCGCGGGCGCCAAGGATCCGGTGCGCATGGCCCGCGCGATGCGCATGGCCACCGAGGCGGGGCGCGACGCCTTCCTCGCGGGGCGCATCCCGAAGAAGCTCTACGCCACCGCGTCGAGCCCGCTCGAGGGCGTCATCGGCTCCGAGCGGGCTTGAGCTTCTCGCTCTACCTGATCACGCCGGACGCGTCGGAGGCGTCGGTCGCGATCGTCGAGGCCGCGCTCGAGGGCGCGCCGCCCGGCGCGGTCGCGGTCCGCCTGCGGGATCCGTCGGCCGAGCCCGCAGAGCTCGAGCGCGCGGGCCGGCGCCTGGCCGCGATCACGTCGGCGGCCGGCGCGGCGCTCTTCGTCACCGACGACCCGGGGCTCGCGCGGCGCGTCGGGGCGGCCGGCGTGCACCTCACCGAGGGCGGGCCGCCGGTCGCGTCCGTGGGGGGGGACGCCCGCGTCGGCTGCTCGCGCCACGACCGCGCCGGCCTCGTCGAGGCGGCAGCGGCCGGCGCGTCCTTCGCGCTGCTCTCGCCGATCGCGGCGGTGGACGGCAAGGGCGCGCCGCTCGGGGTGGCGGGGTTCGCCCGCATGACCGCGGGGCTCGCGCTGCCCGTCTACGCGCTCGGCGGCGTGACCCCTGCGCTCGCGCCCGCGCTGCGGGCCGAGGGCGCGGCGGGCGTCGCGGTGATCCGCGCGGTCTTCGGCGCGCCAGACCCCGCGGCGGCCGTCGCGGCGCTGCTCGGCTGAGGCCCGGGCGGGCGTGCGTGTGGGCGTCGCGGTTCTCTAATGGAGGGCGGTCCTTTAGGATCCGACGGTGCGAGACTTCTTCAAGGGCGCGCTTAAGTTCCTCGGGGTCGTGGCGGCGCTCCTCGGGGTGGTGGTCGCCGTCCTCTACTTCTTCTTCGTCCGCGTGGTGGAGGTCGGGCACAACGCGATGGCCCCCACCGTCCTCGTGGGTGACCGCGTGGTGGTGTGGCGGGGCACCGACTTCCAGCTCGGGGACATCCTCCTGTGTCCGCACCCGAGCGAGCCGGGGCGCTTCGTGATGGGGCGCTTCGTCGGTCGCCCGGGCCAGCGCGTGCGCCTCCAGGAGGGGCAGCTCTCGATCAACGGCGACACGCCGGACGTCGACCTCCACCCTCCGATCACGTTCAACGACGTGGAGACCGGCCGGCAGGTGCAGATGGTCTGGGGCGTCGAGACGATCCTCGGCCACGACCACACCTTCTTCTACCGGCCGCGCCCGCTGCCGAACTATCGCGAGCGCGAGGTCGAGGGGGGGCTGTTCGTCCTCAGCGACAACCGCAGCTACAACGGCGAGGACAGCCGCGACTTCGGACCGGTCCACCAGGAGGAGTGCATCGGCAGCGTGTTCATGCGGCTCACCGCGGCCGAGTCCCCGCCGGAGATCCCGCACGGCAACCTCGACCTCATCGAGTGATCCGCTGGACATCGGGGCTGCCCCGTGTCTCGTTACGCGCCATGCGATTCTGCCTGCGGCCGCTCCTGCTCGGCCTCGCGCTCTCCGCGACGGGGAGCCTCTGCGTGTCGGGGGGCCTGGCGCTCATGGCCCCGGCCCTCGCGTCCGCGCAGGACGGCGAGCCGACGGAGGCCTCGGCCGATCCCGGCGAGGGCGCCGACACGGTGCCCGAGGGTCAGCCGCGCTACCTCGAGGCGATGCAGGCCGAGCTCGCCGCGATGCGCGTCCGCTCGCCGAGCTGCGAGGCCGTCGACGCCCAGCGCGCGCGCTGCCGGTTCACCGCGCGCGGCCTGACCACCGGCCGCGACTTCGCGATCCGGCTCGTCTACAGCGACCGCACCGACACCGTGTACCTCTACGTCGAGCGCTACCTCCGCGCGACGGCCGAGGCCGACACCACGCTGCCGCTGCTGCGTCGCCTGATGGAGCTCAACTGGACCATCCTCCTCGGCAAGTTCGAGTGGGATCCGACGGACGGCGAGGTGCGCCTCGCGATGATCCTCAACACCGACTCCAACTTCGATCGGCGTGCGTTCCGCTCGGCGATCCGCGGCATCGGCCAGCTCGCCGACCGCTACCTCCTCGAGCTCGAGCGCATCCAGCGCGGCCAGGAGGCGCCGCCCGCGCCCGGCGACGAGGGCCCGGCCGAGCCCGAGTGAGCGCCGCGCGCGAGCCGCGCGATCAGAACAGCGAGAGCTGACGGCCGCCGAGCGCGAGGAACTCCGCGCCGACGAACGGGAGCACCACGTCGGCCGCCGGCGCGAGCTGCTTCTTCAGGTAGTGGTCGTAGTCGATCGGCGCGCGCAGGCGCTCGAGCGGCTGCGGGCCGCGCGTCGTGATCACGTAGTCGACGCTGCGGCCCGGCCGCGCGAGCTGGCGGGCGGCGGCGACGTGGGGCGGCGCGCGATCGGTGTACTCGTCGAGCCCTCGCCGGAGCCGCCGGTGGTAGACGAGCTCGTCGTCGAGCTCGCCCCGGAACAGGCGATCGGAGACCTCACGAATCCACGCCGCGTACGGCTCGCCCACGAAGACCCGCCGGAGCAGCTCGCGCTGAAAGCCCCGCGCGAGCGGGGTCCAGTCGGTCCGCACGGCCTCGAGGCCCTTGATGACCACGCGGTCGGTCGCGCCCCCCGCGTCGCGGCGCGTGACGAGGCCGGCGTAGCGCTTCTTCGAGCCGACCTGGGAGCCGCGCATCGTCGGCATCAGGAAGCGGCGGTAGTGCGTCTCGAACTCGAGCTCCAGGTGGCTCGGCAGCCCGTGCTCTTCCTCGATCCGCGCGGACCAGTGCGCGTTGAGGCCCGCCGCCAGGGACGCGCCGAGCGGGCCGCAGTCCGCCGCGTCGACCTCGGGCCCGAGCAGGACGAAGAGCGAGTCGGTGTCGCCGTAGATCACGCGGTGGCCCTGCGCCTCGAGCCACGCCCGGCTCTGGTGCAGCACCTGGTGCCCGCGCCGGGTGATCGAGCTGGCGAGGCGCGGGTCGAAGAAGCGGCACCCGGGTGAGCCGAGCACGCCGTAGAACGAGTTCATCTGGATCTTGATCGCGCGCGAGAGGGCCTCGTCCTTGGCCGCCTTCGCGCGGTCGCGCGCGCGCCAGAGCGTCTCGATGAGCCCGGGCAGGATGTGCCGGCGGCGGTGGAAGCGCGCGCCGCCGAAGCCCTCGACCGTGTCGCGCTCGTCCGCCTCGCGGTGGAGCGCGAGACCGAGCGGGTCGACGAGGAAGGTGCGGATGAGGCTCGGGTACAGGCTCTTGAAGTCGAGGACGAGCACGTTCTCGTAGAGCCCGGGCTCGGAGTCCATGACCATCCCGCCCGGGCTGGCGAGGCCGTCGTTTCGGTAGCCGATGGTGGGCGCGACCCGACCCTCGGCGTGGAGCCGCGGGAGGTAGAGCATGTCGAACGCGCTCACCGCGCCGGCGCGCCGGTCCATGGTGAGCCCCGTGAGCCGCTGCCGCTCGATCGCGAACTCGAGGACGTGGGCCTCGGCGAAGATGTCGCGCACCAGCCGGCAGTCCTCGAGGTTGTACTCGATCAGCTTGGGCAGCTCCTCGCGGTACATCCGGAGGATCTCCTCGAGCCGATCGCCGTCGGCGCCATGGGCGATCTTCTTGCCGCGGCCGAGCAGGCGCTGGCCGACGTGCTCGAGGCTCCAGCGCTCGAACGACCACGTCGCGGCCCGCATCGTGGCGATCCCGTCGAGGACCACGCGACCCGGCACGATCGCGACCGGCGGGCTGTTCGGCTGGATTCCGGTGAGGACCTTGGCGACCTCGCCGGCGCGCCCGAGGCGGAACGGCAGGCGCAGCCGACGGCAGCGCGCCTCGAGGTAGGTCAGGTCGAAGCCGACCACGTTCCAGCCGATGAGGACATCGGGGTCGAGCTCCGCGACGTAGGTCAAGAACCCTTGCAGAGCGCTGCGTTCGTCCGGGTAGTACCGGACGCCCTCGATCGGCGGGCCGTCGCCGCGGACGAACACGCGCTCGCCCGCGTCCGAGACGATCGCGACGCTGATCAGCTCGGCCTCCGGGCCCTCCGCCTCCACGTCGAAGGAGCCGACGCGCAGCGCGGGCGCGAGGTCTGCGGGGATCAGCTCCGGGTCGACCAGCTCGAGGTAGCCCTCCCGGCGGCGGGCCTCGCCGATCGCCACGCAGCCGCCGGTGATCGCGCGCCGCATCAGCGCCTGGTCGGCCGGCTTCACGTCGGCCTCGTGCGCGGCCCGCCCGATCCCGCGGAGCCGCTCCGCCTCGGCCCGCATGTCGCGCCGATCCCGGAAGAACACCTCGTCGACCGGCGCGCCGGCGAGGGTCCTCAGCTCGGTCGCGACGCGCCGGCCGGCCTCGGTGGGGACGTCGCGCTCGACGTAGAACGACGCCTCCTGCGCGGTCAGACGCACCTTGACCGGGCCCTCGGACGACGCGCCCCAGAGGGTCAGCTCGATCCCGTCGCGGCGCGAGCGCGCCTCGCGCGTGAGGAGGAAGAGCTCGAAGCGGTCGCTCACCCAGCACGTTCTAGCAGTGATCGGGCCGGCCCACTCGCCGGCCGGCGCGTCACTCCGCGCGTCGAGTCGCCTCGAGGATCGGAGCCACCTCCCCCGGGTCGAGGCGCTCGGCGCGGTCCCCGGCCGCCTCGATGCGCGCGCGCGCTTCGTCCGCGGAGATCGCGCGCGTCGGGCCGTAGCAGTGGCAGGAGTCGTTCGGGTGCGGCGGAGGGCAGGGCGGCGTGAAGGTGCACACGAGATCGATCTCGCCGTCGGCGCCGCGGTCGTGCTCCCAGCGCAGCTTGTTGCCGGCGTCGTCGTAGACGTGGGTCAGGCGCAGGTCGATCGCGCCGTCCCCGTCGAAGTCGGCCTCGACGCGGGCGACGTCGCCGCGCTCGTTCAACGCACAGCCGCAGGTCGCCCACGCCGCGTTGCAGCTCTGCTGAGCCCCCTGGGTGCACGCGACGAGGCCCGGCCCGGGCGGGGGAGGAGCCACGGCCGGGGGCGCCGCGGGGGCTGTCGCTGCGGGGTCGGTCGTCGCCGGCCGCGTCTCGTCGGGTTGCGACGCGGCCTGCATCGCGGGCTGGAAGCCGCGGCCCACGGGTTCGTCGGCGCCGGAGCCGCACGCGATCAGCAGCAGGGCGAGCGCGGCGGCGACGCGGGTCGCGCGAGTCCTCATCGCGCGAGTCTACGCGCGTCCCGCGCCGGACCTGCCCGACGCGAGCGATGGCCGAGCCGCGCGCGGTCACTCCGAGCCGAGGACGAGGAAGCCGCGGGCCGGGACGCTGCGTGTGCCCCCGCTCACCCCGCCACCCGCGATGAGGTCGGTGTAGCTCCCGGCGGGGATCGCCACGTCGCGCGGCGCGTCCGAGCGGTTGATCGCGACCACCACGTCGGGCGCGGCGACACCGCAGCCGCCCATCGCGTAGACCCAGGTGTCGCGATCGACGTGCAGGGTGCGGCGGCGGCCGCGGGTGAGCGCGCGCCGCTCGGAGCGCGCCCGGGCGAGGGCGCGGACGGTGTCGCGCAGATCGCGCTGGGCCGGGCTCAGGCCCGCGTCGTCCCACGGCATCATGCGGCGGTTGTCCGGGTCGCCGCCGCCCGCGAGGCCGATCTCGTCCCCGTAGTAGATCAGCGGGATGCCCGGGTTGGTCATGAGCACCGCGAACGCGAGCTCGAGCCGCTCGTACGCGGCCGGGTCGGCCGGCTGACCGGGGCGCCAGCTCCAGCCGTTGCCGACGTTGCTGCCCTCGCGGCAATTGGCGATCTCGCCCGAGGCGAAGTGGATCGCGCGCGGGATGTCGTGGTTGCCGATCCACGTCGTCATGATCGCGGTCGGCCCGTAGAAGGTGTCGTTGCCGTCCATGAAGCCCGACAGCGCGCTCAGGTCGCCGTCCGGCCGGAACAGCGCCTCGCAGAGCCGCGCCTTGAGCGGGAAGTCGAACTGCCCGTCGAGCATCGTGTCCGGGTCGACGAACGACCCGATGAGGCCCTGGTCGTCGTAGGCGAAGGTCTCGCCGACCAGGTAGAAGCGCTCGCCCGCGGGCGAGGGAAACTCCGTGGTCAGGCGCGCGCGGAGATCCGTCAGCCAGCTCCGCGGCACGTGCTTGATCGCGTCGAGGCGGTAGCCGTCGAGGTCGTACTCGCGGGCCCACCACAGCGCGTCGTTGACGCTCCACGCGCGCGGCGCCGCGTTGTCGAAGTCGAACGCGGGCAGGTAGTCGGTGAACGCGCAGCGCACGCCCCAGAAGGGGTCGTCCCAGAGGTTCTCCGGGCCGCAGAGCGGGAAGCCTCCGCCGCGCCGCGCGAACCAGTCGGGGTGCGCGGCGTAGAGGCCGCTGTCGAGGTCCACGTGGTTCATCACGTAGTCGAACAGGACCTTCATCGGCCGGCCGTCGGCGCCCGTGGTCGCGTGGGTCGTGTCGACGAAGCGGCGCAGGTCCGCGTCGGTGCCGATGCGCGACTCCACCCGGGGCCGCGGGCTCGGGCTCATCGGGTTCGAGTAGTCGATGTTGTCCGGCGAGGGCCAGTAGCCGTGGTAGGCCGAGTAGCGGTTCGGGTCGCTTCCCGGGTCGATCGCCGCGCCGTCGGTGTCGCGGTTCTCGTAGGGCGCGCTGAGCCACACCGCGGTGACGCCGAGGTCGGCGAGGTAGTCGAGCCGCTCGGTCGCGCCGTTGAGGTCACCGCCCTCGTACTGCCCGCTGGGCCCGCGGGTCGCGTCGCCGTCGGTCGCGCCCGCCACCGGGTCCGCGCGCGAGTCGCTGTCCCGGAAGCGGTCGACCATCAGGAAGTACATGACCGCGTCGCGCCAGTCGAAGGCGTCCACGTCGCCGCAACCCGTCGTGCAGACGTAGATCACGGAGTTCTGGCCGCCGAAGCCGTCCGGCACCTGCTCGTCGGAGTTGGGGTCGGCGATCCAGGACGTCCCGTCGACGATCAGCTTGTACTCGTGGCGGCCGAACGGCTCGAGGAGCGCGGTGACCGACCAGCCGCCCGCCCCGTCGCTCACCATCTCGAGCGCGCCCTCCGCGGGAGTCCGCGCCCACTCGCTCGGCAGGGCGGGCCGCGGGGTGAACGAGCCGCTGACCCAGACGGTGCGCGCGCCAGGGTTGCGGTAGGTGAAGGTGACCTCGTTGCACGGCGGCGGCGGCGGCCCCGCGTCGCCCTCCGGCGGGCCCGCGTCCTCGGGGCAGGCCCCGCCGGAGCCGCTCGCGCCGCTCGAGCCGCCGATGCCGCACCCCTCGCGCCACCCGGGGAACACGTCGCCGTCGCGGCTCACCGTCGGGCCTCCGTCGGGGCGCGGCGGGTTGACGCTGCCTTCGAAGACGCAGCCCGTGGAGAGGCCGCCCGTCAGGGCGCACGCGAGGAGCAGGGCGGCGGTGGAGGCCGGGCGAGGGACGCATCGGATCATGACGTAACTCAGGGCAGAGAGACCATGGCACCGGCCGCGAGCCTTGTCGAGGCGCCGGATTGCCTCGGCGGGCGTCGCGAGGCACAGCCCGGGCCCGCCCATGGACGAGCTACGCGCGCTGCTGAAGCTCAGCCTCCCGCTGCTCGCGACGCAGCTCGGGGCGATGCTGCTCGGCCTGGTCGACACCGCGATCGTCGGCCGCCTCGGGGAGGTCCCGCTCGGCGCGGTCGGCCTCGGCAACAACCTCTACTTCCTCATCAGCGTGCTCGGCCTCGGCTGCATGCTCGCGCTCGACCCGCTCATCTCGCAGGCGCTCGGCGCCGGCGAGCACGGCCGCGCCGGCGCGCTCCTGTGGCAGGGCCGCTACGTGGCGCTCCTGGTGTGCGTCCCGCTCGGCCTCCTCGTGGCCGGCCTCGCGCTCGCCCTCCCGTGGCTCGGGATCGACGAGGCCACCACCGCGGAGGCTCGGCCCTACCTCTACGCGCGGCTCCTCGGCCTCGCGCCTTTCCTGCTCTTCGCGGCCACGCGCGCCTTCCTCCAGGCCCAGCAGATCACCCGGCCGCTGCTCGTCGCGGTGGTGGTCGCGAACCTGGTCAACGCGCCGCTCTCGTGGGCGCTCGTCTTCGGCGTGCCCGCGATCGGGCTGCCGTCGCTGGGCGCGGGCGGGGCAGGCCTCGGGAGCGCGATCGTCACGGTGGTCCAGCTCGCGATGGTCGGGGCCGCCGTCGCCCGCTTGCCGGGCACCGGGCGCGCGCCGGTCGACGTCCCGGTGATGCGGCGGGTGCTCGCGCTCGGCGCGCCGATCGGGCTGCAGCTCTTCGCCGAGGT